>NZ_JBHTND010000007.1:0-166981 GCF_042679825.1 Methylobacterium marchantiae | reverse complement strand
TGAGGCCGGACAATCCATCCGAAAAGTATCCAGAGACACAAACAACGCCCGCCGAACCGAAGTCCCCGCTGGCCGCCGCCGATGAACAGGCTTCTAGACACACCGACCTGACCCGTCAATGCCAAAATCGCAGAGCTGACGGTTTTTCGCGACAACGACATGACGTAGGACCATGGCAGTACCCGATAACACTCTGCCGGAACGGTCGAATTTCCGACTTTCCGGCCAGGGCGCCAAATCCGCGAGCCCGAGGGAGCGGTCTGGGCAGAGCTGCGGGATGCGCGCGGGATCGGTCCGGCATCGTCGCTTCACGGCGTGCCCGCACGGCATCGACCGATCCGTGCACCGCCTTCGCGGCTCGAGTGATCCGTGTCACAGTCTGACGGCGCCATCGACGTTCACCGATGTGCCGAATGGCGATGCAACGGCGGATGTTTCTCGGCGTGCCGCGAAGCCGGAGATCGGGTCCGACACATGGGCGAGAAGCATGATCTGGCCCGCCTTCTCGCCGTGAACCCGTTCTTCGGAGGCCTCGACGGCGAGACCCTTGACGCCGTCGCGCAACTCTGCGTCACGCGTTCCCTTGCGACCGGCCAGACGCTCTTCGCGAAGGGCGATGCCGGGGACGCGCTCTACGCGGTCCGGCGCGGGCAGGTCCGCATCAGCAACGAGACCGAGGATGGCCGCCGCACCACGCTGAACGTTCTCAGCTCGGGCGACGTCTTCGGAGAGGTCGCCCTGCTCGACGGCCGGCCCCGCACCGCGAGCGCCACCGCCGTCGAACCGACGACGCTCTTCGTCATCCTGCGCCGCGATCTCCTGGCCATGATCGAGCGCCGTCCTTCCGTGGCGGTGCAGTTCATCGAGCTCCTCTGCGCCCGCATCCGCTGGATGAGCCAGCGCACGGAGGAAGCGGCCTTCCTGTCCCTCGAGCAGCGCCTTCTCCGGCGGCTCGTGGCGCTCGCCCAGGATTTCGGCGACGAGATCGTCGTATCCCAGGAGGAACTGGCCCTGTTCGTCGGTTCCACCCGGGAAAGCGTGAACCGGCAGTTGCAGATCTGGAAGCGAGGCGGTCTCCTCCGACTCGGAAGAGGCCGGATCCATGTGCTTGATCCGCAGCGGATGGCCAGGCTGGCCTCTTCCGACACATGACGAACGACCGGGACGGATCGAGGACGACATCATGACACCGACTGGTATCGATCGTCTCCGGCGCGGCGACAACGCCGGAATCGGCCGCCATCTCCGCCTCATCGGCTTGGCGCTCTGCCTGTCGCCGGGAGCGGCGGCGGCGCAGACGAAGGGATGCGATCGCGTCGATTTCAGCGATCCGCCCCGCTCGGTCCTCACCTGTGACAGCGGATTCAGGATCACGGCCGAGAAGGGGGCCGCCTACACGCTGATCGACGACGATCGCGATGGCCGGCCGGACGCCGCCGAGTTGAAGAGCAAAGCGCTGCTCATCGAGTATCCCGCGGCGAAGCGCGGCGGGTTTCAGGTCCGTACGCCCCATGCCATCGCCTCGGTGCGGGGCACCACCTGGATCGTCGATGCGGCACCGGGCGGTTCGGCGGTGTTCGTGCAGAGCGGAAAGGTCCGGGTCGCCAGGACGGGAGAGCCCGTGGGTGCCGTCGCCCTCGGCGCGGGCGACGGGGTCGACGTCGGACCGGCGGGCGGCCCGCTCGCACCGAAATCCTGGCCGCGGGAACGGCGCCTCCACCTCCTGGCCCGTTTCGGCCGCTGATGTGGAGGCGCGTCCCGCCGCATCTCGCCCTCGCTGTCGCGGCGGTGGCATTCTGCTGCGGCTGGAGCCTCTTCCTCGTTCTCCCGCATCTGCGCGGCGAGGCCGCGTCCTTCGACCGGATCGAGGCGGCCCTCACCGATCTGCGATTCTCCATCCTCGGGCCGAGACCGGCGCCCGAGGATGTGGTCGTGATCGCCATCGACGATGCGACCATCGCCGCGGCGGGGGCCTATCCGCTGCCGCGACCCTATATTGCCAGGCTCCTGCGCGCGCTGGCGACCACGGCGCCGAAAGCGGTCGCGGTCGACATCCTGTTCATCGATTCCGGAACGCCGGAAGTCGACACGGAACTCGCGGCGGCGCTGGCCGCCGCGCCCGCGATCCTCGGAATGGCGGCGAGTTTCTCGCGCAGTGGGCCGGAAGCACGGGCGAGCCAGGGCCCGATCACCAACATCCCCGTCGCACAGGCGATCCTGCGACCGGTCCGGCCCTTGCGGCAGGCGGCGCGGCTCGGCCTCGTCAACGTCGCGAGCGACGAGGCCGGAACGCCGCGGCATGTCCCGCTCCTCATCGCGGAAGGACACACGCTCCACCCGGCCCTGTCGCTGAGAGCCGTCGGCGTCGCGACCGCGAGCCAGCCGATCCTGACCGCGGATTCGGTCGTGCTGGCGGGTCGGGAAACGCCCATCGATATCGGTGCCGGGTTGGCCCTGCGATTCTACGGCCCTCAGGGTACGATCCGGACCGTGAGCGCCAAGCGCGTCGTGGACGAGGGCGGCATGGAGAGCCTGCGCGGCAAGCTCCTCTTCATCGGCTCCACGGCGCTCGCCAGCGGCGATACGCTGAGCACGCCGTTCGATCCGGTCCTGCCGGGCGTCGAACTCCTCGCCACGGCAGCGTCCCATCTGCTGCACGGCGACGCCCTGATCCGGACATCGGGCGTGCGCCTCGCCGATGCGGCCATCGCTTTCGCGCTGCCGGTCCTCGTGGTGATCGCGCTGTCCATCGGCCGGGTCGGCCTCGGTGTCGCGGTCGCGGCTCTTCTGGTCGGCGCCTTCGTCCTTTCCGCGATCGTCCTGTTCGCACAGGGCATCTGGCTCGCGATGGCACTCCCTCTGGCGGCCCTCATTGTCCCCCTCGCTCCGTTCCTCGCGGCCCGGCTCTGGCTCGACCGGTACAGCGAACGCCGGCTGACGGCGGCCCGCGACGGGCTGCTACGCTTTCACCCGCCGGCCGTGGCGGCGAGGCTGGCGGCTCGACCGGATTTCCTCGCCGATCCGGTGGAGCAGCGTGCCGCGATCCTCTTCCTCGATCTCTCCGGCTTCACCGGCATGAGCGAGCGGCTCGGTCCCGTTCGGACACGCGCGCTGCTGAAGGAGATGCACGATCTCGTCGAGGACACCGCCACCCGCCGCAACGGCTCGGTGACGAGCTTCATGGGCGACGGGGCGATGATCCTGTTCGGTCTGGCCGAGACCGCGCCCGACGATGCGGCGCGCGCCGTCGAGACGGCCTTCGCCCTCCTCACGGAGTTCGACGAGTGGATCGCACGGCTCTCCGCCGAGACCGGGACGGCGACCGGATTGCGCATCGGTGCCCATGCGGGGCCCGTCGTGATCTCACGGCTCGGAGGTGCCCGTAACCAGCACATCACCGCCACCGGCGACACGGTGAATGTGGCGAGCCGTCTCATGGACATAGCGAAGGCGGAAGGCGTCGCCATCGTCCTGAGCGCGGATCTCGTCGCAGGCCTCTACCTGCCGGAAGCCGGACGGGCGAAGCGGGTCGCCCTGCGCGGGCGGAGCGAGCCGCTCGATGTCATCTGCCTTCACCCCGCGCTTGTGTGATCCTCATCACGGAAGGCCGGCTTCGTCGGGCGCAATCTCCGGTCATGGAGAGCGATCATCGCTCTTCGGACTTCAGGAGGCCCATCATGGCAACGATCCGCGGCGACAAGAACTGGTTCTTCAAGGATGACGAACTCGTCGGCACCACCAGCGCCGACTGGATCTACGGCCTGGACGGCAAGGACGTCCTGTACGGCGGGGCCGGCAGCGACCGGCTGTACGGCGGCAATCACGATGATCTTCTCTATGGATCCAATGGGAACGACACGCTCAGGGGCGATGCCGGGAACGACCGCATGTATGGCGGCGCCGACAACGACACCTTCATCGACATCTACGGCACCGACCTCATGTCGGGCGGCAGCGGGGTCGATCTCGTCGATTACAGCGCCTATTCCGGCCGTGTCCTCGTCGATCTTCAGCGGGGCACCGCGACGCAGGAACAGCAGATCTATCACCTCGATTCCGGCTATCGCTTCCATTTCGTCGATACGGACACTCTCGACAGCATCGAGAACGTCAAGGGCGCCCAGTACGGCGACACCCTGTCGGGCAACAACTCGGCCAATCGTCTCGAAGGCGGGGCCGGGGACGATACGCTGAACGGCCGGGCAGGAAACGACGTGCTGGTCGGGGGCACCGGGACCGATATTCTCACCGGCGGTACCGGCGCCGATACGTTCGTCTTCCACACACAGGCGAATGGGAACAATCCGGACCTGATCACCGATTTCCGGCACGCGGACGACACGATCCACCTGGACGACGCGTTCTTCAGCGCCCTCGGACGCGGCGAGCTCTCGGCCAGCGCCTTCAAGATCACCGACACCTACGATGCCAGCGACCTCGATGCCAGCGACCGGATCGCCGTCTCGACCTGGAACAACCTCGTCTATTACGATGCCGACGGCTCCGGCACGGAATTTCTGCCCGTCGTCGTCACGCGGCTCGATGCGACGGCGGTCGCCTCCATCGAAGCCAACGACTTCTTCGTCGTCTGAGACCCGGAGCCGGACCACGAACTCATCGAGGGCACGTTCGGCACGCGCCCTCGATGATCATCCGAAAGGGTTCAGGCCGCGTCGGGCATCCGGTCGAGGAGCTTGTCGAGGGTGACCGGATAGTCGCGCACGCGAATGCCCGTGGCGTTGTAGACGGCGTTGGCGACTGCCGCGCCGACGCCGCAGATGCCGAGTTCGCCGACGCCCTTGGCCTTCATCGGCGAGGAGATCGGATCGGTCTCGTCGAGGAAGACGACGTCCTGATGCGGGATATCGGCATGGACCGGCACTTCGTAGCCGGCCAGATCGTGGTTGACGAAGAAGCCGCGCTTCGTGTCCACCGCCAGCTCCTCCATCAGCGCCGCGCCGACCCCCATGGTCATGCCGCCGATGACCTGGCTGCGGGCGGATTTCGGGTTGAGGATGCGTCCGGCGGCGCAGACCGCCAGCATCCGCCTCACCCTGATCTCCGCCGTGCTCGCATCGACGCCGACTTCGACGAAATGCGCGCCGAAAGTCGATTGCTGATACTTCTTCGAGAGATCGCCGAACTCGATCGTGTCCTCCGCCACGAGGTCGTCACCCTTCACGGCCTCGGCGAGCGGAACGGACCGATTGCCGGAGCGGACCCGGCCATCCTCGAACACGGCATCGGCCGAGTTGAAGCCGAGTGCCTGCGCCACCGCTTCGCGGAGCTTCACGCAGGCCGCGTAGACACCCGATGTCGAGCTGTTGGCGCCGAACTGCCCGCCCGACCCGGACGAGACCGGAAAATTGGAATCGCCGAGCCTCACCACCACCTTGTCGAGTCCCAGCCCCATCATCTCGGCCGCCGTCTGGCCGATGATGGTGTAGCTGCCGGTGCCGATATCGGTCATGTCGGTCTCGACCGTCACCACGCCGCTCCGGTCGAGCCGAACGCGCGCGCCCGACTTGACGTTCATGTTGTTGCGGAAGGCGGCGGCGACGCCCATGCCGACGAGCCAGCGCCCGTCGCGGACCTGACCGGGCTTGACGATCCGCTTGTCCCATCCGAAGCGCGACGCGCCCTGGCGCAGGCATTCGATGAGGCTGCGCTGGGAAAACGGACGCTCCGGCTTCTCCGGGTCGACTTGCGTGTCGTTGCGGATGCGGAAATCCACCGGATCGAGGCCGAGCTTTTCCGCCATCTCGTCCATGGCGATCTCGAGCACCATCAGGCCGGGCGCCTCGCCGGGGGCACGCATCGAGTTGCCCTCGGGCAGGTCGAGCGTGGATAGCCGCGTCTGGGTCATGCGGTTCGCACCCGCATAGAGCAGGCGCGTCTGCTGCACCGCCGCCTCCGGCTTGCCGCCGGGCAGGTTGCCGGACCAGCTCTCGTGCCCGATCGCCGTGATGGTGCCGTCCGGCGTCGCGCCGAGGCGGATGCGCTGGATCGTGGCCGGCCGGTGCACGGTGTTGTTGAAGGTGAGGGGGCGGGTCAGGGCGACCTTCACCGGGCGATTGGCGGCCCGAGCGCCCAGAGCCGCCATCACGGCCTCCGACCGCAGGAACAGCTTGCCGCCGAACCCGCCGCCGACGAAGGGCGAGACGAGGCGGACCTTCTCCTTCGGCATGCGCAGGGTCAGGGCGAGGTCCCGCGTACCCCAGTCGATCATCTGGTTCGAGGTCCAGACCGTCAGGCTGTCGCCATCCCAGGAGGCGATGGACGCGTGCGGCTCCATCATCGCATGGGCCTGATCGGGCGTGGTGTAGGTGGCGTCGAGCTGGACGGGGGCTGCGGCGAAGGCCCCGTCGAAATCGCCGATGGACGTGTCGGAGGGGGCGCCGGCGAGCTTCTCGGGTTTGCCGGTATCCTTCACCGCCGCCAGATCGAAGGCGCCCTGCGTCTCGGTGTAGTCGACACGGACGAGGGACGCGGCGGCGCGAGCCTGCTCGAACGTCTCGGCCACCACCACGGCCACCGCCTGGTGATAATGCTCGATCTCGGGTCCACCGAGGAGCTTGGCGGCGTTGAGCTTGCCCTTGTCGAGGGGCCCGGCAGTCTCGGCCGTGACGATGGCGAGGACGCCGCGCGCCGCCTTCGCCGCGCTCAGGTCCATCGCCTTGATCCGCCCCTTGGCGATACTCGCGCCGACGACGAAGCCGTAGGCCGCCTTCGATTTCGGATCGTGCCAGTCATAGGCGTAGTGGGCGGTGCCCGTGGTCTTGAACGGACCGTCGATCCGGTCCGTGGCCTTGCCGACGACCTTGAGCTGGTCGATCGGGTTCCGGGTCGCGGGAGTGTCGAACTTCATGGTTCAGGCCCTCGCTTCGGACAGAACGGCGCTGAGCGCGCGCTCCGTGAGCTTCAGCTTGTAGGCGTTGTCGTGGGTCGGCTTCGCCCCGGCGAACAGCCGCTCGGACACGGCCTTGGCGCCCTTCGGCAGCTCCGCCTCGGCGGCCTCGTCACGCCACGGCTTCGGAGCGACGCCGCCGACGGCGATGCGCCCGCTCCCGTCGCGCTGGACGATTCCGGCGATCGAGATCAGCGCGAAAGCGTAGGACGCGCGATCGCGGACCTTGCGGTAGACATGCATCCCCGCGACGGGCTTCGGCAGCGTCACGGCGGTGATGAGTTCGCCCGGCTGCAGGCTCGTCTCGATCTGCGGCGTGTCACCGGGCAGGCGGTGAAAGTCGGCGATCGGGATCGTCCGCGCCGTACCCTTGGCATTCACCGTCTCGACCGTGGCGTCGAGGACGCGCATGGCCACCGCCATGTCGCCGGGATGGGTGGCGATGCAGGCCTCGCTGGCCCCCACCACCGCGAGTTGCCGGCTGATGCCGCCGATGGCCGAGCATCCGCTGCCCGGCTGACGTTTGTTGCAGGGCTGCGCGGTATCGTAGAAATACGGGCACCGGGTGCGCTGAAGCAGGTTGCCGGCCGTCGTCGCCTTGTTGCGAAGCTGGCCTGACGCGCCGGCGAGCAACGCCCGGCTCAACACGCCGTAGCCGCGCCGCACACGAAGGTCGGCGGCGAGATCGGTGTTGCGCACCAGGGCGCCGATGCGCAGCCCCCCCTCCTCCGTCGGCTCGATCTTGTCGAGATCCAGGCCGTTGACGTCGACGAGATGGGTCGGCGTCTCGATCTGCAGCTTCATCAGGTCGAGCAGATTGGTGCCGCCGGCGATGAATTTCGCGCCCGGCACGCGCGCGACCGCCGCGGCGGCCTCTGCGGGTGAAGCGGCGCGCTCGTAGCTGAAGGACTTCATGCCTGCCTCCCCGCGACTTCCGTCATGGCATCGACGATGTTCGAATAGGCGCCGCAGCGACAGATGTTGCCGCTCATGCGCTCGCGGATCTCGTCCGCCGTGACCGCTGCGGTCGCGGTGAGGTCGGCGGTGATGTGGCTCGGGATGCCGGCCTTGATCTCGTCGAGGACGGCGACGCCGGAGCAGATCTGGCCGGGCGTGCAGAATCCGCACTGGTAGCCGTCATGCTTGACGAAGGCCGCCTGCATCGGGTGCAGGTCGCCGGGCTTGCCCAACCCTTCGATCGTCGTGATGGCGTCGCCCTGGTGCATGACCGCGAGGGTCAGGCAGGAATTGATGCGTCGCCCATCGACGATCATCGTACAGGCCCCGCACTGCCCGTGGTCGCAGCCCTTCTTGGCGCCAGTGAGGTGGAGGTGCTCGCGCACGGCGTCGAGGAGGGTCGTGCGGGTATCGAGGTCGATCTCGTGTGCCGTCCCGTTCACCGTGAACGACACCTTGGACATGACCGGCTCGGAGGAAGCCGGGGCGGCGGCCCAACTTGCGGAAGGGCACGCCGTCGCGACGGCGCAGGCGGAGGCGCCCGCCATCAGATCGCGCCGGTTGAGTTCGAGGTCGTCAGGGCCATACATGGCGTTCTCCGAGCCTGTTCCAAAGACGTAGCCATCCATCGGATCGTGTCGCGGAAGTCCCTCGCGAGGCTACGATCAGCCTCCGGCAAACGCTCGATGGCGAAGAACTTTCCCTGCTGGAGCCAAGTAGCGCAGGCCGTTCCGGCAACAACAGCCTGGAAGGGCTCCAAGGAACGCATGTGCGCTCTCGCACCGCCCGCGCGACGTCGATGATGCGGCTAATCTGGTGGAGTCCATGCTGGCGCATCCTGCACGAATGCCGGGCGCCTTAGAGCGGATGGAGAAGAAACGCCGAAAGGTCCTTCACCGGCATTGCCAGGACTGACCACTACGCTTCCGAAGTCATGAAGAAGGGTGGGTCCCGGGGCCGAAGCCCCGGGTTCTGTTTCGACGGTTACCCTACCGCAAGATGCTTACGCCGCGAGGCGGGCATCCATGACAACGTTATCGTTGGCATTTAGAGTTTTGGCCAAATACTTGGAACAGGGGTTGCCTGCGCCAAACCGGTCGAGTCCTTACCGACGCTCTCGCGATCCCTTTACCGCCCAGTCGATCCTATTTCGCCCCCATCAGAAGCGCATCACGATGCGCTTTTGGTGGAGGCGCCGAAGTACTGCCCTCCGGGTCCTGAAACGTTATTACGAACCGGTCATCAAACGCAGGTCGGATATAGGCCCGGCGGGCCCGAAAGTCCAGATCGTCCAATGGTCGGACCGTCGGCGCGCGACGGCGGGAATTTTGCTCGATGGGCGCAACCACGGAACCGCCCGGCACGTCTTGATCCGGCACGAGCCATGCGGGGAGCGCCTCCCGACATTCACTTTGGCCGAGGATCGATGATGGACAACACGCCGCTTTCCGCCCCCGCCTTCAAGGGTCCCGCCATCCTGCTCTCCGGCCCGGTCGATTATGACATGTATCGGGATTTCAGGCGCCAGTTCGACGCCGCCTCCGAGTTGGACCTCGTGGTCGTCGAACTCACGACCCTCGGAGGCGACCCGGAGGTCGCGCGGATGATGGGCGAGGACATCCGCTTTGCTAGCGAGGTCACCCCGGAGCGCCGGTTCGTCTTCCTCGGCAAGGCCGCGATCTACTCGGCCGGCACCACCTTCATGAGCTTCTTCGCCCGCTCCAACCGCTATCTCACCCGCGGCACGCGCCTGATGATCCACGAGCGCAAGATGGCGAAGAAGCTCGAGATCCACGGCCCGCTCACCACCTGCATCGCCACGCTCAAGGCGACGCTGCACGAGATCGAGTGCTCCATCGAGATCCAGAACGAGGGATTCGCCAATCTCGTCATCGGCTCGCAGGTCACCCTCGACGAGGTCATCGAGAAGGCACCCTACAATTGGTACATCGAGGCCGAGGAAGCCAAGAACCTCGGTCTGATCGAGGCGGTTCTCTGACATTTCCTTATGCCGGACGAGGGCGAAGATCGGATGTTTCGGGGCGGACCGACGGCGTTAGATTGTCTTGGGTCAGTTGGAAAAACGACTCGGCAGCGGCATCTCTCGTGCCGCCTTTCTTCTTTGAGTCGAGCGCAAAAAAAGGCGCGCCATCAAACCGATGGTCGCGCCCGAGGTGCATGTTCCGGTCTCAGAAAAGGAACGTCAGCATCATATCTGGGCGTCGGGCATCCGTGGTGGTTGCGTTGCAACACGTGCACAGCAGCAGACCGTCATCGGGTTGTCATGGCAATCCAGATCAAGAAGGGCCTACTCTGCGGCGTCACTCCGACATCGCCCGAGCCTCATTGGTCACGACATGCCTTCGCTCGCTGAAATTGCTTCCACCCTTCGTCTGGTTGCCTCCCCCGGTATCAAGCCGAAGGAGTTGATCGCCGCCGTGCGAGAGAAGCACCCCGAGACCACCAAGAAAGAGATCGTTCGCGCCGCATTCTTCGCTCTGTCGGATGGAAATGACGCAAGCCCAGCGCAGTCGAATGAATTATATGACTTCGCGCTAAAAGAGAGAGGCACCGACGATCATTTAATCACTAAAACGCCTAAGATAAAGAAATGATCGAAGACAGTTCGATAAACTGCGTCACTTAAAATTGTTATGATTGACAGAGCAAAAATCAATACGTTTATAGAAGAGACTGCTGATGATGAGTGAGCCTCATCAAAAAGGTTGGCGCCTGGTTCTGTTTTATGCGGTCAACAATGGCGTGCCGGCACGTTCCTTGAAGGTTGCCGTTGTGGTTGGGACTGTGCTGAATTTGATCAATCAGGGAGATGCACTGTTTGGAGATGCGGCAATAAACTGGACTAAAGTCTTGTTTACTTTTGCAATGCCTTACGCAGTCAGCACATACGGGGCAGTGGCCGCGCAATGGGATGGTCGTCATAAGACCTCGAATTGATCCCCACCCGACACCGAAGCCTGGGATTTCGCACTGAATCATGACTCGACAGGCAGGTCTCAGTTGGATTTCCCGGAGCCGCCGAGAGCATCCATGACCGCGAGGTAGATGCGGTCCGGCGCGAAGGGCGTCGCGGTGAGCCGAGCTCCCGTCGCGTCGCGGATCGCGTTGGCGAGGGCCGGGGCGATGGGGTTGAACGGGCTCTCGCTCATCGACTTCGCACCCAGCGGGCCGACCCTGTCATAGGTATCGGCGAATAGTACGCGGGTCCGCGGCACGTCGGCGAAGGCCGGGATGTGGTAGTTGCGGAAGGTCTGCGTGACGACCTGGCCCTCGTCCTCGATCCGCATGGCCTCGTATAGAGCCGCGCCGATGGCTTGCGCGACGCCTCCCTCGACCTGACCGCGGCACTGCATCGGGTTGATGACGCGCCCGGCATCGGCGGCATGCACGCTGTCGAGGATGCGCACCTCGCCGCTGATCGGATGCACCGCGACGCGGAACCCCTGGACGTTGAAGGCGACGGAACGGGGCGTCCCGTCGGCCCTGGCGCTCCGTTCGATGATCCCCTCCGACACGATCTCGGCGAGGCCGATCTCCCCGGCCGGTGTCGCGATGCCGTCGCGGTGCAGCCGACATTCGGAAGGCTCGCACCCTGCTCTCTCGGCGGCCGCGTCTCGGAGCGCCTGGGCCAAGGCGAGGCAGGCCTTCAGCGTCGCCTGTCCGGCCACCACGATACCCGTGGATCCATAGGCTCCGGTATCGTGGCCGACGCCGTCGGTATCGCCATGGCGGATGGCGATGCGGTCCGGCGTGGTGCCGAGGGCCGAGGCCGCGATCTGCGCATGGACGGTGGTGGTGCCGTTGCCGAACTCGGCGGTGCCGACACTGAGTTCGTAGGTCGCATCCGACCGGAGCGCGATCCGCGCCTCGGCGAAGTGGCCGCGCGGCGGGATCGTGTCGATCATCGCGAGCGCCATGCCCTTGCCGACGAGCCAGTCGGCCGAGGGTGTCTCGGGCGGGCCGAGCTCGTCCAATGCGGATGCCGCGAGGTCGAGGCACTGGTCCAGTCCGTAGCTGCCGTATTCCACGTCATGCGGTTCGAGGCTGTTCGACACCATCGGGTCGCCGGGGCGCACGACGTTGCGGCGGCGCATCTCGAACGGGTCGAGGCCGAGCCCGCGCGCGAGCTCGTCCATGGCCGATTCCACCGCGAAGATGGTCTGGCTCAGGCCGTAGCCGCGGAAAGCGCCGCTCGGCAGGGTGTGGGTATAGACCGCGTAGCCGTCGACGCGCTTGTTGGGGCAGCGATAGACGCCGATCACCTCGTTGCATCCGTGATGGATCACGCCGCCGGCATGGTTGCCGTAGGCGCCGGTATTGGACACGACATCCAGCGCGATCGCCGTCAGCGTCCCGTCGCGGCGGGCGCCGATCTTCACCTTCACCCGCATGGGATGGCGCGTGGTGGTGGCGGTGAACTGCTCCTGGCGGGTCATCTCCCATTTCACCGGGCGCCCCGTGGAGAGCACCGCGAGGGCCACGAGATCCTCGGTCAGCATCTCCTGTTTGCCGCCGAACCCGCCGCCGACCCGGCCGCAGACCACGCGCACCGCATCGCGCTCGAGATCGAACAGGCTCGCCAGCGCATCGCGGGTGAGAAACGGCGTCTGGGTGCTGGAGCGGATGACGAGGCGCCCCGCGTCGTCGCGCCAGCCGACGGCGCCGTGGGTTTCGAGATGGGCGTGCTGCACGCGCTGCGAGTGATAGGCCTCTTCGTGGATGAGGTCGGCCTCGGCGAAGCCCGCCTCGACGTCGCCGACCTCGCCATGCACCTCACCGGCGAGGTTGGGATGCGACCGGCGCGGAGGAGCGTCCTCCCCCGGCCGGTCGGCACCGTCATGCACCAGCGGAGACTCGCGCTGCAGGGCCTCGTCCGGGTCGAACACCGCATCGCGGACCTCGTACTCCACCATCAGCGCCGCGCAGCCGGCCTCGGCCGCGGCCTCGCTCGTCGCCACCACGGCGGCCACGCGCTGGCCAACGAAGCGGACGATGCAATCGAGCACCCGCGTATCCGGGGCATCGTCGAGCGGGTTCTCGTGACGCCCGGTGGAGAAGCGTCTGTCCGGCACGTCCTCGTGGGTGAAGATCGCCACCACGCCCGGCACGGCGAGGGCGCGCGCGCGGTCGATCCGCCGAATGCGGGCATGGGCGTGGGGCGAGCGCAGCACCTTCAGGTGGAGAAGATCGGGCACGGCCAGATCGAGGGTGAAGGCGGCGTTGCCCGACACGATCCCCGGCCCGGCCGGCGCCGGGACGCTGCGTCCGCAATATTCGCCCTCGTCATCGGCCGGACGCTCCACGCGGGCGACGTCCGCGACGGCGTCGCCGATGGCGCCATAGCCGGTGCAGCGGCAGAGGTTGCCCTTCAGGGCGGTGGCGAGATCGCGCTTCTGACCCTGGTCGAGGGCCGCGGCGGTCATGATCATTCCAGGCGTGCAGAACCCGCACTGATAGCCCTGCGCGTCGAGGAAGGCCTCCTGCATCGGATGGAACCGCGCCGGCAGCCCCTCCCCCGGCCCGCATGGGCCGGCGAGCCCTTCGATCGTGGTGACGCTGCGCCCCTCGGCGCGAAAGGCCGGCAGCAGGCAGCTATGCACCGGCTCCCCGTCGAGATGCACCGTGCAGGCGCCGCAATCCCCGGCATCGCAGCCCTTCTTGACCCCGAACCAGCCGAGTTCGCGCAGGAGCGTACGCAGGCATTGGCCCGGTCGCGGGCTCGCATCCTGCTCCTGGCCGTTGACGTGCAGGATCATGCGCGGGTCTCGTCCTCGAACTCGCACCGGATCTCCTCCGCCAGGGCGAAGGTCATGTGCCGGCGCCAATCCGGCGTGCCGTGGACATCGTCGTGATAGAGGGCGGCCGGGATCGCGTCGGCGATGGCGACCGCGAGCGTCGCCGTATCGGGACGGACCGGAAAGGCGAGGCGCAGGGGTCGGCGGGTCGAGGCCGTGATCGTCAGGGCGAAGGCCCCGCTCGGATCGAGGGTGCCGATCAGGAGGGCACCGGAGCGTCCGTTCGGGCTGAGGGAGACCTGGCGGAAGGCGGTCCGGCGCTTCAGCGCGGCTATCGGCAGGTCGATGCGCCGCAGGATTTCCCCCGGCGCCAGCGAAGTGCATTGCGAGCCGAGAACGAGATCGACGATCGGGACGCTGCGCTCGGCGCCGTCCGGCGTCCAGACGAGGCAGGTCCCCTCCATGGCGGTGGCGAGCGCGATCATCGGCGCGGCCGGCAAAGCGAGGCAGATGTTTCCGCCGACCGTGGCCATGTTCCAGATCTTGAAAGAACCGAGCAAGGCCCGGCAGCATTGGCCGAAGAGCGGCGCCGCATTCCAGGCCGCCGGCAGGTCGAGCCGGAACAGTTCCGCGATGGTGCAGGTCGCGGCGATGGAGAGACCGCGCTCGCTCACGTCATGGGGCGGCCAGCCGAGGCGCGAGAGATCGACGAGGCGGCGCAGGCGCGGCTGGGGCTCGGAGAACAGCCACGTCCCGCCGGCCAGCCACGCATCGCCGTCCTGCCAGCCGGACAGGTCGGAGCGGGTCCGCGGCACGGTGACGGCGCCGATCGAGTTCAGGTCCATCGTCGAAATCCATGATCGACCGGGCGTGGCGATCCAGCCCGACCGAAACCAAGACCGAAGGGTCGCGAAACAGGCTAGCGCGTCCGGCCTCGCAGCAAAATCAGTGCCGCCTCGAATCGTGGATCGCATGCGTGCTCGCGCCCCGCTAAACTGTCGCGATGGAGCACGAGACCGAAGCAGGAATCCTGGCGAGCCCGTCTTCGGACAGGCTTCGGGCGTCCGCCGTCTCGGATTTTCTGGCCGACTGCCTCCGCGATCCGTCGACGACGTGGAGTCTCGGCAGTTTCGGCGCCATCGCGGCCTTCCTGCGCGATCCCGAGGAGGAAGCGATACCGCTGCACGACGCCCGTCTCGGGCTCGTCACGCCGCGCGGCGCCATCGCCCTCGATTCGTCCGCCGGTCTGCGTCCCGTCCCCTACGAGACCGGCTTCGCCTCCGACTGGAACCATGCCGTCGCTATGTGCCTGCCGCGGGAATCCTGCGCCATGAACCGGCGGTCCGTCATCACGGAACTCGGGCCGGACCGCGATGCGGCCGGGATCGAGGATCGCGACGGCATCCTGTTCGATCTCGGTCTGAAACTGCTGGCCGTGGATGCCTGCGTCAGGACGCAGGACGCGAGGACGATCGCCCTCCTCCGGGACGCATGCGGACACCCACTGTTCGGCTCCGACGAGACGATTGCTCGGCACCTCGTCGCCGCGAGCCCTCATCGCGTCTTCGCCACCCGGATCGGCCGGATCGAGGTGTTCACGCCCATTCCGCCTGCCACGGGCACGGGCTCGTCGGGGCCGCACAGCCACATCCTGCCGGACATCTTGCGTCTCGGCCGGACCCATGCCGCCACGGCGCCGATCCCGTCCGGCTGGGTGCCCTGCGGTGCCATCCATCCGCCGCATCCCTGCAAGGACATCCGCGGCCGTCGCATCCCGTTCCGGCGCGAGCGACACGATGCGTTCCAGGCTCTGCTCGCACGCTGGGGCGACCCTGATCTGTTCGCGGCGAAGACCGGATCGACCAGGGCAGGACGGGCCGCCGGCCGCCATGCCAGAAGTGCGCGGCGTGCGGCGGAGGCTCAAGCGGGGTATCTGCGCGACACGTCCATCGGCTGATCCGACTTGCTACATCAGCGTAGATCCGAAGGCCTCCGCCTTCTATCTCGCCCCTGCCCGCGCCAACTGCAACGCAAGCGCGGTCAGGGTGCCATCCGGGCGGATCAACTCGTCGAGAATCGAGAAATGGTCGTGGTCGCGCAGTTCGGTGAAGATCGACGCGTTGCCGTGCCGGCGCCAGGCATCCGCGTAATCCGAGGATTGCCGGCGCAGTTCGGGCAGCTCGTTCGCGCCGCAGACGATGGCGAGCGACGTGTCGAGCCGGGGCACGTGCCGGATCGGCGAGAGGGCATCGACCTCCTCTTCCGTCAGGTGCAGCCGGTCGTCGAGACTGGTGCCGCGGATCGGCTCGAGGTCGAACACGCCGCTGATGGCGAGGCCGGCATCCACGTCCGGCCATCCCATGGCCAGGGCCGCGAGATGTCCGCCCGCCGACCAGCCCGAGACGACGAGGCGCCGGTGCGCCCTCCCCTCCTCCCGTCCACGCAGGAAGCGAAGGCCGGCCCGTATCTCGGCGGCGATCTCGGTAAGGCCGGCCTCGGGCGCCAGGGTGTAGCCCATCAGCGCCACGTCGATCCCGTGGGCCAGGGGTCCCTCCGCCATGCAGGCGAAGTCCTGGCGGGAATTGCGCATCCAGTAGCCGCCATGGATGAAGACGAAGAGCGGCGCATCGACCGCGCCGCAACGGAACAGGTCGACGCGGTTCCGCTCGGCCGGTCCATAGGCGAGGTCGAGCTCACGCGGGTGGCGGGCGCGAAGACGAGCGCTCCTGTCCCGCCAGCCCGCCAGCCGTTCCGCACTGTCGGCGACGGCACCGCTGTTGTCGTAGGCCCGGCTCAGAGTCTCGCGATCCATCCGCCGCCAGTCGGCGGGGGGCGACACCGTCGCCGTCATGCCGCCACGGGGGCGTGATGGCTGTGGAGCTGGGCGGAGAGCATGCGCCGCACGTCGTTGAAGGCCGGGCTCGACACGTCCCTGCGCCGGGCGAGGTCGATGCCGTGGATCGCGTCGATCCGGCCGGGGCTCGGCGACATGACCACGACCCGGTCGGCGAGGAAGATCGCTTCCTCGATGGCGTGGGTCACGAACAGCACCGTCAAGCCGGTCCGGCTCCACAGGTCGAGCAGCTCGTCCTGCAGACGCTCGCGGGTCATCGCGTCCAGCGCCCCGAACGGCTCGTCCATGAGGACCACTTCGGCATCGTTCGCCAGCACCCGCGCGATGGCGACCCGTTGCTTCATGCCGCCGGAGAGCTGGTGCGGATAGGCATCGGCGAAACGCTGGAGCCCGACGAGGGCGATGTAGCGCTCCACCGTATCGCGGATCTCGGCCGTCGGCCGTCCGCGCGACTTCGGGCCGAAGCCGATATTGTCGCGCACGGTGAGCCAGGGGAACAGCCCGTAATCCTGGAACACCATGCCCCGGCTCGGGCCGGGGCCGTCGATGGGCTTGCCCCACATCAGCGCCTCGCCGCCCGTGGCGGATTCGAACCCGGCGACGATGCGCAGCAAGGTGGACTTGCCGCAGCCCGAGGCGCCGAGCAGGCAGATGAACTCGCCCTTGGCCACGGTGAGGTTGGCGCCGCTGAGGGCCTGGACGCTGCGGCCCTGGACGGCGAAGGATTTCGACACGCCGCGAATGTCGAGGATCGGCACGGTGGCATCAGCCATGGGACGGACTCCAGGCGAGAAGGCGCTGGCCGATGAGCATCACGGCACGGTCGCAGAGGAAGCCGGCGACGCCGATGACGATCATCCCGCAGATCACGATCTCCGTGCGCGAGAGCTGGCGCGCCTCCATGATGATCGCGCCGAGGCCGGTGGGGACGCCGGTCATCTCGCCGACCACGATCACCACCCAGGCGAAGCCGAGCCCCAGGCGCAGGCCCGTGAAGATCGACGGCAGGGCCGCGGGCAGCACCACGCGGGCGAACTGCGCCGAGCCGCGACAGCCGAGCATCGCAGCGGCCTCGAACAGGCGCGGCTCCACCGAGCGGACCCCGAAGATGGTGTTGACGAGGATCGGGTAGAACGCGCCGAGGAAGACCAGAAAGTAGGCCGAGCGCGGGCCGAGTCCGAACAGGATCATCGCCAGCGGCAGCCAGGCGGTGACCGGCACCGGGCGGAGGATCTGCAGGGTCGGGTCGAGAACCTGACGCGCCAGCGGCACCCGCCCGATGAGCAGTCCGAGCGGCACGGCCGCCAGGGCCGCGAGACCGAAGCCGCCGAAGACGCGGCTGAGCGAGGCGACGAGATGCGTCAGCAGCGTCCCGCTGAACGCGTCGCCGTCCGGCCCGCCCATGGCGAGGTCGACCATCGCCGTCCAGACCTCGGAGGGCGGCGGGATCAGGCTGTAGGGCTTGCCGACCGTGAGCAGGTGCCAGGCGATACCCATCGCGAGGGGCAGCGCCAGCGCGAGCAGGGGCTGGCGCAGTCTGGCGAGGCTCGGCAGCGCGCGGCGCGGCGCGTCCTCCGGCACCGCCGGGGCGGAAACGGCCCGGGCGCTCACGAATCCCTCATCGCGTCGACGAAGCGGGTATCGATGAAGGTCGAGAAGTCGGGCAGGCGCTTGATCTGCTTGGCCGCCAGCATGTGCTCGGAATAGGCTTTCGCCTGCTTCACCTCCGTCTCGCCGAGCTTCCACTTGAACTCGACGTTGGGCACGGACAATTCGATCGCTTCGCGCTTCTGGCCGAGCTTCTGCACCGCCATCGCTACGGTGGCATCGCGGTTGCGCTGCGCGAAATCCGACCCCTTGCGATGAATCTCCAGCATGGTCTTCACCACGTCCGGCCGCTCGGCCAGCGTGTCGCGATGGGCGCCGAACACCATGTTCAGGGAGCCCATCTCGGTCCCGTAGGGATATTCCACGAGGGTGCCGATGCCGGTGGAGAGGCTGACGCCTGGGGCGGGTTCGGCGCCGACATAGGCGTCGACATCGCCGCGCGCGAGGGCGATGTGCATCTCGCTGAAGGAGATGCGCACCGGCGTGATGTCTTTCACGCTCAGTCCCTCCATGCGCATGCGCTCCAGGGCGAAGACCTCCTGGGTCGAGCCTGGCCAGATCGCCACGCGCTTGCCCTTGAGGTCGGCGACCTTCTCGATGCCCGACCCGGTCTTGGCGACGATGGCCATGCCCCGGTTGCAGGTGGAAGCAATGACGACGATGGGCTCGCCCGCAGCGGCCCCCAAAGTGCCGGCGGCGATGCCGAAGGTCCCGAAATCCACCGACTTCGTCACCACCGCGTTCTTGCACTCGGTCGGGCTCTCGAACGGGATCACCTCGACGGTGACGCCGGGCGGCGCGAACTGCGCGTAGAAATACGGCGCGATCGAATGGATCAGCTTCAGCGATCCCATCCGGATCACCGTGGGCGTCTCGGCCCGCAGGGCCGAGGGTCCGACGAGGGCGCCGGCGCCGAGGCCGGCGAGAAAGGTGCGACGACGAATCATCTGTGCCGGCTCCGTTTTGCTGCGAACGGGCCGAGGTTACGGCGGCGGGCCGTTGCAAACGAGTGCTGCTTGGCGACTATGGCGTTGCGATTTTCGCAACACTCCTCACGCGTGGACCCGTCGCGCATGAAGCATCTGCGGACTCTCACCTATGTCTCCGAGGTGGCCCGGCGCGGCTCGATCCGCCGGGCGGCGGAGGCCCTGAACATCACGCCCTCGGCGCTCACCCGCCAGATCCAGGATCTCGAATACGAGCTCGGCACGCCGATCTTCGAGCGACTGGCGCAGGGCATGCGCCTCAACGCGGCCGGAGAGTTGCTGGTGCGCCATATCCGCGATCAGGTCTCCGACATGGAGCGGGTCCGCTCGCAGATCGCCGACCTGTCCGGCGTCCGGCGCGGCCATGTCGCGCTCGCCTGCAGCCAGGCCTTCGTCAACCAGGTGGTGCCCGACGAGGTGAGGGCCTACCGCGCGCGCTTCCCTCAGGTCTCGTTCACGGTCCAGGTGCGCGACCACGCCCAGGCCGTGGCGGCGCTCGCATCCTTCGAGGCCGATCTCGCCCTCGTCCTGCAGCCGCCGCCCTCGGCCGACCTCCACGCCCTGTTCACTTGCCGGCAGGTGCTCTGCATCGTGATGCGGGAATCCCATCCGCTGGCGCAGGAGCAGGGGCCGGTGCGGCTGCGGGAATGCCTCACCCATCCCCTCGCTCTGCCCGACCGGTCGCTGGCGATCCGCCATCATCTCGACGACGCACTGGCACGCCGGGGGACACCCATCCGCCCCGCCGTCGAATCGAGCTCGCTCGAGTTCCTGCGCAACCTCGCCCTGCGCGAGGATGTGGTGAGCCTGCAGGTGCCGAGCGGCATCCCCAACGACCGACGCCTCGTCAGTCGCCCCATCGACGAGCGCGATCTTCCTCCGATGACCCTGATCCTCGGCCAGCTGCGCGGCCGGATGCTGCCCGTCGCCACCGCGAAATTCGCCGACGGGCTCGCCGCCAGCCTGAACGAGCGCTACGGCGCGGCATGATCCGTTCAGGCGGCATTCCGGTTCGGTCTGTAAACTCTGCGCTCTCCACCAAGGACCTCCCAGTCATTCCCCTCATCCTGAGGTGCCGTATCGAAGCGAAGGCCTCGAAGGAGGCATCCAGTTCGCACCGAGATTTCTGGATGCCTCCTTCGAGGCCGCTGCGCGGCACCTCAGGATGAGGGGGACCGGTCGGGAGGAATGGGGCTATGTCGACCGCGTTTTTACCAGGATCTTCTCGTCCATGCATGCCGATGCCTTTCTCGCCGCCGCCGAAACCCTGCCCGTGGCGGATCTCGACGCCCTGACGGAGGGGCGTGGCCTCGTCGTCGTCGCCCCGCATCCGGATGACGAGAGCCTCGGATGCGGTGGCCTCATCGCCGAGGCCTGTGCCCGCGGCCGCGCCGTGCGGCTCGTCATCGTCAGCGACGGTTGCGGCTCGCATACGCATTCGGCGTTGTATCCGCCGCTCCGGCTTCGGGCGCTGCGCGAGGAGGAAACGCTGGAGGCGGTGGCGGCGCTCGGCCTCGCGCCCGCCGACGTCACCTTCCTGCGCCTGCCCGACGCGGGCGTGCCGAGCGCCGGCCCGGTCGCGCAGGCGGCCGCGGAGGCCGTGCTGGCAGCGGTCAGGGAGAGTGATGCCGGCGCGGTCTGCGTGACCTGGGCGCACGATCCCCATTGCGACCATCAGGCCGCCGCCGCCATTGTCCGGCTCGCCCAGCCGCAACTCGGAGCGACGAAGGCCTTCGCCTATCCGGTCTGGGGCTGGACCCTGCCCCAGGGAACCGAAGTCGGGCCGCCGCCTGTCGGATACCGGGTCGATGTCGGCGCCCATGTGGCCGCGAAGGCCAGGGCCGTCGCGGCCCATCGCTCGCAGACCACCGACCTCATTTCCGACGACCCGACCGGCTTTCGCCTCGCTCCGGAGATGATCGCGCGCTTCCTCGGCCCCTACGAGATCTTCGTTGCGATGCCGGCGGACGCGGCATGAGCGCGACGATCATCACCCTGAACAAGGGCCGCGACGCGCATCTCGCACGGCTCCTCGAAGGTCTCGGCCGTGGAACGCCGCCGGCCGAGTGCATCGTCGTCGAGATGGGAGCCGAGCCGGCTCCCCTGGCCGATCACGGTTTTCCCATCCGCCGCATCGTCCTCGCCAGCGAAGGCCTGCCGCTGGCCCGCGCCCGCAATGCCGGTCGCCGGGCCGCCTTCGGCGATCACCTGATCTTCCTCGACGTGGATTGCATCCCCTCGGCGGATCTCGTGAGCCGCCTCGATGCGGATTTGGCGCAGGCCGACGGCCTGGTCTGCTGCGAGGTGAGCTACCTCCCCGCCAGGGCCGTCGACGACGGCTGGACCGAGGCCGGGTTACGCGCGGTGGGTCACACCCATCCGGTTCGGAGCTTCCCGAAATCGGGCCTGGCCCGCACCGACAATCCCGGCCTGTTCTGGTCCCTCGCCTTCGGCGTCCGGGCCGCGACCTTCGACCGGATCGGCGGGTTCGACGAGGCGTTCGACGGCTATGGCGCCGAGGACACCGACCTCGCCTTCCGGGCCGATGCCGCCGGCATCCCGATCCTGTTCAGCGCCGGAGGCCACGCCTACCACCAGTATCACGGCGCCTTCGACCCGCCGCTCCAGCACTTTTCGGACATCGTCCGCAACGCGAGCCGCTTCCATGCCCGCCACGGACTCTGGCCGATGGACGGCTGGCTCGATGCCTTCGCGCGCCTCGGCCTGCTCCCGCCTAGTTGGCGCGAGGACCCGACGATCCTGCGCATGCCGACGGTGGACGAGATGGAAGCGGCTCGGGTGCCGCTGGAACGGCCTTTCTAGGTGTTTGCGCGCAGAACCGGTGGAGACTTCGCTCCTGGACGTCGAAACCAGGGGTATCCCAGCCAACCCACCTCATCCTGAGGTGCCCTTCGCCGCGGCACCTTAGGACGAGGTAAAGCCTTGGGAATAGAACACGAATCGTCTCTCAGAATGAGGAGACGATTTGGAAACACCGAATCGGCAGGCCCGACGCACTAAACCCGTGGCGCGCGGCGCCGCTCGATTCCCTGAATGACGTCCTCGATGATCGCGGCCGTGCGTCCGATGGCGTCGGCCTGGACCAACCCGCCGATCACGGCCGGATCGAGGGCGAGCCCCGCGCGGACGAGGGCCGGCCATTCCGATGCGTCCGGCCATGTGGGGCGGACGATCGCCGCGCCGAGTGCCGCCAGGGCTTCGGCCTTCGCCACCTGCTCGTCGAAGGCGCGGGGTTCCGGCAGGCAGACGAACCGCTTCGCCCGCGTCGCCACCGCCGCGACGACGCCGTCGCCGCCACCGCCGACGATGAGGGCGGCGCGGTCGAGGAACGGGCCGGTATCGGCGACCCAGCCATGGAGATGCAGGTTCGACGGGATCTCGGTGGTCGGTGCCTCCACCGGGCCGAGCACATGCCAGTGCCTCTCGGGCACGGCGCGGGCCGCGGCCGCGAGGTCGGAGGCCGAGCCCCCCGCGCCGCCTCGCCCGTAGATGACCGCGATGGAGCCGTCGTCGGCCGTGCCGGACACCGGGGCATCCGCCAGGAAACCGGCATAGAGCGTCTTCGCCCTCACCCAGTCGGGCGTCCCCGCCGTTTCGATCGCGGGCGGGTTGAAAGCGAGCAGACGTTCCGCCGAGCGGAAAGCTTCGAGATGCGGCGTATCGGTGCGGTTGCCGGCCAGGCGCACCACGAGGGTCGGCACGGACATCAGCCTCGCGAGGAGCGTCACCTCCACCGACACGTCGACGATCAGCAGGGCCGGATCGTTCTCGGCCATCCACGCGGCGAGCAGGCCCATCCGCGCGCGGATGCGGTCGATCCCCACGGGGACGTAATGAAAGCAATCCGGACGGATGGCTTCGCCGTCCCGACCGTCGAAGCCCGAGAGCCGGTCGTCGGGCAGGTCTAGGATCGCCCCGTTGGCGCCCGAGGTATCGATGTCCGACAGCGTGCCGATGAGGGTCACCGGCCGGTCCAGCCTCGCGGCGATGAGGTTCGCGCGCTGCCAGTGACCGGCGCCCTGGTGATGGACGTAATAGCCGACAGGGCGCCGGCTCGACGCGGCGGCGTTCACGCGACGCGCGCCGTGCGCCTGTCGATCAATTGGGCCAGCAGGGCATCGAGCCCCGCGATGGCCTCGTCGAGGGGCACATGCGCCGGTTCGGGCCCGATCTCGCCCACCCTCTCCCCGAGGCGCTCGGCGAAGGCGATGGCGTTGGGACAGGTCGCCGGGTCGATGGCGGCGATGTCCTCCGCCGGGACGCCGAGCGAGCGCAGACCGGCTTCCGGGCCGCCCGGAGCGGTCCAGGCGAGGCGGAACGCGCGCTGGCGCTCGATGACCGCCAGCCAGTGACGGGCGGGAGGCAGGAGATAGGCCTCGGTGCCGGCGACGACGCGGGCACGCCGGGCCATCTCGGTGGCCATCCCGCCGGTGACCCGGCCGGTGCCGCGATCGGAGACCGAGATCGAGACATGGGGGCAATGGCGCACGCGGCCGCCGGCGAGGCGAACCTTGGCGACGAGGGCGTTGTCCTCTCCGCAGGCGAGGGCGGGCAAGCCGCCGACATGGCGGTAGAGCGCGGCACGGAGGGCAAGGCTCGCCGCCACGTGGTCGCCGTGGCGGGGCGCCGGATCGTGGGCCGGCGGGTCGATGGCGTCTTCCAGCGCCCGCACCGCGACCCAGTAGCTCTCGATCCTGCGATGCAGCGCATGGATCTCGGGGCTCCGGCTCTCGCTCTCCTCCGTCTCGATGACGAGACGGCCGCCGACGAGTTCCGCGTTCTCCAGGGCGGCGAGGTTGGCCTGCGCCCAGCCGGGCGCCGCGATGGCGTCGGCGTCGGTGCTGAGGAGTACGCCGTCGCGGATGCCTTCCGCATCGAGCCAGTCGGCGCCGACATCGAGCGCCATGCGGCGGGCCGTGCCCACATGGGCGACCTCGCGGGGCACCGTCGCCTCGATCACGCGAAGATCGAGATGGCGGGTCTCGCCGTTGCGCTCCATCTCGCGGATCAGCGAGACCATCTCGTCGGTGCAGTTGTTGGCGAGGATGACGAGGCGCAGCAGGGCGCCATCGCCGGACCCGATCTGGCGGTCGAGGGAGCGGACGAGGCGGGGAAGGACCTCCGCCTCGTTGCGGGCGGGGACGCAGACGACGGCCCGGCCGAGGGAGTGAGCGGTCTTACGCATTGTCGAGCAGCGTGGCGCGGGCGCCGGCCGGAACCGGGAGCAGGGTGACGGGAGTCGACCAGCGCCGGATCTCGTCGCGATAGAGAGCCTCGTAACGGTCGGTCATGGTGTCGACGTCGAACAGGTGTTCCGCCCGGCGGCGGCAATCGTGCCGGTCGAGGCGGATCGCGCGGGACAAGGCCCGCCCGAGATCCACCGGGTCGTCAGCCTGGGCGAGAACGCCCGAAGTCTCGTCGAGAATGTCGGGAATGGCGCCGCGGGCGAAGGCGGCCACCGGCGTGCCGCAGGCCAGGAACTCGGCGAGGACGAGGCCGAACGGCTCCTCCCAGCGCGGCGTGCACAGGGCCACATGCGCCTCGCCGACGCGGCGGGCGAGATCGGCATGGCCGAGATGACCGAGATAGGTGATGTCGGAACCGAGGCGCGGGGCGATCTCGGCGTCCCAATAGGCGCGGTTGCTCTGCGGTCCGGCGAATTTCAGAGGGATGCCGGCGACGCGCGCCGCATCGATGGCGAGATGCGGGCCCTTCTCGGGTACGAGGCGTCCCATCCAGATCGCATGGGGCTCGCCCTTGGGAGCGGCCGAGTAGGCGAAGGCATCGAGATCGATGCCGTTGCCGATCACCAGCGGCTCGTCGATGAACGGCAGCCACTCGCGCGCCAGGGATTCCGACACGGCAGCGAAGGTCATGTCGTTCGCCCGTGCCTTCACGCCGCGGACGAACGGCTCGAAGGGCGGCGTATGCAACGCCGTCACCATCGGTGCACCGAGGTCGCGCGCCCGCAGTAGCGGCAGGTAATGCAGGCTGTTGTTGTGGATGATGTCGAAATCGCCGCGGGCCACGTCCGCCACCATCGCCTCGTAGGCGACGAGTTCGGCGCGGTCGATCCGCAGGGCGGACGCATCGTCGATGGCGCTGCCGGTCGGGGCGCACACCGCCTTGAGGCATCCGCGCGGGTCGGACCCTTCGGACGCGTAGAGCGTCACTTTATGGCCGCGGGCACGCAACGTGCTCGCGAGCAGATGCGTGTGCATCTCGAGCCCCCCGGAGAAGGGCTGGGCGATGGGATATTTCAGGTGAGCGAGGAGGGCGATCTTCACGGGGCTGCAGACATCACTTCTCGAGTGTCCTACGCCGCGAAAGACGCGGCCGACAGACACTCGGGTGTCTCTACGGTCTCGTTCGACGCGACAGTGAGGCCGGCAAGGGCCTCTCCTCCCCTCATCTAGAGTAGGACAGGTGAACGTCGCCCGAACGATCCGGCGGATATCGCCTTCGTTCGATTCCGTACGGTTCGCGTCGATCGGCTTCAGCGCGCGAGCCGGCGATGCTCCTGCGTCCGCCCGCCATAGCCCCAGGCATCGGCCGCGATCTCGTGGACCACGACGTAGCTCGCCAGCGGCAGCTCGTCGCCGAGCACACGACGCAGCAGGGCGTCGGCCCGTGCGATGAAGTCTGCCTTCTCTCGTCGACTGTTGGTGCCGGCGGTCACCGCCGCCTCGATATGCGCCGCGCAGCTCACCGGCCGGGCGCCCACCTGCCAGGCGGCGGCCGGCACCTCCTCGATCAGGACGGCGGTGAGTTCGACCTTCTTGCCGAGCACCTCCGCCATCAGCGCCGTCACCTCACGGTGCAGGACGCCGACCTGATCCGCTTCCAATGGCCGACCTGCGATCTTCACGTTCACGAACGGCATGGCCGTCTCTCCTGCTCTCGCCATCGCAGACCGATCCGCGATTGACCAAGGCAGGCTAACGACGCAGTTTGGTTTGGAAAATCTCGTAATTCAAAAGCGATCGTTTTGAGAAACTGAATGATGATTCCGGTGAATCTCGATATGGACGTGTTGCGCTCCTTCGTCGTCGGGATCGATCTCGGCAGCTTCGCCAAGGCCGCCGCGCGGCTCGGCCGCTCGCCCTCCGCCATCAGTCTGCAGCTGCGCAAGCTGGAGGATCAGGTCGGGCATGTCCTGGTGCAGAAGCGGGGACGTGGGCTCGTCCTCACCGAGGCGGGCGAGATCCTGTTCGGCTATGCGCGCAGGCTGCTCGACCTGAACGATGCGGCCCTGAGCGCCCTCGGCTCTCCCGCACTCTCCGGATGGGTCCGCGTCGGCCTGCCCCAGGATTTCGCCGAGACCTGGCTTCCGGATACGCTCGGACGCTTCGCGCGCCTGCATCCGGGCGTCAGGGTGGACGTGCATGTGGACCGGAACGCGATTCTGCGCGCGCGTCTCGACGCCGGTGAACTCGACCTCGCGCTTCTCTGGGACGAAGACGGCCGCGAGCAGGACGGCGTCGGCATCGCAACCCTGCCGATGGCCTGGATCGGCCCGCGCGACGGCTTCCCGCGAAGCACGGACGGTCCCCTCCCCCTCGTCCTGTTCGGGTCGCCGTGCATCTTCCGCCACGCGGCCCTCACCGCTCTCGATGCGGCGGGAATTCCCTGGCAGGTCTCATTCAGCAGTCCGGGCCTGACCGGCCTATGGGCGGCCGTCTCGGCAGGCCTCGGCCTGACCCTCCGCACCGCTCACGGCCTGCCGCATACGCTCATGGCTCTCGATCCGGACGAGGCGGGACTGCCGCCACTGCCGTCGCTGTCGCTTCGCCTGTTCAGGGCCGCGACGCAGACCATCCCGGCGGTCGACCGTCTCGCCTCTCTTCTCACCGAGGTCGTGGCCGACAAACTCGCTCCTCTGATTCTGCCGACCGATGCTTTGCTCGGAAGCAAGCTTGAGCGTTAAGAGAGCATATTTCAGTGTTTTTGTGCGTCGCAAAATGATGTGACCAAGCAACATCGCGATGCATCTCGCCTCCGACAAGCTCGGCTCGATCGTTCTTTGGAGATTTGTCCTTTTCCAACCGGGACAATTCAGAAATATCCGGGAACGAATGAAGCCGAGCGGGTGTTGTGGAGGCAGAAACACTTCTGGAGAAACACATGCGACAGATTTCCAAGCTCGTCGGCGCCGGCGCCATCGTGATGCTCAGCTCTGCAATGGCCATTGCCGCCCCGTGCGCGACGGGGTCGACGGCCGGCGCGGATGGGAAGATGGGCGCAAACGACAAGAGCTCGAAGGTCGAGCCGGGCTCCACCGGCAATGTCAGCCCCGGTGCAAAGGCCGAGTCGCCCGGCACCGTCGGCGCCATGAACAATGTCGGTGCCAACAAGGCGACGTCGCCGGACGACGTGGCCAAGCAGCAGGACGGCAAGGCCACCGCCGCGGATGCCGCCAAGGGCTGCTGAGCCTTCCATCCGGAGAAATATTGGACGCCCGCCCTGTTCGACCGTGGCGGGCGTTCCGCGTTCAGGGCTCTCTTGCTTTGCCCAAAACCCGGACGGTCCCGAGATCTGCCGCCCCTCTATGTATGGAAAGATACAGTAGAGGCGCAGTATGCCAGTGATCATTTCGTATCCATTCGGACGGATACATCGCCGTAACGGCTTGCCCAGGTTCGCTCTCAGAGTAAGACGAAGTGATTCCGAACCGGCCCTGACGGATCGATCACATTGGACGTCGAGGCGAGGCATGCGACTTTCGATGCTCCCGAGCGACGCTCGGTGATCCGGACATCCGAACAGGAACGGATCGCGTCGGAAATCGCACGGACGGTGGACGGGCCCGATCCGTTCGCCGCAGCCCTGCGGGCGACGCGGATGCCGATGGTGATTGCCGACCCGAATCTGCCCGACATGCCGATCGTCTTCGTGAACGCCGCGTTCGAGCGTGCCACGGGTTTCTCGCGAGACGAGGTCATCGGCCGGAACTGCCGGTTCCTCCAAGGTCCGAGGACCGATCCCGCCGATGTCGCCCGTATCCGCGAGGCGCTCGACAAGGGCGTTCCGATCGAACTCGAACTGCTGAACCACCGCAAGAACGGCGAGGTCTTCTGGAACCGGCTCCTCATCGCGCCGGTCTTCGATGCGGACGGCAAGGTCGCGTATTTCTTCGCGTCCCAGTTCGACGTCACCCTGGAGAAGGATCGGCTCGTCCGCCTGCAGAACGACCGCGATGCGCTGGAGACCGAGGTCGAGCGCCGTGATCTCGAATTGCGGCGCAGCGAGACCAACCTTCGCTTCGCCCTCGCCGCCGGGCGGCTCGGCTCGTGGACGCTCGACCTCGTCGAGGGGCACCTCGAGACGTCGGATCATTGCCGCATGAATTTCGGCCGCGATCCCGACGTGGCGTTCCGCTACGACGAGTTGCTGAGCATGGTCCATCCGGGCGACCGCGAGCGCATGCAGGCACAGGTACGACGCTCCATCGAACAGAACGTCGATTACGACATCGACTACCGGGTCCTCACACCGTCCGGAGACCTCCGCTGGGTCCATGTCCGAGGCCAGACCTTCTACCGCGCCGACGGGACGCCCCTCAGCATGGCCGGCGTCTCCCTCGACATCACCGAGCGCAAGCATGACGAGGAGCATCGCAGCCTGCTCGCCGGCGAGTTGACCCATCGGGTCAAGAACACCCTCACCCTCGTCCAGTCGATCGTGAGGCAGACCCTGCGCACGGCGCCTTCCCTCGAAGAAGCGGGCGAGGCCCTCGAAGCGCGGCTGGTCTCCCTCGCTGCCGCCAACGACGTCCTGACCGAGGAAGCCTGGGACGGCGCGTCCATCGCCGATATCGCGGAACGGGCCCTGGCGCCGTTCCAGAGCAAGGGGGGCGCGCGTATCGAACTGGAGGGCGGCGAGATCCGGCTGCCGCCGCGCGGGGCGCTGGCACTGGTCATGGCCCTGCACGAACTCGCCACCAACGCGGTGAAGTACGGGGCCCTCTCGAACGATACCGGGCGGGTCCATGTCGCGTGGAGCCTCCTCGACGGCGCCGCGCCGCATCACTTCCGCATCGTCTGGGACGAGACGGGCGGGCCGGCCGTCACGGTGCCGACGCGAAAGGGGTTCGGCTCCCGCCTCATCGAGCGTGCGCTCTCGCAAGAGATCGACGGCACGGCGGAGATCTCGTACCGGCCGGACGGAATCCTGTTCGTGGCCGAGGGCCTCCTGCCGGGGCGGCTGCAGGACGAGGGCGATGGTCCGGCCGGTGCCGGGACCGCTTGACCCGGTCGGGCCGAGGCTCGAAGGAAGGTGGAAGGCTCGGCGCGCGGACGGAGACGGCAATGGCGACACGCGGCTTCACGGGACGACGGCCACCGGAGGCGACGCGGGAGCGGCTTCCGCCCGGCCAGTATCTCGAACAGGACTTTCCCGTACTGCAGATCGGACCGAACCCACGCATCGATCTGGACAGCTGGAGCTTCACCCTGCGCGAGGGCTCACGCCCGCTGAAGAGCTGGAATTGGGAGGAATTCTCCGCCCTCCCCCGCACCGCGTGGCGCGGCGACATCCACTGCGTGACGAAATGGTCGAAGTTCGACACCGGCTGGGAGGGCGTCAGCATCGACGACATCCTGGCTGCCGCAGGCATTTCGGCGCCGACCGAGTTCCTGCTCGCGGAGGGCTATGACGACTACACCACCAACGTGCCGGTGGCCGATCTCGCCGGTCCCAAGGCGATGGTGGCGACCCATTACGAGGGCAAGCCGATCGAGCCCGACCATGGCGGCCCGGCCCGGCTCCTCGTGCCGCATCTGTATTTCTGGAAGAGCGCGAAATGGGTGAAGGGCCTGCGCTTCACCAAGAAGGACGAGGGCGGGTTCTGGGAACTGCGCGGCTATCACATGTACGGCGATCCCTGGCGTGAGCAGCGATTCACCGGTGATTGATCCCGGGGCGCGTCCCCTCCCCTGGCGATCGGCCACGATCGTCGCGATCGCCGCCGTCACGGCACGAGTGAAGAACTTCCGGCTCCGGGTCGCCTTCGACCGGCCCATGCTCGCCGGCCAGCATGTGGATGTGCGGCTCACGGCGCCGGACGGCTATCAGGCCCAGCGCAGCTACTCCATCGCCTCCGCTCCCAACGAGGAGGGATGGATAGACCTGATGATCGAAGGCCTGCCCGACGGCGAGGTCTCCGGATTCTTCGATACGGTGGCGGAGGTCGGCGACACGATCGAATTGCGGGGGCCCATCGGCGGCTCGTTCGTCTGGCGCCCGGAGGATGGCGGGCCGCTGCTCCTCGTCGGCGGCGGATCGGGCGTCGTCCCCCTGCTGTCGATGCTGAGGCACCGCGCGGTGCGGGCGCCGGATGTTCCCGCCCTGCTGCTCTACTCCGCCCGCGATGCCGGCGAGGTCCTGGCCCGTGACGAACTCCTGCAGCGGGCGCGGGACGAGGCAGGCTTCGATCTCATGCTCAACCTCACGCGCGAGACCGGCGGCAGGAGGATCGACGCGGCCCTGATCGCGGAGGCCCTCGAGCGGATCGGCCGACCGCGCCACGCCTATCTGTGCGGCTCCAACGGCTTCGTCGGTCATGCCGCCGACCTCCTCGTGGATGCCGGCCTCGCCCCGGCGACGATCAGGACCGAGCGGTTCGGCGGGTAAACCCTCCATGAGACTCGTCTTCTTCGGATCGCCGCCTGCTTGACGCCAACGAGCGGAAACGGCGCCGAGGAAGAATATCGGCCGAGGGCGGTCACGCTTCCAGCCGGTCCGCCACCTCTTCCGCCAGCGACAGGCCGGAGGTGAGCCCCGGGCTTTCGATCCCGAACAGGTGCACCAGACGGACCAAGCCATGCTCGGCCGGACCGTCGATCCGGAAATCCGCGGCCGGTTCGCCCGGTCCGGTGAGCTTCGGGCGGATACCGGCATAGTCCGGTGTCAGCGCATCGTCGGGAAGGCCCGGCCAGTAGCGGCGGATCGCTTGCGCGAAGACCTGTGCCCGCGCCGGATCGACGCCGTAATCCGGCTCGTCGACCCATTCCACGTCGGGTCCGAAGCGCATGCGTCCGGCGAGATCGAGGGTGAGATGGATGCCGAGGCCGCCCTCTACCGGTGCCGGGTAGATCAACCGCGAGAAGGCCGGCCGGCCGAGACAGCCGAAATAGCTGCCCTTGGCCAGGACCTGACGTGGAATCCGCTCCGCCGGATAGGCCTCGACCCGTCTCGCCACCGCCTGCGCGCCGAGGCCGGCGGCGTTGACGATGGCGTCGAAGGCGAGCGCCTCGCCGGAAACGTCGACCCGCCAGCCCTCGCCATCGCGCCGGATCGCGCCCACTTCGCTGTGGAAGGCGATGGCTCCGCCGGCATCCTCGACGTCGCCCTGAAGCGCCAGCATCAGGGCATGGCTGTCGACGATGCCGGTCTGCGGGGAATGAAGCGCCGCGACGCAGGACAGGTTCGGCTCGAGGGCGCGGGCCTCCCTCCCCTCTAGAAGGGCGAGGTCTTCGACGCCGTTGGCCCGGCCGCGCTCGGCGATGGCCTCCAGCGCAGCCCGCTCGTCCTCGGAGGTCGCGACGATGAGTTTTCCCGGCCGCCCGTGCGGCACGCCGTGGCTCTCGCAGAACGCGTAGAGCATCCGTCGCCCCTGCTTGCAGTGGCGGGCCCGAAGCGAGCCGGCGGGGTAGTACATCCCGCCATGGATCACCTCGGAGCTGCGCGACGACACGCCGGTGCCGATCGCTCCCTCCGCCTCGGCCACTACGACGAAATGTCCGCGCCGGGCCAGCGCCCGCGCCACCGCGAGCCCGACGATTCCCGCTCCTATGACGAGCACGTCCATCGGTGATGAGCCTCAGCAGGTTTCGCGAAAGTGGTCACCGGTTTTGCGTCAGTAACCTGCTCAGGGGCTGAAGATCAGGACGAGGTAGACGAAGAACACGATGAGGTGGACGGCCCCTTCGAGCACGGTGGTCCGCAGGCCGGAGAAGGTGAGCGTGCTCAGGATCAGGGTGACGATGAGCAGCGTCATCTCCGTCGGTGCGAGGCCGAGCACCACGGTCTGCCCGGAGATCAGCCCGACGGCGAGGACCGCCGGGACGGTGAGCCCGATCGTCGAGGTCGCGGCGCCGAGGCAGAGGTTGATGGCACGCTGCAGCTCGTTGCGCGCGATCGCCTTCAGGGCGCTGATGCCCTCGGGCGTGAACACGATGGCGGCGATGAGGACGCCGCCGAGGGCGGTGGGCGCGCCGAGCGCCTCGATACCGTAGTCGAGGATCGCCGCGAGGCTCTTCGACAGGAGGACGATGGGCAGGATGTTGGCGACGAGCAGGACGATGTGCTTCAGCACCGTGAGGCCCTTCACGCTGCCCTTGTCCTGCGTGCCGGTATCGGCCGGAACATCGGCGTTCGACCGCACCATCTGCCCGCCGTCATGGATGAAGAAGCTGCTGTGGCGGCCGGTCTGGATCATCAGGAAGACGCCGTAGAGCGCCACGGTGAACACCGAGAACGCCACGGCCTGCAGGGTGGAGAGCGTGCCGCCGGTGGTGGAGGTGGTGAAGTTCGGAATGATGAGGGCGATGGTGGCGAGCGGGATGATCACCGACAGGAAGGCCGAGGTGCCCTGCAGGTTGTAGGATTGCTGGTGGTGGCGCAGGCCGCCGATCAGCAGGCCGAGGCCGACGATGCCGTTCAGCACGATCATCAGGACCGCGAACATCGTGTCGCGGCCAAGGGTCGGGACCGATTTCGGCGAGAGCATCACCGCCGAGACGAGGGCGACCTCGATGAGGACGATCGAAAGGGTCAGGATCAGCGTGCCCAGGGGCTCGCCGAGCATGTGCGCGAGCTCCTCGGCCTCATGGACCACGCCGAAGGCCGCCCACATGATCACCGAGAACAACCAGGCGAATAGGAAGGCGGCCCAGAGCGGCGAATCGAGGCTCGCCAGCCAACCGGACCCGAAGACGGCGAAGGCGGCGACACTGCCCCAGGCCACCGCGAGCCTCAGGCCCGAACCACTCATCACTGCGCCCATTCCCACCCGCCTCGCGATCGTCCCCGTGACGGCGACCCTTGTGGCATCAGGGGCTTGCGGAGGACAGCCCACGGGATGGACCTTTGTCGGATACACTCAGGTGACGCTCGTACCCGCAGTCGACGCTTGGAAGCATTGCACCATGGGGCGTGGCGCAAGCGCGGCTTTGCGGCTAGAAGCAACCTCTCCGTAACCGAACGAGGCCGGACCCAAGACCGGATGAAGCGACGTCGCCGCTAAGGGCGAGTCGAATCCGCAGGGTTTGCCTTGTCTGCCTGCAAGGCTCCTGCTCCGTGCCCTTTCCTACCCTGCCGGCCCCGCTCGTCCGAGCGCTGGAGGCCCGCAACTACGAAGACCCGACCCCCGTTCAGAGCGCCGTGATCGAGGCGGCGGCCCAGGGGCGAGACCTCCTCGTCTCCGCCCAGACCGGCTCGGGCAAGACCGTCGCCTACGGCCTCGCCTTCGCCGAGACGCTTCTCGGCGATGCCGAGCGGCTGGAGCCGGCCGGCCCGCCCCTGGCTCTCGTCATCGCCCCGACCCGCGAACTCGCGCTCCAGGTCCAGCGCGAGCTCGAATGGCTCTATGCCGAGACCGGCGCCCGCGTGATCGCCTGCGTCGGCGGCATGGATCCGCGCCGCGAGAGCCGGGCCCTGGCCGAGGGCGCCCATATCGTCGTCGGCACGCCGGGCCGCCTGCGCGACCATCTGGAGCGGCGCAACCTCGCCACCCAGAACCTGCGCGTCGCCGTCCTCGACGAGGCCGACGAGATGCTCGATCTCGGCTTCCGCGACGACCTCGAATTCATCCTCTCGGTGACCCCGAAGGAGCGGCGCACGCTTCTATTCTCGGCGACCCTGCCGAAGGCCATCGCCAGCTTGGCCGAGCGCTACCAGAACGACGCCCTGCGCATCGCGGTGAAGGGCCAGGAGCGCGGCCACACCGACATCACCTACCGCGCCGTGCGCGTGGTGCCGCGCGAGATCGAGCACGTGGTGGTCAACACCCTGCGCTACACCGATGCGCCCACCGCCATCGTCTTCTGCAACACCCGCAACGCCGTGCGCCATCTCCAGGCGGTGCTGACCGAGCGCGGCTTCTCGGCGGTCGCGCTCTCCGGCGAACTCGGCCAGGGCGAGCGCAACGCCGCGCTCCAGGCCCTGCGCGACGGCCGCGCCAAGGTCTGCGTCGCCACCGACGTCGCCGCCCGCGGCATCGACCTGCCGACGGTGAGCCTCGTCATCCATGCCGACCTGCCGCACGATGCCGAGGTGCTGCAGCACCGTTCCGGCCGCACCGGGCGCGCCGGTCGCAAGGGCACCAGCGTCCTGCTGATCCCGGCCTCCAAGCGCCGCCGCGCCGAGCAGATGTTCGCCATCGCCAAGATCAACGCCGAATGGGCCGGACCGCCCACGGCGGACGAGATCCGCCGTCTCGACGGCGAACGCATGTGGCAGGACCCGCTCTTCACCGAGACGCCGGCCGAGGAAGACCTCGCCATGGGCGAGGCGCTGCTGGCCCAGCGTACGCCGCAGGAACTCGCTGCCGCGCTCGCCAAGATCTACCGCGCCCGCCTGCCGGAGCCCGAGGACGTCACCGATCCGGGCGCCGGGCCGGAGCGCAAGGAGCGCCGCGTCTACGATCCGGCCGAAACGGCCCGGATCGACGCGGAAGGTCCCTCGGTCTGGTTCCGGCTCAATCTCGGCCGCCGCGACAATGCCGATCCGCGCCGCCTCCTGCCGATGCTGACCCGCCGCGGCAATATCGGCCGCCAGGAGATCGGTGCCATCCGCATCTTCGACCGGGAGACCAAGTTCGAGATCCGGGGCGGCGCCGCATCGCGCTTCGCCGCGACCTTCGCCAAGAACGGCTCACCCGAGATCCAGGTCGAGGCGCTTCTCGGCGGCGAGCCCGAGCGTGAGGCCGAGGGACCGAAGGGCTTCAAGAGCCCGCGTGCCGGACGCCACGAACGCGAAGCCGGCAAGAAGCCGCCGCAGCGCCGTCCGCGCTGAGAGAGACCGCGTCCCTCTCCCCCTTGTGGGGAGGAGAGCCGCGCATCCGGCAAAATGATTGCCTCAATAGCCGCGCGCCGGGGAGATGGGTTGCCGGCGAGACCGCTCCGTCAGTCGAACGATGCCGTGATGAACTGGTCCATCTCGTTCGCGGGCCGATAGGGCGCACGGCGCAGGGTCACGGAGCGCTCGGCGAAATCCAGGTCATCGTCCCGCGCCACCTGGACCTTGCCTTGCGGCGAGACCCGGCTGAACGCGAAGAGCGAGACCGCGAGGTTGTCGAACACGGCTTCGTTGGACCGGAACCGGCCGGGGGTACCGTTCGCCCGCTCGAACAGCCGCAGCACCTCCCGCGCCTTCAGCGAGAAGATCCGTTCGTTCCGAAAATGCGTCTCGGCATGCCGCGCTTCGACCGTCACCCCGTCCAATCGGCCGTCACGGTATTCCAAAAGGATCGGCGTACGGTCCTTCTCGAGGTTCTGCCGGTCCAGGCTCGCCAGATCGGTGGCGGCTTGCCTCATGGCGGAGATGTCGGCCACCGACAGGGATGGACCCAGCTGGGCGATCATGGCGTCCACATCGGCGGCGGCCTCCGCGCCTCGGATGAGCGGCGAGGGCGCACCGTAGACCGGGTCCGCTACGGCCGCGACCTCCTCCGGTGTGAGGCCGAAGAGGAGGCGGCCAATCCCGGTATCGGGTACCACTTCCCAATCGGGATTCACGGTCGTTCCCTTCCGCTCCATCGGATGGGCAAGGGCAGCGGCTGCCGCCAGAAGACACGCCCAGAATGCCAAGCGCAATGGCAGGATTCTCGTCAGGTCGGGCATCCGCCAAGGGATAAGATTTAGGTCTCCGGACGGCTCATGCGGGTCCGCAGCCTCGTTGGCATGGACAGCACAAACCGCAATCGACGATCAGAACTGGTTCGGCAGGTTCTTCACCGCGTTGCCGAGGGCCTCGACGCTCTCGGCGATCTTGCGTCCGGCCGGAGCGAAGGACGGCACCTTGATGCCGAAGACTTCGCTCTGCTCGGGCTCCGGCGCGGCAGGGGCCGCGGCGGGTTCGGCGCTGGCCTCCTGCACGGGCTTGGCGGCAGCGGGGTTGGCGGCAGCGGCCTTGACCGGCTTCGGTTTCGCCACCGCAGCGGTCGGCTTCGGACGCTGGGCGACCGGCTCTGGCGGCAGGGACGCGAACGACGTCTCGGCCGCACGTGCCCGGGTCGTCTGAGACGCACTCGGCGCGATCAGAGCCGCGTTACGGGTCGGGACGATGGCCGAGATCGCGCGAGGCGGCGGTGCGACGCTCACGGGCTCGATCGCCGGCATCGCCTTCGGACGGGCCGCGGCGGGCGCCGCCGGTTGATTCGGTGCCGCCGCCGCCATGGTCGAGATCTTCTCGGCAACGGGCTTCTCGATCATGACGATCGTCTCGACCGCGGGAGCCTTGTCGGCGACCGGCACGGCCGCTTCCTGCACCACCGGCGGCTTCGCGGTCTCTGCGGCCGTTGCCAGTACCGGAACGCCGTCCCGCAGATCGGGCCAGTCCGAGGCACTTGCCTGGGCGCTCTGCGCCTTCTGCATCTGATAGAGGTTCGGCCGCACGACCTGGGGACCGGCGAGGCTGCCCATCGCCGAGTAGGCGGCGACGGACAGGCCGGCGAGGGCGAGGCAGCCGAGTCCGCCGAGAACGATCGGCCGTCCAACGATCTGGCGTCCTAAGCCAGCGGGCTTCGCCGCGGCCTTCACCGGTTTGGCCGGAGCGAGCCGAGCGGGCGCGGGCTGGCCGGACCCGGCATTGCCGGACCCAGCTTGGCGCCTTTCGCTCGGATCGATGGCAACGTGCATCATCGGGCGGATTCTCTAACGATCATCGAAAAAACGTTTGACCGTCACGAAATCGGTACGGCCCGGAGCGATCGCCCTGGCGATGCGCACGAGTCGCCCGCTCCCTGCCGGCGTGTATCGGAGGTGAGAAGGACAATGGGGCATGAAGATGTCCTCACATCCCCGCTCAGTCATGCACGTGTCGTAGCCCACACGAATCTGGATAACGGCGCGGTACTTAACGGTCGGTATCCGGCGACGACTTGAGGTCCGTCCGTAAGACGAGCGCACGACCGAATCTTCGGCGAGCCCATTGCTGCGGATCGCGATCCGCAATCGCGCGCATTCCAAGCCGACGGAATATCGCTACAACCCTGCTCAGCGGCCCGACCCATCCCGGTGCAATTCACGATGAACCTCAACTCAATCGGCTCTTCGGCCGTCGCACCGGCGGCACGTCGCCCGGGCCGCCTGAGCTGGGCCGCCCTCCCCACGCGGGCGAGGCTCGTCGTCCTCGTCCTCGCCATCGACCTCCTCGCCGCCCTGGTCTCGTTCAGCCTGATCGTGATCAACGCCCGCTCGGCGGTGGAGGTGGAGATGCAGGCGGCCCTCGCCAATATCGAGGTGATCGTCTCGGACACGATCGGGCTCGCCCAATCGGCGTCCCCCGCCAGCCTGCTCCGGACTCTCGAATTGCGGGTGCAGGGTCTCCGCCACGTCCGCGTCGCGGTGTTCGACGCGGAAGGCGGCAAGGTAGCCCTGGCGAGCCCGCGCCCTCGCCGCGAGACGCATCTCGCCCCGCGCTGGTTCGGCGTCCTGATCGCACCGACGCCGCAACGCGACGAGTTGCCGATCGTCGCCCAGGACCAGCGGATCGGCACCGCCCTGATCACCACCGAGCCCCTCGACGAGATCGACGAGGTCTGGGGCTACACCGTCTCCCTGTCGCTCGCGAGCCTGTGCCTCAACCTCGGCCTGCTCGGTGCGCTTTACATCGCCTTCGGCCGCGTCCTGGCGCCCCTGACCCAGCTCGCCGACGGCCTGATCCAGCTCGAGCGGCACGATTACACGGTGCGGCTCGATCCGCCCGCCTCGCGCGAGCTCGCGATCATCGCGGAACGCTTCAACAGCGTCGCCGAGGCGCTTGCGGAATCGCGCGCCGCCAACGGCCGCCTCAACCGTCAGCTCCTCACGGCGCAGGATGACGAGCGGCGGCGCACGGCCCTCGAACTCCACGACGAATTCGGTCCGTGCCTGTTCGCGCTCGAAGCGAACGCGGCCTCGGTGACGCGATTGGCCCAGGCGCCGGGGGAACCGGACAGGACGAAGCTCTCCGCCCGCGCCGACGAGATCAGCACCATCGTCGGACAGGTCCAGGGCCTCAACCGCGACCTCCTCAACCGCCTGCGCCCGCACGCTCTCGGGCAGGTGCCCCTCGCCGAATGCCTGAATCTTCTGCTGCGCAATTTCCGCAACCGCCATCCGGGAACCGATTTCCGAGGGACGTTCACGGATCTCGCCCGCGGATACGGCGATCTCGTCGATCTCACGGTGTTCCGCTGCATCCAAGAGAGCATGACCAATGCGGTGCGCCACGGCGACGCGCGCACCGTCACGGCGGAGGTCGGCGAAAGCATCGGCGGCAACGAATTGCGCGTCGTGATCCGCGACGACGGCAGCGGGCTGGCCGCCGAAAGGGCCGCGACGCAACAGGCCGGGCTCGACGGAGGTTATCGTGGCGGAATCGGTTTGTCGGGGATGCGGGAGCGGGTGGAAGCCTTGAGCGGCACATTTCACCTTGACAACGCGGCGCCGGGGACGGTTGTCCGGATAGCGATACCGCTCGATCCCGAGCGGGCCGAGGACACGAGCCCGATCGTTTCCGTATGAACGCGTTGACACCGACATCGACCCAAGCGCCCGTCCTCGTCATCGACGATCATCCGATCGTCCTCCAGGGCTGCCGCCGCGTCCTCGAGGACGCCGGTATCGAGCGGATCGCCGAGGCGACCAGCACGGTCGCCGGCTATCGCCTGTTCTTCCGCCTGCGCCCGTCGATGGTGATCTGCGATCTCACCTTCCAGGGCAGCGGGCTCGCCGGGCTCGATCTCATCCGCCGGATGCGCAGCGCCGCGCCCGGCATCCGCATCCTGGTCTTCAGCATGCACAACGACCCGGTGATCGTCTCGCGGGCGCTGGAGGCCGGGGCGCTGGGCTACGTCCTGAAGGACCACGCCTCGGTGGAGCTGTTCGAGGCGTTCGAGCGGGTCCGCGCCGGCCAAGTCTATCTCGACCGGCGCCTGGCCACCGAAGTCGCGATGCTGCGCACCGACCCGCGCCGCACGCCCGAGGCGCAGCTGACCCCGCGCGAGCAGCAGATCCTCACCCGCCTGGCGCAGGGCAAGTCCTACGGCGCCATCGCGAGCGACCTGTCGGTGAGCTACAAGACCGTGACCAATGCCTGCTCGCAGATGCGCCAGAAGCTCGGCGTACGGACACTCGCCGAACTCATCCACGTGGCGGTGACGCAGGCGCAGCGCCAGGGCTGAGCCGCCCTGAGATCCTGACGCTGCGCGGCTTTTCTGGCTGGGCCCCGGATCGGGTTCCGCTGGCGCTCCACCCGTCCGGGGAAACGGGGGCGGGTTATGCCGGGCCGTCCGTTCTCATGCCGACGCACCCTGTTCCCGGCCGCCCGAAGGGTGAGCCGGGACCCAGCAGAAGAGGCGCCGCGAAAGCGGCTCGTGCCGGGCGGGTCACGCCAGCCCGCCCATCCCGCGCACGATCTCCCATTCCTCCGCCGTCACCGGCTGCACCGACAGACGCGAATTGTTGGCGAGCACCATCGCCTTGAGGCGCGGCTCGGCCTTGATCGCCTCCAGGGTCACCGGGCGCCGGAGGGGTTCGACGGCGCGCAGGTCGACCATGCCGAAGCGGCCGGTGGGGTCGGTGTCGTCCGGGTAGTAGGGCCGGATCACCTCGACGATGCCGACGACGGCCTTGCCCTCGTTGGAATGGTAGAAGAACCCGCGCTCGCCCACCTGCATCGCCATGAGGTTGAGCTTGGCGACGTGGTTGCGCACCCCGTTCCAGGGCGTGCCGTGCTCCCCCGCCTCCACCTGCTGGTCCCAGGACCAGGTCTTCGGTTCGGATTTGTAGAGCCAGTACGCCATCGCTCGCCTCTTTGGATCGAGGCGCATCCTTAGCGCGGGACAGCGTGGCCGTCAGGCGTCGCGAAGCGCCGATCCCCAGTAGCGCAGGCTGTCGGCGTTGACGGGAGACCCGGCATCCTCGTTGCGCTTCGTCACGAAGGCATGGAACGCGGCGGCCTCGTCGGGGCCGAGCAGGCGGCGGGTCGCGGCGAGGATCCGGGTGATGCGCAGATGGTTGTGGTCGTAGGCGCGCAGCCAGCCGTCGGTGCGGGTGTAGAACTCCGTCATCCGCGCGAGGGCGGAGCGCAGCCCTTCCTGAGCAATCGGGTCGGCGCGGATGGCGTCGGCTTCCTCGCTTCCGAGCACCGGCGCTCCCGGGACGGCGCGGCTCGCCTCGGATAAGGGGAAGCACCACTGAACGAAGTCGTGGACGCCCTCGATCCTGGCATCGTCGAAGGCGACGACGTCGGCGAGGGTGCGACGCGCGCCGTCGCGCCCGGTGCCGGCGAGGAAGGCGTGGATTGGCCCCGTGCTCATTCCGCCTCCCGCTTGAGGGGACGGGCGAGGAGACCGGCCACCACGGCATCGACGCTCGCCCCTCCCGAGACGATGGCGGCCACCGCCTCGGCCACCGGCATCTCGACGGCGTTCCTTCGTGCCAGGGCGACGAGGGCCGCGGCGGTGAAGGCGCCCTCGGCGAGCTTGCCGCCGGAGGCCTCCTCCGACGTGGCGCCGGCGCCGAGGCGCTGGCCGAAGGCGAAGTTGCGCGATTGCGGCGAGGAGGCGGTGAGAACGAGATCGCCGAGGCCCGACAGGCCCATCAGGGTCTCGGGGCGTCCGCCATAGGCGCGGGCGAAGCGCATGAGTTCGGCGAAGGCCCGCGCGATGAGGGCCGCGCGCGCGCTCTCGCCGAGGCCGCGCCCCGCGACGATGCCCGACGCGATGGCGAGCACGTTCTTGCCCGCGCCGCCGATCTCGACGCCGCGCACGTCGTCGGTGTGGTAGACGCGCAGGGCCGGCCCCGACAGGGCGGCGGCGAGGCGGGCGGCCAGATCGGCATCCTCGGCCGCCAGAGTCACGGCGGTGGGAAGATTGCGGGCGACGTCCGCCGCGAAACTCGGCCCCGACAGCACAGCGACGGACGCGCCCGGCATCGCCTCGGCGGCGACCGCGCTCATGAAGGCGTCGCTGCCCCGCTCGATCCCCTTGGCGCAGAGAACGATGGCGGCCCGCCGGTCGATAGACGATTTCAGGGTTCCGAGAACCCCGCGCAGCGTCTGGGCCGGCGTGACCAGGAGAACGACCTTCGCGCTGGACAGATCCCGCGGCTCGGCGGTAGCGCGGATGGCGTCGTGCAGCCTCACCCCCGGCAGGTAGCGGGCGTTCTCGCGCGTCTCCTCGATGCGCCGGGCGGCTTCCCCATCGCGCAGCCACAGCGTCACGGGATGTCCCGCCGCCGCCGCCGCATTGGCGAGGGCCGTTCCCCAGGCGCCTCCGCCCACCACTGCAATCGGGTCGCTCATGATCGATGATTCCCTGGCGCCCGATCTCTCGATACGCGATCCCGCGCGGCGGACGGCTCCGGCATAGTCAGCCGATAGAGCACGTGCGGCTGGAGCGGATCGCCCGCCAGCAGGCTCGGATGGAGGAATTCCTCGGAGAACGCCATGTCGAGCCGTTCCATCACCCGCCGCGACGGTGCGTTGCAGGCCGCGGTGAAGGCGACCACCGCCGGCACGAGGCAGCGGCCGGACAGATCGTCGAGGGCGAGCCTCGCGGCGCGCGTGGCGAGGCCGCGCCCCTGAGCCGAACGGGCGAGCCGCCAGCCGATCTCCACGATCGACCCCACCGCCTCTCCGCCCGCGAACGGCATCGGCCGGATCAGCCGCATGGCACCGACGAACCCGACGAAGCCCTCTCCCGGCACCGCGACCGCCCAGGGGCCGAAGCCATCGACCTCGAAGCGCCGGTCGAGGCTGCGGGCCTCGATGAGGCTCTCGCCCCGATCCTTGGTGGAGGGGAAGAACCGCATCACCTCCGGATCGGCGTTGAGGCCGGCGAAGGGCGCGTCGTCCGCCCGGATCCAGCGGCGCAGGAGGAACCCGTCTCCCGTGAGCGAACCCGGTGCGGGCGCGGGCCTTCCGCGACCCTTGAAACCACCCTTGCCACGCCAGACGAGGGAGCGCCGGTTCAGGAGATCGAGATCGGCCTTCGCCGACAGCACCGCCTCACCGAGATCGATGGCGAAGGCGAGCCGCTCCGCCGGCATGTTGGCCCAGGCCGGCGCGGCCACGCTCTCGCGCCAGGGTCCGCCGCAGGCATTGTCGAGAAGGATGCGCGCGAAGCAATGGTCGAGGCGCACAGGCCATTCCGGCCGGGCGCGGGCCGCCTGGGGCAGGCGCCGGTCGACGAGATCGCGCCAGCGCCGCTGCAGACCCTCCGGCGGGACGCCCTCAGGCACTTGCCGCCGCCTCGGCGAAGGGCCAGCGGGCGCGGGCCGGCGCGGTGAGATCGTCGACGAGGCCGAGGCGCAGGCGCTCGATCCCCGCCCAGGCGATCATCGCGCCGTTGTCGCCGCAGAGCGACAGGGGCGGCGCCACGAAAGCGAGCCCGGCCTCGTTGGCCTGTGTCGTCAGGGCGCGGCGGATGGCACCGTTGGCGGCGACGCCGCCCGCCGCCACGAGGGCGGTGGGATGGCCCGCGATGGAGCCGAATTCGCGCAGGGCGACGCGGACCCGGTCCACGACCACGTCGACCACCGCCGCCTGGAAACCCGCGCAGAGATCGGCCACGTCCGCGCTCGACAGCGGGGCCAGCCGTTCGGCCTCGATCCGCAGGGCGGTCTTGAGGCCGGAGAGGGAGAAGTTCGGCTCGCGACGCCCCAGCATCGGCCGCGGCAGGGCGAACCGCTCCGGGTTTCCGGTCTCGGCCATGCGCTCGACCTCCGGGCCGCCGGGGTAGCCGAGGCCGAGGAGTTTCGCGACCTTGTCGAAGGCCTCGCCGATGGCGTCGTCCACGGTGGTGCCGAGGCGGACGTAATCGCCGACGCCCTTCACCGCCACGAGCTGGGTGTGGCCGCCCGAGGCGAGGAGCAGCAGGTAGGGAAAACCGATGCCGTCGGTGAGCCGGGCGGTCAGCGCATGGGCCTCCAGGTGGTTCACCGCGACGAGCGGCTTTCGCGCCACCAGCGACAGCGTCTTGGCCGTGACGAGACCGATCAGGACCCCGCCGATCAGACCGGGACCCGCCGCCACCGCGATCCCGTCCACCTGCGACAGGCTCATACCGGCGCGATCGAGGGCGCGGGCGACGAGCCGGTCGAGCACCTCCACATGGGCGCGGGCCGCGATCTCGGGAACGACGCCGCCATAGGCCGCGTGCTCGGCGATCTGGCTCAGCACTTCGTTGGAGAGAATACGGCCGCGCCCGTCCTCGCCCGGCATCACGACGGACGCGGCCGTCTCGTCGCAGGTCGTTTCGATGCCGAGGACGTTCATGACGGTGCTTTGGATTTCGCTGAAGAGGGATGGGATGTCACGGAAGAGGAATGCCCCACCCTAGCCGGGAGGGGCGGCGGAGGGCAACGACGGCCTGTCTCTCATGGCGGGGATCGCCGCCATCGCGACCAAGGGCGTGTCCATCGAAGCGGCGTCTCACCGAAGCGGCTTGCCTTCGCACGGGCGAGCGGCGATTCCGGTGCGATGGTGGCGATGCGGATATGGATCGCGCGGCCCGAGCCGGGGGCGACGCGCACGGCGGAACGGCTCGTCGCGCTGGGCCACGAGCCCCTGGTGGCGCCGATTCTGGTGGTCGAGGCGACCGATGCGCCTCCGCCGCGAGGCCCGTTCGACGGTCTTCTCGTCACCAGTGCGAACGCGCTTCGGCACGCAGCAGGCTGGGGTCACCTCCACGGGGTTCCCGTCTTCGCCGTCGGGGCGCGGACGGCGGCGCTGGCGCGCCAAAAGGGCTTCGTCTCGGTGAGGACGGCCGAGGGAAACGCCGCGGATCTGGCCGGACTCGTCGTAAGGACGGTCTCGCCGGGCGCCTCGCTGCTGCATGCGGCGGGCGAGGACCGCAAGGCCGAACCGGTTTCGTCGCTGACCGCTGCCGGATTCACGATGACGACCTTCGTCGCCTACGGCGCCCGGCCGCTCGCATGCCTCCCCGACCACGTGGCGAAGGCCTTCGACGGCCCCGACGCGCTCGCCGGCATGCTGCATTACTCCCGCCGGAGCGCCGCGACCGCCCGCGAACTGGCCGAGGCCGCCGGATATGGCGGAGCTTTCGCGGCGCTCAGGCATTACTGCTTGTCGGTGGACGTGGCGGCGCCTCTGGCCGAGGCTGGAATCGCGGCCCATTTCATCGCAGGACAGGCCAACGAGGAATCGCTTCTCGCGGGCTTGAGATCAGGTTTCTGACGAGCGGTCTCGCCGAGGCGGTCGCCGCGGTGCTAGGACGAAACACTACGCTGTGACCGCAGGGCGGCATCCGGAGCGCGAAACGCGCCAGGATTGCGTCAGGCGGCAGACGAAAGTCGGGAAGGGAGCAAGAAGCCCGTGAATCCACCCAGCAGCGACGGCAAAGGCCCGGGAACTTCGTCTGGCGCCAGCGGCCCGAGGCCCGATGCGCCCAAGCCCGACGCAGGCCGGTCGGATGCGATCAGGCCCGCCACGGCAAATCCCGCCGGCACGAATCCCGGCTCGACGAATCCCGTCTCGACGAATGCGGCTCCGGGAAACCCCGCGTCGCCGCCATCCCTGTCCCAGCCGGCCGCGGCCGATGTGCCGAAGCCTGCAACGTCGCCGGTGACGACGGCTCCGAAGCCCGTCGATGCCAAACCGGTCGATACGAAGACCGATGCCGCCAAGCCCGAGCCGGGCAAGGTGGATGCAGGCAAGAGCGAGCCTGCCAAGTTCGATGCGTCCAAGCCCGACGCATCCAAGCCCGACGTCTCGAATACGGATGCTGCCAAATCCGGGCCGCTCAAGTCCGAGCCGTTCAAGTCCGAGCCACCCAAGACGTCGGCATCGTCCTTCGATGCCGGCAAGGCGGGAAGTCTCAAGCCCGACCTGTCGAAGCCCGATCCGTCCAAGCCTGATGTCTCGAAGCCCGCCGGGACCGGTCCGACGGCTTCGAGCCCGACGGGCAGCGGTTCGTCGTCCGCCAGGACCGAACCACCGAAGCCCGGCGCCGCAGCGGGCAACACGCAATCCACGGTTCAGAAGGCGGCCCTCACCGACGGACCCATCATCGACCTGAAGGCGAAGCGGATTCCCGATCCGGCGGAAGCCGCGAAGGCCTCCGCCGCGTCGAGCGCGGCCAAGCCCTCGGGATCGAGCACCTTCACCTCTGAAGCGGACAAGACTTCCACGACGGACAAGACTTCCACGACGGACAAGGCTTCGCCGGCCTCCGACGCGAAGCCGGCCGGGTCGACGACGCCCAAGATCGGTCCCTCCGGTGCCGTGGCCGGCGAGCCCGAGCGCAAGGGCGCGGGCTTCGGCTCGATGGCGGCCGCGGGCTTGATCGGCGGCGTCCTCGGCGCGGGCCTGCTCTTCGCCGTCGAGCGCTCCGGTGCCCTCGGCGGGGTCGAGGACCCGCGTTTCGCCGCCCTCGATCAGAAGATCGCGGCCTTGGCACCGAAGGACGCCCTGTCGGCCCTCGACAAGCGCATCGGCGCCAACGAGGCAGCCTTGAAGCCGCTGCCGGAGGCAATCCGCTCGGCCGATGCCGCCGCCAAGGATGCCCTGCAGAAGGCGGGTGCCGCTCCTGCGGCCGCGTCGACCGACGGGTCCGCTCCCTCAGCGGCGGCGATCCCGCCTGACCTGATCGCCCGTCTCGACGGGCTCGACCAGCGTGTCGCCGCACTTCAGGAAGAGCCGGGCCGCGACCAATCCGGCAATGCCGGGCTGACCGCCATCACGCCCCAGGCGGTCTCCAGCCTCGAGGAGAGACTGAAGGCCGTCGAGGGCAAGGTGGATTCGGCGGCCAAACCCGATTCCGCCAATTCCCTCGCCGCCCAGGTCGCCGCGCTGAAGGGCGACCTCGACACGCGGACCAAGGCGAATTCCGAGGCCGACGAGGCGCTGAGCCAGAAGCTCGCCAGCCTCCAGCAGAGCCTCGATGCGCGGGTCAAGGCCGCCACCGAGGCGGTCCAGGCGGCGACGCAGGCGAGCCAGCGGGCGGTCGATGCCGGCAAGGCGCAGGTGGCGGAAGCCGCCAAGGGCGTCGAGCGCCAGTTCCAGGCCCAGTCCGAGAAGATCGCGGGCCTCGACCAGGCCGTCGCCAGCCGCGCCGATGCCGGAACGGTCCAGGCCGGGATGCGCATCGTGGCGGCGGACCGGATCGTCACGGCGCTCAATACCGGATCGCCCTATGCCGATGCGTTGTCGGCCCTGCGCAGCTTCGAGCCCGGCGATCCGGCCCGTCTGAATGCCGTGGCCGCCTTCGCCGACAAGGGTGCTCCGACGGCCCGCAGCCTCGCGGCCGAGTTCCGTCCCATCGCGGAGCGGATCGCGGCGAGCCGCAGGGCCGCCCAGGCCAAGAACGTCGCCGAGACGGGCGACATCAAGCAGCGGCTGATGAGCATGGCCGAATCCATCGTCCAGGTGCGCAAGGTCGATGCCCCCGCGGCATCCGGCGAGACCGCGACGGACGATGCGGTGCCGAAGGTGCAGGACGCCCTGGACCGCGGCGCCATCGGCGAAGCGGCCAAGGCCTTCGCCGCCCTGCCCGAGGATGCGCGCGCGCAGGCCGGCGAGTTCGGCACCAAGCTCGCCTCGCGGGCCGCGGCGGGCGACGCCGCACGGGGATTGCTCGCCGATGCCTTCAAGGCGCTGCCCTCCACCGGCGCGACGCGGTGAGGGTCATCCTCCCGCCCCGGCCGCCCGGTGTTCCGGGCGGCGATCGTCCGATCGTCGCATGCAGGTGCAGCGCGCCCGCATCCCTTCATGCCCGCGTCGCCTCCCCGGCCGACGCCACCTCCCGGAGTTCGTGATCCCATGTGGCGCGCCCTCGCCTTCCTGGCCCTCCTCGCCATCGCCGCCTTCGGTGCGACGTGGATCGCCGACCGACCCGGCACGGTCACCATCGTCTGGAACGGCTACGAGATCGCCACCAGCCTCGCCATCGCGCTGATCGGCGTCCTCGTCGCGGCCATCGTCATCGGCTTCGTCTGGGCCGTGGTGAAGGGGGTCATCACCCTTCCCGAGACGCTGGTCCGCGGCTCCAAGGAGCGCCGTCGGGCCAAGGGCTTCTCCGCCCTCTCGCGCGGGATGGTGGCCGTCGGCTCGGGCGATCCCCTGGCCGCGCGCCGCCATGCCACCGATGCCGAGCGCCTGCTCGGCGCGGAGCCGCTGGCGCTCCTCCTGAAGGCACAGGCCGCGCAGATCTCCGGCGACCGCGAGGCCGCCGAGCACGCATTCCAGCGCATGGTCAACGATCCCGAGACCCGTGTCCTCGGCCTGCGCGGACTCTTCGTCGAGGCGCGCCGCCGCGAGGACGACGTCGCCGCCCGCGCCTATGCGGCGGAGGCCGCACGCCTCGCCCCCAGCGTCACCTGGGCCAACGAGGCCGTGCTCGAGGCGCAATGCGCCGATGGCGACTGGAGCGGTGCGGTGGAGACGGTGGAGCGCCGCGCCTCCCTCGGCCTCATCGAGAAGGGACTCGCCCGCCGTCAGCGCGCCGTGCTCCTGACCGCCGCCGCCCAGACCCGCGAGGCCGGCGAACCCGAGGCCGCGGCGCAGCGTGCCCTCGACGCCGTCAAGCTCGCACCGGACCTCGTCCCCGCCGCCTGCATCGCCGGCCGTCTCCTCGCCCGCCGCGGCGACCTCAGGAAGGCCGCCAAGATCGTCGAGGCGGCATGGCGCGCCAATCCGCACCCGGATCTCGCCAAGGTCTATCTCGGCCTGCGCGTCGGCGATTCCGTGCGCGATCGCCTCGCTAGGGCGGAAAACCTCGCGAAGATCTCGTCCTGGCATCCCGAAGCCCGCCTCGCCATGGCGCAGGCCGGTCTCGAAGCGCAGGATTTCGGCAAGGCGCGCGAAGCCCTGGTTCCGCTTCTCGCCGACCGCCCGACGGTCCGCACTTGCCTCGCAATGGCGAAGATCGAGGAGGCCGAGCACGGTGCAGGCTCCGGCCGGGCTCGCGAATGGCTGGCGCGCGCCGCCCATGCGCCGCGTGACCCGATGTGGATCGCCGACGGCGTCGCCTCCGAGCGCTGGGCGCCGGTCTCGCCGATCACCGGCCATCTCGACGCCTTCGTCTGGAAGGCGCCGACGGAGCTTCTCGAAGGCCCCTCGGGCGACGATGTCACGGGCGATCTCGACGACCGGGACGATCGCACCCGGCCCGCCCTCGTGGCCGCGGACAGGGACGCCGAGGAAGCCGCCCCGCCACCGGCGGTCGTCGTCGCACAGCCGAAGCCCGCGGAACCCGCATCCGTGAACGACGCCAAGATGGCCGCCAAGCCGAGTACCCCGGTCGCCGGACCGATGGCGAGCGGAGCGGCCACCCCGGTGGTGTTCCCCCCGCCGAAGGGCGCGGACAATGCGGCGGAGAACAAAGCCCGGCTGGTCGGCTGATCCCGCAATGGGGCAGGAAGGGCGGCGCCCCGCCGCCGCCCTTTAAAGGTCGGTTCACGCAAGCTCGCTAAACCTGTGATCAGCGAGTTCTGCGTAAACGAAGTGCCATGTCCCCATCTCTCGACGATGCGCCGGACTTCTCCGGCCTGATCGAACTGTCGCGTCTCGGCGACCTCGATCTGAAACCTGTCATCCTCCGAGTCCAGACGGACCTGTTCCTGACTGCCTCGGTGCTCGACAGGAAGACGGTGGAGGCTTTCGAATCCCTCGCCGGCGGTCTCATTCCCATCGTCGACGAGGAGACGGCCGAGATCGTGGCCCGCAAGCTCGCGCCCTTCCCCGCGACGCCACAGGGCGTCCTCGCCATCCTCGCCGCACGCGGCGGAGAGGTCAGGGACATCGTGATCGCGCTCGCCCCCAGCCTGTCGGCGGTGGTGATCGAGGCCGCCCTCGCGGACGGGTCGGACATCGCCGCGTCCATCGCCCGCCGAGCGGATCTGAGCCGTTCCCTCATCGACGAGATGGCGTCCCGCGACAGCTCCGCCATCGACCTGGCGCTCGCCGAGAACTGGCAGATCAGCCTTCAGGGCAGCACGATCGCCGTGCTCGTCGGCCGCGCGCGGACCACACCCGATCTGGCGCAGGCTCTCCTCGCCCGCCCCGATCTGGCGCCGGGAGACCTCGCTCCGCTGTTCCTGTTCGCCGACGAGGACTTGCGGGACGCGATCGGCCGCGCGGTCGGCTCCAGGGCCGCTCTCCGGCCGTCGCCTCCGTCACCGCGCGAGGCGGGGGCGGTCCTCACCGGCTTCTCCGGCCGGAAGGACGTCGCCGGCTTCGTCGCCGCCCTTGCCGAGATGCTCGGCCTGCAGCGCGGGTTCCTCGCCGCCACACCCGATCCGAGCCGGCGCTACGAGCTTCTCACCCTCGCATTACGTGCCGCCGGGCTGCACGAAGAGGAGGCGGTCTACGTCTTCCTCACGCTCAACGAGACCGTGGCGAAGTCGGTGGACCGGGTCTTCGACCTGGTGAAGCTCTTCCGCACCATCCCGCGCGGCGCCGCCCGCGATCTCCTCGGCGCGATCCTCGACACTCCTCTGCCCGAACGCCTCAACGGCGGCGGCGCCCATCAGCCCTATACGGCGCCCGATGCGGCCCGGCCGCGCATGCCGGCATCCACGGAACGCGCGCCGCTTCGCCCGGCAATGCCGGGCCGGGTCAGGCAGACCGGGACCGCCTGACCGCAGTTTCGCGACCGTGACGATCCATCTTCCCCGGTCGCGGGAAAAGGTGGTTCGCGCCCGCATCGGCAACGGGATCATCCTCCGGCGAAAGACATCGCGACGGGCAGGGTTCTCTCCGCGTCGCCCGCCCCGTCACTCGGCGAGGTCGAGACAATGGCGCCCGGAGCGGTCGTCGATCTCGATGATCCAGAGGTCGTCGTCGAACCGCAATTCCTTGCCGATGCGCTGTTCCACATCGACCGGCGAGGCCTCGCCCATCAACCGGACGAAGCTGCGGTCGGTCGCATCCTCGGTATCGACGAGGGATTGCGGCGCCGGTCCGTAGAGGTCGGCGCTTCCGTCGAGACGATCGATCTTGACGAAGATCGCTCCCGCCTCGGCGGCGCCGCGCCGGCGCTGCACCGCATCGATCCCCTCGACGGCGAGGCGGCGGAGATGGGCGGAGACCCAGAAATCGGAACGCAGGCGAGCCATGGCTGCGCCTATAGCATCGAAAGCCGGGAGCGAGCACCGGCCTGAAGGAGGCAGGGCTTCGAACTCGGGCTATCGGGTTTCGACAGTCCCTGAGCATGCCACACCGTCATTCCGGGCTCGCCTTCGGCGCCCCGGAATGACGGTGTGGGTGTCAGAACCGGCGTGCAGGTTTCCGCAGATGTCGGCGTGAACCCGGATTCGGAGCCCCGCTGAAAGACGGCCGGCAGAGACATCACTCAGAAGCGAAGGCACTCAGAAGCGAAACGTGTTCCGGCCCGCGGCCTTGGCACGATACAGCGCCCGGTCGGCCGCGGACAGCAGGACGTCCGGAGATGTGCCGTCGCGCGGTGCGCGGGCGATGCCGATGCTCAGTCCGACACGGAGTTCCCGGCCGCCATAGGGGATCGGCACGCCGACCGCGGATACGAGGCGCTGGGCGAGCTCGGGCAGTTCCGATTCATCGGCGGTGAGGATGGCTGTGAACTCGTCGCCTCCCAGGCGGGCGACGACATCGCATTGCCTCAGCTCGGCGCGCAGACGGGCCGCACAGGCCTTCAGGACGCTGTCGCCGGCCGCATGGCCCATCGTGTCGTTGATGCCTTTGAAGTTGTCGAGGTCCATGTAGAAGAGCGCGATACTTTCGCCGATGCGGCGCGATCGGTCGAGCGCGGCGTGAAGGCGCTGGCTGAACTGCGTCCGATTTGGCAGGCCCGTCAGAGGATCGAAGGACGCCAGCTGTTCCAGGCGCTCTTCCAGCAGCTTGCGCCGCCCGACGTCGCGAACCGAGACGACGTAGCCGTTCGGTGCCTGCGAATCGGGGTCGCGGCTCAGGCGTAGGGACGCCTCCATCCAGATCCACCCGCCCTCCTTGTGCTGGAGACGAAGTTCGATGACGGCGACGTCGATATGACCGTCGCGCACGCTCTGCATGAACCGCCGGAAGTTCGGGACGTCGTCCGGATGGGCGATGTCGATCGCCTTGCGTCCCACGAGCTCCTCCGGCTCGTATCCGAGCAGCGCCCGGATGGAGGGTGAGACGTAGAGGCGGACACCATCGAGATTGCCGCGAATGATCGTATCGGTGGACATTTCCGCGAGATGGCGAAACTCCGCCTCCCGCTCCGTGGCCTCGCGCACGGCGCGGGCCAGATCGTAGATTTGCCCGGCCATGGCGGCGAGGTCGGTGAGGAGACGGAGTTTCTCGGCCGAGCCGGCTTGCGGACGGGCATCCAGCACGGACAGCCGGCCGATCCGGTCCGGACCGAACGGGGCGCTCGCGAAGAAACCGACGTCCGCGTTCCCGGCGGGCAGCCATCCAGCGAAGGCCTGATCGGTTCGCGTGTCGCCGCACCAGAGCGCGGGCCACTCCCAGTCGGGCCGTCCATCGGCCATTTCGGCCGCGTTCCTCAGTTCGGGGCCGGCGCCGGAACCGAAATCCGTCCAGGTCCGGGACTCGCCGCGGAGACAGACGGAGGCGACCTCCGCATGGAAGAGTGCCCGCGCGATCCGACAGCATTCCGAGAAGTCAGGTGCCGGCAGGATCGTCCTTGCGATGCCGTCTGTCGCTCCGGCCTTTTCGTGTCCCGTCATGTTGCGGATGCCGATCTTTGCGCCACCGATGCACGGTCAACAGCAAATGGACGAATATGCGGTGGTGACGAACAGGTCGGCATCAGTGGATCGGCGTCTGATCCGGCGGTGTGGTGAGACGGTCGGACATCATGCTCGGATTGTCGGCCATTGCCCAAGTGCGACGATCCTTCGGGGCACGCTGCGGCCGGCACGAATCCGTCTTGGATAATCGATGATACTCAAAGACGAAAAGCAGAAAGAAGGCGGCAAGAGCCACCTGAGCCACCGTCTCGATGGAAGTCGGCTTTCCGACAACCGTCGGTATCGATCGCGTATGTCCGTTGGTCCGTTTTCCGCCCGTCACGGATGTCGAGGGGAGGTTCCGACCGCCGGGATTCCCCCCTACCCCTTGGTCGATCCGGCACGCGAGGCGAGTTCGCGCAGGGTGCGGCCGGCGGCGACGCCCTTCACCGGCAGCTTGCGGTCGCGTTCGAACTTCTCGATGGCCGCACGTGTTCCGGGTCCCAGGACGCCATCGGCTTCGAGAGGCCCATAGCCGAGCTTCACCAAGGCCCGCTGCGCCTGCGCCACCGCCGCGTCGGATTTCGGTGTCACCGAGGCGGTGGTCTCACCGGCCTTGATGATCTCGGCGATCACGTCGCGCTTGGTCGTCGGCGCGGCGGCGACGGCGGGCTTGGCCGCCGGCTTGACCGGCTCCGGCACGGATGCGGTCTTCTGCTCCGGAACGGGCTCGGCCTTCGGAACCTCGACCTTGCGCGGGGGCGCCTCGGCGAGCCTGGCCGGCTCCGCGGGCCTGGCCGCCTGCGACTTCGCAGGGGGCGCGTTGCCCGCCGACTTGCCGAGGGTCGGAAAGATCGGGGCCGGATGCGGACCTCCCTGGAAGCCCAGGGCGTTCATCGCCACGGCCGCCACCGCGCCCAGCGCGACGACCGAGCCGATGACCTCGCCCGGCCGGCGCAGGCAGAGACGGCCGAAGCCGCCGATGGCGGAACCCATGGTGCGGAACCAGCCGGACGCGGGCCGCCGGGTCGGGCCGGCAGCGGGCTTCCGGCGCGGAGGAACGCTCTGCGCGCCCCGGGCAGGCACGACGATCTCGCGCTGGTCACGCTTCGGCAGCGGTTCGCGCATGGTCTATCCTTCACAACGCCGATGACGGCCCGGCGAGCCGGACCGAAAATGGGGGTTTGGTTTTCGCGGGAGGCCGCGGCCGGACGAGGCTCCGGTCCGGCACGGCTGTCGGAGAGCGCTCATCCCGCACGCTGCATCGGAATGTAGCGCTCGCTGACCGCCTCGGGCGCGGGATCGAACAGGCCGATCGGACGACGGACCGGCAGGGCCGCTTCGGTCTCGGCCGGCAGGACCGTCGCGCGGCGGATGCCCGTGCGGATCGGGGCCGGCGGAGCGGAGCTCGATCCGCGCCGGCAATCGAGCGGCAGGGTGACGGTGACGGTGGTGCCCTGGCGTTCCGCACTCTCGATCGAGATGCTGCCGCCATGGAGCCCGACGAGCCCCTGGACCACGGAGAGGCCGAGCCCGGTTCCCTCATGCGTCCGCTGGTAGCCGCCGCCCGCCTGGAAGAACGGGGCGCCGACCCGCGGCAGGTCGTCCGCGCCGATGCCGATGCCGCTATCGGCGACCACGATGTCGAGATGCGACGCGCTCTGGCGGAACGAGACCTCGATCCGCCCCCCCGGCGCGGTGAACTTCACCGCATTCGAGAGGAGGTTGATGAGCACCTGACGGCAGGCGCGAGGGTCCGCCGTGATCTCGATGCCGGGCGCCTCGCTGCCGCGGACGAGGGTGATCCCGTTCTGGTCGGCCTTGAGCTGCATCAGGTCGCAACAGGTCCGCACCAGCGAACCGACGTTCATCACCTCCGGGACGTAGTCGAAATTGCCGCTCTGGATGCGCGACATGTCGAGGAGGGCGTTGACCACGTCGAGGAGGTGGCGCCCCGAACTGCCGATGATGTCGGCGTATTCGCGGCTGCGCTCCGGCCCGAGGGTCATCGACCCCTGGCCGGCGAGGACTTCCGAGAACCCGATGATGGCGTTGAGCGGGGTGCGCAGCTCGTGGCTGACGGTGGCGAGGAAACGGCTCTTGAGGTCGTCGGCACGCTCGGCCTCGGCGCGGGCGCGCTCCAGTTCCTCCGCGTGGCGATGATGCTCGGTGACGTCGCGGGTCACGGCGACCACGCTCGATCCCTCGATTCCCGCGAGGCTTCCGACGATGCGGTGGGCCCGCATCTCGGCGAAGATCACCCGGGGCTCGCCTTCGGCGCGCATGGCGGCCGCGTCGAGATGCAGGCGGAACTGGACCGTGGCGGGCTTGCCGCTGGAGGCGACGTCGCTGATCGTCTGAAGCAGGGCCGGACGGTCTCCCACATGGACGCGGTCCAGGAGCCCGTGGCCGCGCAGGCGAACCGAATCGATCCCGACGAAGCGGGCCGAGGATGCGCTCGCGTCGATGACGCGGCCGTTCCGGTCGTGCCAGGTGACGAGGTCGTCGATGGCCGAGAGCAGCATGCGGTCGCGCAGCTCGTTGTCGCGCATGCGGGCGAGCCAGCGGCCCTCGTGGCGCAGATGCTCCAACGCCTGCGCGGCGACATGGCCGATGGCGGTGATGGCGAAGACCGGCATCGCCAGCGAGCGGGACAGGTCGAGAACCGGCAGCGAGATGCTGTCATGCGGCAGGAAGGCGACGATGAGGGCGCCGACCATCGCGATGATCGCGGCGGCGAGGGTCGCGCGGCGCGATCCGGAGACCACGGCCTCCAGGGGGATCGCCACCAGCCAGATCGCGGCGGCGGAATTCACGCCGCCCGACATCAGCGCGAGGCAGACCACGAGACCCGTGAGCCCTGCAGACGACATCGCGTGGGCGATCCAGAGGACACCCGTCCGCGACAGGAACACGGCGGCGAAGACCGGAAGCATCAGGCTGGCGATGGCCAGGACCTCGAGGCCGGTCGGCACGCCGCGCCACAACAGGTAAGGCGGGAGGCCGGCCATCATCACGATCCCGGTGGCCAGACGCGACACCAGGAAGCGCTCGTGCCGGAACCGCACGGCATCGTCATCGATCACCGACTCGTGGACGAGCCCGGCGAGCCGGAGATCGATCGTGGAAGCCAGGCCGCTGTAAATACGCAATACGGACACGCACAGCGCGAAGTGCCTGATCGGCGGCTTCGACGCCCCTTGGCTCGACTTGAACTCGGGCTCGACTTGAACTCGACTGATGCCGAACCTCGCAGACCCGACTTAAGCGAGTGTTGCGCAGACCCCTCCGATTGTTCGGGGATGCTTTCCATAGGGTAACCGGGACGATTTCGATGGCGGACCCTTTCGGGGCAAAGCAACGCCCGTCCACAGGGCTGCGCCAGCAAGAAACAGGACGTTCACCACGCGACCCGATTTCAGGGCTCTCGTGAGAGGGGTTTTACGTTCTCCGCCGAGACTCGGCCGCAATGGTCCGCTCCCGGCCAATCCTGCACCAATCCACGGGTCCCATGTCGTTCATCATTCGTGCCGGTCTGGTGATCGGCGCCCTCTCCTACCTCGCCGCGCATCGCGACGATCCCGCCTCCATGGCACGCCTGTCGGCTCCGCCGGTCCAGCAGGCGGTGTCCGCCGCCTGGGGAGCGCTGCCGGCGGACGCGCGCGAGAAGGCCCTGAGCGACGGCGCCGAAACGATCGTCCGGCAGATGGCCGGATCGGTCGCGGGAGCGTCCCGCGATACCCTGGCGGAGACGGACCGGCGCCCGGCCTGGCGCGGTGCTGATGGCCGCTGAAGACGTCTCCGGCCGGCAGCGAAGTCCCGGCGCGGGAAGACTTCCGGGCGCGGGAAGATTACTGCACCGGCTTCCACTTCATGCTTTAGTCGCCCGGTAGACCGGGTCGCGGGACGGAGAACGTCGTTCATGTTCGGTTTCGGCATGGAATACGAAGGTGCTGCCTTCTGGCTGCCCCTGGTCTGGGCGGGGCTGCTGGCGCTGGCGGTCGCCATGTACGTCGTCATCGACGGGTTCGATCTTGGCGTCGGCATCCTCTTCACCGCCGCGAGCAAGGGCAACTGGCGCGACCGGATGATGATCTCGGTGGCGCCCATCTGGGACGGCAACGAGACGTGGCTCGTCCTCGGCGGCGGTGGCCTGTTCGCGGTGTTCAGCGTCGCCTACGCGATCCTGCTGCCGGCCCTGTACCTGCCGCTGATCCTCATGCTGCTCGCGCTCATCTTCCGCGGCGTGGCCTTCGAGTTCCGGTTCAAGGCCGAGAAATCCCAGTTCCTGTGGGACAACGCCTTCCATTACGGCTCGCTGGTGGCGACCTTCGCGCAGGGCATGGTCCTCGGGGCCTTCGTCCAGGGCTTCACCATCGAGGGACGCGGCTTCACGGGCGGCACGATGAACTGGCTGACGCCGTTCAGCGTCATGACGGGGATCGGCCTCGTCTGCGGCTACGGTCTGCTCGGGGCGACGTGGTGCGTGATGAAGACGTCCGGCGAACTCCAGATCTGGGCCCGGCGCAAGAGCATCCAGTTCCTCCTCGGCACCGTGATCTCCATGACGATCGTCAGCGCCTGGGTGCCGTTCCTCGGCACGCAGATCCAGTGGCGCTGGATCTCCTGGCCCAACATCGCCTTCGTGGCGCCGATCCCCGCCGTGACCGCGATCGTCTGCTGGCAGCTCTACGCGACCCTCAGGATCGGCCGCGAGGTGTCGCCGTTCCTGCTCAGCATCGCCCTGTTCCTGCTCGGCTTCCTCGGCCTCGCGGTGAGCCTGTTCCCCTATATCGTGCCGCCGAAGATGACGATCTGGGAGGCGGCCAACGCCGTCAGCGCGCTGAAATTCGCCCTCGTCGGCTATGCGGTGGTGATGCCGCTGACCCTCGCCTACACGGCCTATGCCTACTGGGTCTTCAGGGGGAAGGTCGCGGAGGACATCGCGACCGGCGGATACGGGCATTGAGCGACCCGAGGCGGGACAAGCCCCGCACGTTCGGGCGCCTGCTGTGGTTCGTCGCCTTCTACGCGACCAGCCTCGTGGCCTTCACCGCGCTGGTCTACCTGATCCGGTTCATCGCCAAGGGCAGCTGAAGCGCGGGTAGACCGGCGGATGGGAGGACGGCCCCCTCAGATCTCGTAGGACGCCGCCTGCCGCGCGCGCAGCACGTAGAGCGCGTACGGATCGAGCCTAAGCCGCGCGCCGGGTGGGAACAGCGCCTGACCGGCCTGGACGGTACCCACCTGCCGGGTCGTGTCGAACACCACCATCCAGGGACCGCCGATCACCGGGGCCAGGGTGAAATCCGTGGCTTCGTCGGCGGCGTTGATGAGGATCAGCAGGCGGTCCGCGCTCGGCAGGTCGTTGCCGATCTGCATGCCGAAGGCCCGCCGATCGCCATCCGCCCAGGCCTCGTCGTCCATCTCCGCGCCGCAGGGCGAGAGCCAGTGCACGTCGCGCAGCGGCCCCTCGCCGATGACGGCGCCGGTGAGGAACGTCAAGCGGCGCAGGGCCGGCTGCTCCCGGCGCAGGCGCGTCAGGTTGGCGACGAAGGCGGTCAGGCCGGGATCGGCATCGGTCCGCCAATCGATCCAGTTGGTGGCATTGTCCTGGGCATAGGCGTTGTTGTTGCCGTCCTGGCTGCGCGAGCGCTCGTCGCCGGCCAGGATCATCGGGACGCCCTGGGCGAGCAAGGTCGTCGCAAGCAGGTTGCGCTTCTGGCGCGCCCTGAGGGCCAGGATCGCGGAATCGTCCGTCGGCCCCTCGACACCGTAATTGCGCGAGAGGTTGTGGCCGTGGCCGTCGCGATTGTCCTCGCCGTTGGCGTGGTTGTGCTTCTGCTCGTAGGAGACGACGTCGGCCAGCGTATAGCCGTCATGGCTCGCCACGTAGTTGATGCTCGCGAGAGGCGACCGGCCGGAGGCCGAGAAGATCTCGCGTGAGCCGGACAAGGCCTGGGTGAGCTTCGGGAGGACGCCGCGGTCGCCCCGCCAGAAGGCGCGGACGCTGTCGCGGAACTGGTCGTTCCACTCGGCCCAGCCGCGCGGATAGGCACCGAGCTGGTAGCCGCCCATGCCGATATCCCAGGGCTCGGCGATCATCTTGGCGCGCGACAGGATCGGGTCCTGGGCGATGGCCTGGAAGAACGCGGCCTTGGCGGTAAAATCGTGCGGCGTGCGGCCGAGGCTGGTGGCGAGATCGAAGCGGAAGCCGGCGACGCCGTAGGCGGTGACCCAGTGGCGCAGCGAGTCGAGGACGAGCTGCATCACCCGCGGATGGTCGAGGTCCAGCGTGTTGCCGCAGCCGGTGCAGTCGATCTCCCGACGGCGGTTCTCCGGGTCGAGCTTGTAATAGCTGGCATTGTCGATGCCGCGGAACGACAGGGTCGGGCCGGTATGATCGGCCTCGCAGGTGTGGTTGTAGACGACGTCGAGGATCACCTCGATCTCCGCCGCGGCGAGTTCCCGGATCGCCGCCTTGAGGCCGCCGATCCCGGCGGCGCCGAGATAGCGCGGCTCCGGCGCGAAGTAGCCCAGGGGCGAGTAGCCCCAGAAATTGACGAGGCCCTTCTCCACCAGGAACCGGTCGTCGGCGAAGGACTGGATCGGCAGGAGCTCGATGGCGGTGACGCCGAGCTTCAGCAGGTGTTCGACGATCGCCGGATGAGCCAGCGCCGCATAGGTGCCGCGCTCCTCCTCGGGGATGTCGGGGTGAAGCTGCGTCAGCGCCTTGACGTGGGCCTCGTAGATCACCGTCTGCCCCAGCGGCCGGCGGATCGGGTGGATCGCGAGATCGGGCAGGTCGGGCGCCGTCACCACCCCGCGCGGCATGAACGCCGCGCTGTCGCGCCGGTCGATCTGGTCCTCGCGCTGGAGCCCTCGGCGGTGACCGTAGAGCGAATCGTGCCAGCGGATGCGGCCCTGGATCTCGCGCGCATAGGGGTCGAGAACGAGCTTCGCTGCGTTGAAGCGGTGGCCGTTGGCCGGGTCCCACGGGCCGTGGACGCGGTAGCCGTAGAGCTGGCCGGGAAAGACGCCGCGCAGGTAGCCGTGCCAGACATCGTCGGTGCGGCAGGGCAGCGAGACGATACGGCTCTCGTGGCGCTCGCCCGGCTCGAACAGGCACAGGTCCACGCCGGTTGCATTCTGGGAGAACAGCGCGAAATTGACGCCGCGGCCGTCGAAATGCGCCCCGAGAGGCCCGGGCACGCCATCGTCGATGCCGATCATGGAGGTCCTTCGCAATACGACGCCCGAGCGAACTCCCCTCCGGCCGGCGAGCGGACGGAAGACGGGAGGTCGCTACTCCGCGGCCGCTGCGGCGCGCGGCGGCTCACGCTCGACGGTGCGGAAGTTCTCCAAATCCGTCAAGAAGTTGCGCGCCCACCAATCGACGTCTTCCCGCGTCATCCGCTCGACCATGGGCTTCCAGCGCTCGATCCGCTCGCCGCGCGGCATGTAGAGGGCGGTGCGGATCGCTTCCGCCACCTCGAACCGGTCGTAGGGGTTCACCAGGAGCGCCTCGGGAAGCTGCCGTGACGCGCCCGCGAATTTCGACAGGACGAGGACGCCGGGATCGTCCGCGGTCTGGGCGACGATGTACTCCTTCGCGACCAGGTTCATGCCGTCGCGCATGGGCGTCACCAGACCGACGCGGGCGGCCCTGTAGAGGCCGGCCAGGACGGGCCGCGGATAGGCCTTGGTGACGTACTGGATCGGTGTCCAGTTGGGTTCGCCGAGGGCGCCGTTGATCTCGCCGACGGTCTCGTTCACCTCGCGGCTGAGTTCCTCGTATTCGGGAACCTCGGTGCGCGATTTCGGCGTGATCTGGAGATAGACGACGTTGCAGCGCTGATCGGGATTCGACGCGAAGAAGCGGTCCACCGCCTCCATCCGCTCGGGAACGCCCTTGGAATAATCGAGCCTGTCGACGCCGATGAGGAGCTTGCGGGTGCGCAGGCCCGCCATGGTCTCGCGAACGGTCTTGTTCGCGCCCGCATTCTCCGCCGCTTCCTTGAAGCCGGCGACGTCGATGCCGATGGGAAAGCTGCGGATGCGCGTGCGGCGCCCGTCGACCATGAGCGAGCCGCCACCGAGCGGGATCGCCCTCAACTCGTCGATCAGATTGCGCGACAGGTTGTGGACGTCGGGGTCGGTCTGGAGGCCGATCAGATCGTAATCGGCGATGCCGCGCAAGAGGTCGCCACTGGCGGGGAGCGTGTTGAACACGTCGGCCGCCGGCCAGGGGATGTGGTGAAAATAGCCGATCGGGTTGGCGATGCCGAGGCCGCGGAGCTCGGAAGCCAGCGGCAGCAGGTGGTAATCGTGCACCCAGATGATGTCGTCGGGCTCGATCAGCTTGGCGAGGGCGCGGGCGAACGTCCGGTTGACGCGCTGGTAGCCGGCGTAATCGGAGCGGGAGAAGGAGCCGAGACCGAGCCGGTAATGCATGATCGGCCACAGCGCGCGATTGGCGAAACCGCTGTAATACTCGCGGTGGTCCTGCGGCGAGAGGTCGACGACCGCGTACTGGACCCGGCCGCGATCGATGAGTTCGGGCTCCTCGGACGGGTCTTCGACGACCTTGCCGCTCCAGCCGAACCAAAGCCCCTCATAGGACGTGAAGGCTTCCTTCACGGCGACCGCCAGACCCCCTGCGGCGACGGATTTCCCGTTTTCCTCGGGGACGGCCACACGATTCGAGACGATGACAAGTCGTGCCACTCAGTGGCCTCCGGTCCTCAGCGTGCGGCGCACCATGGGCGCGCCGGACAGGATAATTCCGACGTTCAACGCACGTAACGCGACCGTGATCCGTCCGGTGCGGTTACGTATGTTCACATTCCTCATCCCCAGCCTAACCGACCGCATCGCCCGCGGCCAGGGTTTCGGCACCGCGAATGTCCGATGCGCAGGGGATGGCCGGGCGCCCACGCCTTCCCGGCCCCCTCGACGCCGAGCTTCGCGGCGATGGCCGGTCCTGCGTGAATGCGGGCCGACAGGCGTGCCGACGCGCTCGATCGGACGAATGCGGCGGCCGGCCGAGGCCCTCATCGCCCGCACCGTGCGCGTCCAACGGAACCGCGTCTGTTGCCATGATGTTGAGGAGCCAAAGGTGACACCGTTCCAACGTCATCAGGAGTATGCCCGTGAACGCAAATCAACCCACAGGGCCGGCATCCGCCGTGAACGATCCCGACATCGGCGGCGCAGCGAGCGCCAGTGGAGACTGGAAGGCTCTGCGCGGAGATGTCGAGGGGATCGCGGACGTGGCCGTCGAGCGTGGTCGCGGCTTCGTCTCGGCAGCGCGCGCGCACGCCACCGATTACGCCGATCGCCGCAAGGCGGATGCCGCGCAGTCGGTCAACGACCTCGCACAGGGCTTGAGGGATTCGAGCAAGTCCTTCGACGACAAGCCCAACATCAAGGCGTTCTTCGACAGTGCCGCCGAGGGGCTGGAGCAGCTCGGAAGCTCGATCGACAACCGCAGCTTCGCCGAGTTCTACGACGATGCCGAAGCCTTCGCCCGCCGGGCGCCCGTGGCGGTCGCGGTCGCGACCTTCGTGACGGGGTTCGTCGTGTCGCGGTTCATCAAGTCGTCGAGCATCGCATCCGACCGCGACGCCCGCGATTCGTTTCGCAGCTAGGCCGGACGATCATGTCGAACGGCCCCCAATCCAGCATCCAGAGCCTCGTCGGCGACGCTCTGCGCGAGACGAGCGACCTCGCGCGCAAGGAAATGGCGCTCTTCCGTAACGAGATGACGAGCAACGTCCGCACGCTCTTCATCGGCCTCGCCCTCATGGTCGGCGCTGGCGTGTTCGGCGTCGTCGCGCTCTTCGTCCTCGTTGACGCCCTGGTGAAGTGGCTCGCGACGGTGGTGCATTCGGAGGCTCTGGCCGCCCTCATCGTCGGCGGCGTCCTTCTCCTCGTCGCCATCGTCTTCGCGCTGATCGGGCGCAGCACCATGTCGCTCTCCACCCTGGCGCCCACCCGCACGACGCGGCAGATGCGCCAGGATGCGCGCGCATTGTCGGAAAGGGTTTCGGGATGAGCGCATCGTTGAACGATCTCGAGAAGGACATCGAGGCGAGCCGCGCCCGCCTCGACCAGACCATCGACCGGATCCAGGACCGGCTCTCGGTCACCAGCATCGTCGACGACATGCTGGGAAACGTCCGCCGCACGCCGCTGAGCGGGGCCTATGACGGGGCACTGGACGCGGTGCGTCGCAACCCCGTTCCCGTTCTCCTCATCGTGGCCGGGATCGGTTGGCTGCTCCACCGCACCGGCAAGGAGAAGAAGACCGTGCCGAACGGGCGTCTCATCGATCCGGACGAGGCCCTGCCCGTGACCCGGACTGCGGCGGCCAAGGTCTACGATCCCGACCGGCCGACCCGGCAGCCGGGGAAGGAACTGGCCGAGGAAACCCAGATCTGAGCCCTCGGGGGCCGATCCGAACGTGACTGACGGGGGCGGCTTCGCCGCTCCATCCCCATCCGACAGGAGTTCGCTTCAATGAGCCACAGCAGCATCCCCGGCGCGCCCAAGGGCTCGCTCACCGACGATATCGCCGTCGCCGCCGGCCTTCCCCACGGCGACGAGTCGACCCGTTCGCTCCACGACGTCTCCGAGCGGACGGGGAACGAAGCGCGCGCGGCCGCCGACCGCCTCCGCGATCGGGCCGGCGACCTCGCGGACGACGCCCAGGCCAAGGCCGAGGGTTACGCCGACCGGGCGAAGGCGGCCGTCGACGACGCGCGCGACACGGTGAAGAGCAAGGCGGAATCGCTTCGTGCACGGGCTTCCGACACGTACGACGACGCGCGTGACTGGGCCGCCGACACCCATCAGTCGAGCCGGCGCCGTATCGGCGAATTCGCCGAGCGCGGCGGCCAGCGCCTCGACCGCGGCAAGACCTCCGTCGAACACTTCGTCAGCGAGAACCCGCTGCTCGTGGGCGTGGTTGGACTGGCGGCGGGGATGCTCCTCGGCGCCCTCCTCCCGAGGACCCGCCGCGAGGACCAGGCCGTGGGCCCATGGGCCGACGAGGTCAGGGGCCAGGGTCTGCGCTATGCCCGCGACTTCGCCGATCGCGGTCGCGAATTCGTGGAGAGCGCCCTCGATCCTGAGAACCTCAACGCCGCGACGCAGCGGGCCGCCGAGCCGTTCCAGCAGCCCGACGTTCCGCCCGCAAGGAAGCATTGAGGGCTCGTTCGAGTCGTTTTTCCAAGAATAGGCCTCATCCTGAGGCGCCACATAATGGCCTCGATGGAGTTCTCCAGAGATCACGCGATCCCTGTGAGGCTTCTTCGAGGCCTTTTTTCGAGCATTGAGGGCGTGTTCGAGTTGTCTTTCCAAGAACAGGCCTCATCCTGAGGTGCCGCGTTGCGGCCTCGAAGGAGCCCTCCAGATACCAAAGCGATCCCTGGAAGGCTCCTTCGAGGCCCTTTGCTGAAGCAAAGGGCACCTCAGGATGAGGTGGTCTGATGGGAAGGTCTACTCCGGCGGCAGGACACGTCGTCGTGCCGTACCCTGAGTTCGGAGCCCTGACCAGCAAGGGGCGGTGCTCGACAGCGCCGCCCCTTCGTGTTGGGACTGGGGCGAGCGTGCGAATCCGGCCCCTAGCCCTTCGGACGAGCCGATGAGCGAGGCCCCGCGACCCGTGTCAGTCCCTCAGCCCCGCCTGCTCTGGTGCGGCGACACCGCCCTCACCGTCGAGTTCGGCGACACGATCGACCCAGTCGCCAATGCGGCGGTTCTCGCCCTCGATCGTCGTGTGCGGGATGCGCGTGTGCCGGGGCTGGTCGAGGCCGTTCCCACCTACCGGTCGCTGACCCTCCATGTCGATCCGTGCGCGATCGACCCTGCCGCGCTCGAAGCCGCGCTTCTCGCGATGATCGACGCGCCCTCCGACGACGCAGCGCCGACCAGGGTCTGGCGCCTGCCCGTCGTCTATGGCGGTGCGTTCGGCATCGATCTCGACGACGTCGCCGCCCATCACGGAATATCCTCCGACGAAGTGGTCGCCCGGCATTCGGCCCCCGATTATCGCGTGGCGATGAACGGCTTCCTGCCGGGCTATGCCTATCTCTCCGGCCTCGATCCGAGTCTCGCTTTGTCGCGCCGCGAAAGTCCCAGACCGGTGACGCCGGCCGGCACCATCTCCATCGGCGGCGTGCAGGCCCTGGTGGCGAGCATCGCGGCACCGAGCGGGTGGCACCTTCTCGGCCGCACTCCCGTGCGCGCGTTCCTGCCCGGACGCGATCCGGTCTTCCTCTTCGAACCCGGTGACACGATCCGCTTCTGTCCCATCGAAGCCGAGCGCTGGAATGAGATGGATCGGGCGGCGCAGGCCGGCGAGCGCATCGCCGAATGCGAGACGGCGCGATGACGGGCAGGCTCGCGATCAGGCGCTGCAGCGGCGCCTTGAGCCTCCAGGATGGCGGCAGGACAGGCTACCAGCGCTACGGGCTGTCCGGCTCCGGTGCCATGGATCCCCTCGCCATGGCGGCCGCCAATGCCCTCGTCGGCAATCCCCCCGGAGCGGCGGCCCTGGAACTCGGTCTCGGCGGCGGCCGCTTCGTCGTGGAGGCGGGCAGCGCGTGGCTCGCCACCGCCGGGGCGCCCTGCACGGTTCGGATCGATGGCGTGCCGATCGCCGGCCATCGCACGGTGTCCCTGCCGGACGGCGCCGAACTGGCCATCGATCCGCCGCGCGAAGGGACCTTCGTCTACCTCGCCGTGGCCGGCGGCTTCCGGGCAGAGCCCCTGCTCGGCAGCGTCTCCCTCCACCTTCGGGCCGGGATCGGCGGCGCCGGCGGCCGTCTCTTCCAGGCGGGAGACGGCCTGGATTTCGTCGTCTCGGAGGGCCCGGCTCCGGGCGACCGGACCATCGACGCGGTCGCCCTCGACCGGGACGCGCCGATCCGCGTGATGCTCGGCCCCCAGGCCGACAGGTTCGCGAAAGCCGGGATCGACACGCTCCTCGGCGCGACCTTCACGGTGTCGCATCGTGCCGACCGGATGGGGTACCAGCTCGAAGGGCCCGCCATCGCCCATGGCGAGGCCGGCTACAACATCGTCTCGGACGCCACCGTGGCCGGATCGATCCAGGTGCCGGGCCATGGGAGGCCCATAGTCCTGATGGCCGACCGCCAGACCACCGGCGGCTATCCGAAGATCGCGACCGTCGTCTCGGCGGACCTGCGCCGCCTCGCCCAGCGCCGTCCGGGAGAGGCGGTGCGGTTCGAGGCGGTGGACCTAGCCAGGGCGCGGGAGGCCGCTTTACGGCGAGCGCACGATCTCGCGGACCTGCCCACCCGATTACGTCCCCTGGGCGGCATCGATGTCGAGCGGCTGCTCGGCGCCAACCTCGCCGGCCAGGCCGTGGACGCCCTGCGCGATTCCACGTGAGGCCGTCTCGACGGCGCGCGAGGGAGCCGCTATCCGGGCAGGATGAAGCTCGCCGATTGCGACATCCTCATCCTCCCCGGCTATGCGGGCTCGGAAGACGGCCACTGGCAGGCCGGCTGGGCCAATCGGATGGTCAATGCCCGCATCGTCGAGCAGGACGACTGGCACCATCCCGATGCCGCCGCGTGGCGCGCCCGCATCGTCGAGGCGGTGGAAGCGGCGACGCGTCCGGTCATCCTCATCGCCCACAGCCTCGGCGTCGTCGCCTCGGTGCAGGCGGCGCCCGCCTTCCCCGAGGGCAGGGTCAGGGGCGCGCTTCTCGTGGCCTTCCCGGATGTCGAGCGCACGCCGAACCTGCCGGCCTCCGTGACCGCCTTCGCACCGGTGCCGCGCGATCCCCTGTCCTTCCCGTCCCTGCTGGTGGCGAGCCGCAACGACCCGTATTGCGCCTATGATCGCGCCGAGGATTTCGCCTATTCCTGGGGCTCGGCCCTGGTCGATGCGGGCGAATCCGGCCACATCAACGTGGCGAGCGGCCACGGGCCGTGGCCCGAAGGGCTGATGCGTCTGGCGGGCTTCCTGAAGGGGCTCTGACCGGAGCCGCTCACTCCTTTGTCCCGTCACCCATCGGCTTCAGCAGCTCGCCGGCGACGTCCGACAGCCGCGGCGGCTCCTCGCGGACGAAGGGGAGCGGGCGGCAGACGGCGAGGGCGGCCAGCCCGAAGCGGGCGGTCATCAGCCCGTTGAGCACGCCCTCCCCGAGCTTGGCCGAGACCCGCGCGGCGATCCCGAGGCCGAGCACCTGCTGGATCATGCTCTCGCCCACGGCCATGCCGCCGGTGACGGTGAGATGCGCGAAGGCGGCGCGGGCGAGCCGCAGGAAGCCGAGGAATCCGGGACGCCCGCCATAAATCGTCGCGATCCGGCGCAGGAGCCGCACGGCGGCGAAGACCACGAAGGCCACGTCGACGATGGCGCGCGGGCTCAAAGCCGTCACGGCCGAGACCTGCTTCGCCGCAGAGGCGATGGCGTTGCGCGCCTGCCGGTCGAGGGGTTCGAGGAGTTCGTGTTCGGCGAGACCGATGCGGTCCTCGACGTCGAGGATGGTGTCGCCCAGAGCCGCCAGCCGCTGCCGCCCGGCGGCGAGCCCGGTCCGCGTGGCGTAGAGCGCGCTGAGCTCGGCCACCACCGCCTGCGCCCCGGTATGGTCGCGGGTGGCGATGGCCTCGACCGCCTTCGCCCGCAATTTCTCGATCCGGCGCTCGCGCCAGATGCCGGCGAGTTCTCGCATCACGAGGGCGAGGAAGGCGATGGCCGCGACGGCGAGCAAGGCCAGGGCGACCCCGCCGAGCCAGGGAGCCGCCGAGAACAGGTCGGCGATCATCCGCTCCAGCGACAGGCCGATCCCCAGAGAAACGAGGCCGCCGAGCGCCAGCATCAGCAGCGACAGCCACGGCGCCCGCGATTTCGGCGCCACCGGCACCGCGACGCCGTCCGCCGCCTCGACGATCTCGAACGGCTCCTCGACGATCCTGACCGCGTTCGGCGGCACCGGCGGCGGGACGATGCCCTCCATGCTCTCCGCCGGCTCGGCGGTGGGGATGCGGAAGGCGCGGGGACGGTTCGGAGAGGTCATGGGCGGACCTTGTCTGAGGTGGAGCAGGCAAACCACGGAACCGCCTCGTTCCGATCCACCCACCTCATCCTGAGGTGCCGAAGCGAAGCGAAGGCCTCGAAGGAGCCCTCCAGTTCGCCCAGCGGAGCCTGGAACCCTCCTTCGAGGCCGCTGGCGCGGCACCTCAGGATGAGGTCGGCGGGTGGGATGGGATGATGGACGGTGGCGCTTGGTCCGGGGGGTGCGGCAGGTGGCTGGGACCGCAATGCACGGACTCGATCCGAGCAAGAGCGGGCAAGTCGCAGGACCACCTTATTCCCATCCACCCACCTCATCCTGAGGTGCCGAAGCGCAGCGAAGGCCTCGAAGGAGCCCTCCAGTTCGCGCGGGGGATTCTGGAGCCCTCCTTCGAGGCCGCTGGCGCGGTGCCTCAGGATGAGGTCGGCGGAATGACGAACGGCGGCTCTCATGTCAGCTTGTCGCCGATGAGGAACTGCATCGCCCGGTCGAGGCGGATCTGCGGCAGGTGGCCGGGGCGGCCATGGGCGTCGGGCCTGACCAGCGGAGGGCGGAAACGGGGGAAGCGGAGCGAGCCGGGGGCCACCGCGCCTTCGAGCACGGCCTCCGGACGGGTCGGCAATTCGCCGGGGAACACCGCCGCCTCGCTCAGTCCGTCGAAGACCTCGTCGCCGACATGCTCGCCCGCCTCCGGCGTGCCCGAGACCGCCCGCAGGGTCAGGCCGCCATCGTGGACGGTGGTCTCCCTCGTGGCGCGCACGGAGGCCAGGGCCACGGTGCCGACACGGGCGCCGGCCGCCTCGGTCCGGCGCATGGCGCGGGAGACGAGGAGGCGCAGCAGCGCCTCCAGCCGGTCGTGGCTGGTCTGGTGGAGGTGGTCGGCCTTGGTGGCGGCGAACATGATGCGGTCCGCCCTCGGGGCGAAGAGACGCGACAGGATGGTGTTGCGGCCGATGCGGAAGCTGAGGAGCACGGTGTCGAGCGCTTCCTCCAGCTCGGCCAGGGCGGCCGGCCCGGCATCGACGGCGGCGAGCACGTCCACCAGGACGATCTGCCGGTCCACCCGCTGGAAATGGTTGCGGAAGAACGGCTCGACCACCTTGGCCTTGTAGGCCTCGAAGCGCCGTTCCATCAGCCCGGCGAGGCTGTCCGAGGGGATCGCCTCCGGCAGAGCGTCGAGGGGCGCGAAGGTGAGGGCCGGCGAACCGGCGAGGTCGCCCGGCATCAGGAAACGGCCGGGGGGCGTCGTCGCCACCGATTCCGGTCCGGCCCGAAGCGCCGTGAGATAGGCGGTGAAGGCCACGCTCGCCCGCTCGGCCACCACCTCGTCGAGGGGGCCGGCCGGGTCGAGGTCCTTCAGCACCGCGAGCCAGGGTGCCGCGATCGCGGCGCGCCCGGTCCGGCGCGTACCCGCGATGGTGGCGCGCGACCAATCGGCATAGCTCTGCTCGATCAGGGCGAGGTCGAGGAGCCATTCGCCGGGATAATCCACGACGTCGAGCATCAGCGTGCCGGGGCCGGAGCGCCAGCCGCCCTTGCGCTCGTACTCGATGGCCAGCCGGAACTGGCTGATCCTGTCGGTCGATCGCGGCCACAGCCGCTGTTCGGTCAGGGCCGCGAAATGATCCTCGTAGGGAAAGCGCGGCACGTCGTCGTCGGGTTGCGGCACCAACCGCGCCCGGCGCAACCGGCCTTCATGGGCCGGCGCGAAGGCCGGCAGCGCATGGGTCTCCACGAGATGGTGGATCAGCGCCGTGGTGAACACCGTCTTGCCCGACCGCGCGAGGCCGGTGACGCCGAGCCTCAGGGTCGGCTGGATCAGAAGATCGCTGGATGCCTCGGCGAAGGCCTGGATCGCGGAGCCCGCACGCGAGGCGAAGCTGGTCATGAAGCGGTGTTCTCGTTTGGCAGGAAGCGACGTGCAGGAATCGACTTGCAGGAATCGATTTGCAGGACCGACGTGGTGGCCGTGCAGCGAATGTCCCGCTGAGGTGGCGGCGCGTCATGAGGAACGCAAGGAGACGATGCTCCACCGGCTCACCGGGCCGAGAGGGTGGCGGGGGGCGTCAGCCGTCCGATCGCGGCATCGACCAGAGCCGGCCCCGCCCGCAACGCACCGAGTTCGACCGCCGACATGGCGAGCATGACGGGGGCGAGATTGGGCAAAGGCTGTCCATCCGCTCCGAAGAGCGCGAGGTCGTCCTCGATCGTCAGGCCGACACTGCCGGCGATGCGCGTCGCGTAATTGCGGATGCGCGTCTCATCGTTGCCGCAGAAGGGCGCCGGAGCGGTGAGATCGAGGAGGGACATGCCCGGCAGACCGGCGGCGATCGACGGCAAGGCCGCCGATTCCGCCGCGAACCGGTCGGCGAGGGTCAATGTGGAGGATGTCGCCAGGATATCGGCCGGGTTCGTCGCGACCCTCGCGATCGGCCGCGATACGGACGATCCGGCGACACCCGACGGAGCGGTCGCCTGCGCGACCCGGACGGGTCTGGGTTTGGTCGCCGCGCCCATCCTGGCGAGCGGCGACCAGGGCTGGATCCGCAACGGACCGCCCCGTGCGACCGGCTTCCGCCTCGGCGCCCCTCCCCGCGCGTGCCGGGCGAGGTAGCGGGCCCGCAACGTCCGGCCGAGGCCGAGGGGCGCGAGGCCACCGGACACGGTCTTCGCCGAGACCGGCCCACCGGCGACGCGGCATTCGGCCGGCGCCCATCGGCGGACGATGGCGAGGGCGGTCCGGCGCCCGAACTCGCGGTAATAGCGCCGCAACAATTGCGCCGCTGCGTCGGCGCCATCGGCCGCGGTGGCAAAACCGGTATGGCCTTCCGCATCGCGGCCGATCTCGCCCTGCCAGCGCGCGCTCTTGATGCACCAGTAATTGTTGAGCTTGACGCAGCGGGCGACGAAAGCGGGCTCGCTGGTGGCATAGCGCGCCACCAGGGCGAGCGACACGGGTCTCAGGGCCGTTCCCGCCTCCGCGCGCCAGTTCGAGACCGCGCGATCCCCCGGCACGAATTCGGGAGCCGGCTGGCCCTCCGGCGTGCCCGTCCATGCGACGCGGGTCCTCGTCCAGCCGGACGAGACCGTGTGGAGGCCCCGGTCGATCTGCGGAATCAGGAGGGTGAGGGTCAGGAGGGCGGTCGCGATCACGGGATCAATGCCGAGAGGTCGTGGCTCAACGCAAGCGCGGCGGGACCGATCCCTCCAGCGACGGTTCCGCCTTCATGCCGCGTCGTCGCGATCCAGGCCCTTGGGCGTCACGAAGCGTTCCAGGCGTCCGGAGCCGGGACGCAGATCGGCCCAGGCGCCGTCGAAATCGATGACAGCGAGGGCCGCAGTCGGAAACTCCTGGGACAGCCGCGCCCGCGCCGTCCTGTCCGCGGCACCGACGAGGTCGAGGGCGACGTTCTGGATGCCGGGATTGTGCCCGATCAGGAGCAGGCTCGCGGCATCGTCGCCGGTGGCGCGCATGACCTTCAGGAGCGCGCTCTCCGGTGCCTCGTAGATCGTCTCGACGATTTCGGCTTTTGGGTTGCCGAGCGCATCCGAGATGGCGTCCCAGGTCGAGCGGGTCCTGAGCGACGGAGACACGACGACCCGGTCGGGCCGCAGGCCCTGCGCCGCGAGGTAGGCGCCCATCTGCGGCGCGGCCTGGAATCCCCGAGGATTCAGCGGGCGGTCGATGTCCCGAACACCCGGCGAGCGGTCGGACTTGGCGTGGCGCAGGAGCATCAGGCGAGGCATGGCGCGCAATCCTTGATATCGGCGATTCCCGACGAGGTCCGGGTCTGCGGGGCCGACGTGATCGATTGCGGCACGGGACGCAAGATGCAGCATTCCTCCGTTCCCGGTCGGCGCCTCCTTCGCGATGACGCAGATGCTCGTGGTCATCGCCGTCCTCGCGCGCCGCTTCCGGCTGGCTTCGGGCAGGCCGGTAGGGCCCTGCGGCGCTGAGCCGCCCTACTGGAAGCCGACCACTGGATGCGGCGTGTAGAGGGATTCGAGGGCCGAGATCTCGTCCGCGGTCAGGGCCAGATCGAGGGCCGCCACGGCGTCCGTCAGATGCGCGGGCTTCGAGGCGCCGATGATCGGCGAGGTCACGATCGGCTTCTGGATCACCCAGGCGAGCGCCACCTGCGCCCGCGAGACGCCGCGAGACGCGGCGATCTCCGCCACCTTGGCGACGATGGCCCGGTCCGCCTCCACCGTCGCATCGTAGAGCCGCTTGCCGACCTCGTCGGAATCCTGGCGCGCGCTCGTCTCGTCCCAATCGCGGGTCAGGCGGCCGCGAGCCAGGGGGCTCCAGGGAAGCACTCCGATCCCCTGGTCGGCGCAGAGCGGCAGCATCTCGCGCTCCTCCTCGCGGTGGAGCAGGTTGTAATGGTCCTGCATCGTCGCGAACCGGGTCCAGCCGTGGAGGTCGGCGGTGAACAGGGCCTTGGCGAATTGCCAGGCGAACATCGACGACGCGCCGATGCTGCGGGCCTTGCCGGCCTTCACCACGTCGTGCAGCGCCTCCATCGTCACCTCGATCGGCGTCCCGTAATCCCAGCGATGGATCTGGAAGAGATCGACGTAATCGGTGCCGAGGCGCTTCAGGCTCGCATCGATCGAGGCGAAGATCGCCTTGCGCGAGAGGCCGCCGGCATTGGGCTGGTCCTTCAGCGGGTAGTAGCACTTGGTGGCGAGCACGATGGCGTCGCGGTCGGCGAAATCCTTCAGCGCCCGTCCGACGATCTCCTCGCTGGTCCCGTCCGAATAGTAGTTCGCCGTGTCGAAGAAATTGATGCCGAGGTCGAGCGCCTGGCGGATCAGCGGCCGGCTCTCGTCCTCCCGCATCGTCCAGGGATGGGGGCCGCGCTCGGGAATGCCGTAGGTCATGCAGCCGAGGCAGAGCGGCGAGACGTCGATACCGGTCCGGCCGAGTTTCTTCATCTTCATGAGACTTCATCCTCCGACGACATGCTGGCCCGAGACGAGCCGGCCCTCGCTGACCCCAAGGCCCGGTCTTGATGGCGGCGCCCTGTTTCCCGTCCCCGCGTCATCCCGGGGCCGCGTCACGGAGCCCAGGATCCGGAAACGCAGGTCCGGCTCGTTCCAGGCATCGTCGGCGGCTCTGGATCCCGGGCTCGCCTCCGGCGCCCCGGGACAACGGCGCGGTTCGATACCCGTCAGCGACCGAAGCTCTGTTTTACCCCCCACGTCCCTCCCGACGCATCATGAAGGCCAGCTTCTCGAACAGGCTCACATCCTGCTCGTTCTTGAGGAGCGCGCCGTGCAGCGGCGGGATCAGCTTGCGGCCGTCGCGCTCGCGCAGGGTCTCCGGCGTGACATCCTCGGAGACGAGGAGCTTGAGCCAGTCGAGCAGTTCCGACGTCGAGGGCTTCTTCTTCAGACCGGGCACCTCCCGCGTCTCGAGGAAGACCCGCAGGGCCTCCTCGACGAGGCGATGCTTGATGCCGGGATAGTGCACCGCGACGATGGCCTTCAGCGTCTCCGCGTCCGGGAACTTGATGTAGTGGAAGAAGCAGCGGCGCAGGAACGCGTCCGGCAGTTCCTTCTCGTTGTTCGAGGTGATGATGACGATGGGGCGACGGGCCGCCTTCACCGTCTCGCCGGTCTCGTAGACGTGGAACTCCATCCGGTCGAGCTCGGTCAGGAGATCGTTGGGGAACTCGATATCGGCCTTGTCGATCTCGTCGATGAGCAGGACCGGCCGCTCGGGATGGGTGAAGGCCTCCCACAGCTTGCCCCGGCGGATGTAGTTGCCGATGTCGGACACCCGCGGGTCGCCGAGCTGGCTGTCGCGCAGGCGCGAGACCGCATCGTATTCGTAGAGCCCCTGCTGCGCCTTGGTGGTGGACTTGACGTTCCAGGTGAGGAGCGGCGCGCCGAGCCCCTTGGCGATCTCCTCCGCCAGCACGGTCTTGCCGGTTCCGGGCTCACCCTTCACCAGCAGCGGCCGCTCCAGCACGATCGCCGCATTGACGGCGGTGGTGAGGTCCGAGGTCGCGACGTAATCGGCGGTGCCGGTGAAGCGCATGAGGCGTCCGTCCGTGCGGGGGGTTGCGGGGCCAACGGCCCAGTACGGCACCATCACCGTTCTTGGCCGCCGTTCTAGCCGTTTCTTGCCGGTGTCGATCCGACCGGATATATGACCGGCTATACGGCGGAGGCGAGCCATGGACAACACGTCGCAGAAGCGAGCGCTCAGCGCCTATCGGCTCCGACTGACGCAGCGCGGCATAGCACGCTTCGAAGTGGTGGCGAGGGAAACCGACCGCCCGCTGATCCGTTCCATCGCCAGTCGGCTGACGGAGGACGGGCCGGACGCCGCCCGCATCCGCACTGCCCTCACCGACGCGCTCCAAGGTTCGCCTGAAAAGACGGGCGGTATTCTCGCAGCCCTGCGCAGGTCTCCGCTGGTGGGGTCGGATCTGGAGCTGAATCGCGACAAGGGAGCGGGGCGCGGGATCGACCTGTGACCCGCTATCTTCTCGACACCAACGTCATCAGCGACATCGTCAAGCCGACGCCTTCCACCTTGCTGACGGCCTGGCTGGCGGATCGACCGGATTCCGACCTTTTCATTGCCTCCCTCACGGTGGCGGAGATCCGAAGGGGCATTCTGGAGATGCCCAGCGGCCGCAAGCGAGACGATCTGGAAGCGTAGTTTTCCGGCAAGGACGGACCCGTCGCCCTGTTCGCGGGCCGAATTCTGTCCTTCGACGGCGACGCGGCGCTCGTGTGGGCGAGGCTGATGGCGGAGGGGCGGCGGGCCGGCCGTCCCCGCTCCGCCCTCGACATGATCATCGCGGCGATCGCGCAGGTGAACGACTGCGTCGTGGTCACCGCGAACGAGCGGGATTTCATCGGTCTGACGGTCATCAACCCCACGCGGCAGGCACCGGAGGATCGACCGGCCTGAACAGGCGACTCACAGAGCCTTCCCGTCGCTCCACACGCAGTTCGAGGCCAGGATCGCGAGGTTGACGTCGGATTTCTGCGGCTGGGGCAGCACCTTGCCGTCCATGGCGAGGTCGATCTTCATCTCCACCTGGCCCTTGGCCTCGTTGGTCCGTCGGGAGAAGTAGCAATATTGCTGGAACGGCGCCTCCTCGTTGGCGCGGAAGTTCCAGCCGGTGACGATTTGGCCGTCCATGTAGGGCACCTGCTTGAACACCGTGAAGGTGGTGTTCACCGTGGCCTTCGAGGCCGGCGCCGCGTCCTTGCCGAGCTGGGCCTGCGTCGGCGCGGGCGAGGACCGGACGGGGCCGCCTTCGAGCTTGAGCACGTTGTCGGTGAGCGTCACCTCGCCCTTGGTCTTCAGGGTCACGTCGGCGAGCGCCGTCTGCATGGCGGCCGCGATCTTCTCGGCCGCCGAGTCGAACTGGTTCATGTAGGCGTAGCCGTAGGAGGCGGCGCCGATGCCGATGCCGGCCAGCGCCGCGAAGGCGCCCGCCCCGATCGCCCGGAACAAGAAGGCGCGCGCGGCGATGATCCGCGCCTCGGCCCGCAGGCGCCCGTTGACGCTCTGGGCCAGGACGACGTTCTCCGGCGTCCCCGATGCGTGGAGGCTCATGCACCGACTCCCGCGCTGGCGGCCGGCGGCGTGTTGGTGTTGGGCGCCGAGCGGCGATCCATCGGGATCACCGCGCCCGTGGCCGTCACGTCACGCACGGGTTTGGGCGGCGCCAGCCCCATCTCCTCGCGCAGGGACTCGGTGATGGAATCAAGCATGTAGGGCGTCGCCTCCAGGTTCACGGCCGCGCCGAGATCGTCCTCGTCCATGAAGGTCTTGCGCACCGAGACCGCGCAGAGCGCCAGGATGGTGGAGGCGAAGGCGGCGCAGAGGGCGGGCACGAACACGAAGATGCGCAGGAAGGCGTGGACCTGCGCGTCGGTCACGTCGATCGGGTCGACGCCGTAGACCATGGCGGTGAAGGAGTGGAGCTGCGAGCGGTTCACCGAGTTCCGGTAGACCTGCTCGGCATCGGCGACCTTGCGCTCGGCCGCACCGCGATCGAGTTCGGCGCGGGCGTTGCGCGCCTCTTCGAGGGACTTCGTCACCACCGCCCGGTCGGCGCCGGCCTTGCCGACGCTGGCGTTCAGGGTCGCGGTGCGCGGGTCGGTGACGCATTTCAGGTTGGAATAGCGCTGGCCCTTGCTGTTGGTGCCGTAGACGCGCTCGCAGCGCTGGGCCGGCAGGGCCGAGAGCTGGCTCGCATTCTCGGCGGCGCGCTTCTCGATCTGGTCGAGCTCGGTGGTGTATTGCGCGACCCGGGCATCCGCGGCGGCGATCCGGCCGTCGATGGTCGAACGGTCGGCCTGGGCGTCCTTGAGGGCGGTCTTGGCCTTGGCCGCGTCCATCAGACGGGGATGGAACATCATCTCGCCGAGCTGCGACACCGATTTCGTGGTGACGCCGGCGGCGAAGACGATGCCAACGATGGCCAGCGCCCGGATGAAGTAGGAGCGCTGCGTGCGGGCCAGGATGCCCAGCGGCACGCGGCAGAGTTCCACCGCGGCATAGACCAGCGGCGCCAGCAGCATGAAGTAGAAGGCCTTGTCGTCGCCGTCGCTGTAGACGCCCGCGAACAGCCACGCGCCCCAGAGCGAGGCGCCGATGACCATGAACTCCACCAGATAGGCGATGGCGACGTAGCCCCACTTGATCCGGTAGCCCTTTTCCAGATGACGCTCGTGGGTCCAGCGTTCGGATTCGCGGATCCAGTCGCGGCGCTCGCGCTGAACATCCCGGTTGGGGGCCGACTTTCGCATGAGGCACTCGTGTCTTCAGAAACGCGACGAACGAAGAAGTATCGGGACGAAAGCCGGGTCTTAACGGATCGTTAAGTTCGGCCATATGCGGCCATTGTGCCGTTTTTGCGCCAACGCAACCGCAGCGCAAAAACAGGGCTCCGGATCGGCCACCGGGATGCATGGCTCGGGCGTCCCGGAGGCGAAATCCGCATGGACCGGCGAAAAGCCGGTTGCTCATATGGCACATGGGCTTGCATGGTCTCAGCGCTGCCGGCGAGTCCCCCGGATTCCCGCAGCCGGAGTTCCCTGTGCAGAACTTCGGCCGAGCCGGCCGGCCCTCGCACGTATTCCTTCGGGAGACCGCCAAGCTCGATGACGGACGTTCACGCCGGATCCTACAAGGAAGCGATCATCTTTCTCGTCACCGCAGGCGTGGTGGTGCCGCTGTTCCATCGGCTGCGCATCAGCCCGGTTCTGGGCTTCATCGGTGCGGGCGCGCTTCTCGGACCCTTCGGCCTCGGACGGCTCGCGGACACGATCCCCTGGCTCTCGATCTTCACCATCGGCAACCGGTCCGAGATCGCGCATCTGGCCGAGTTCGGCGTGATCTTCCTCATGTTCATGATCGGCGTCGAGCTGTCGTGGGAGCGCCTGCGCACCCTGCGCCGCCTCGTCTTCGGGCTCGGATCGACGCAGGTTGTCGCCTCCTCCCTCGTCATCGGCGCGATCCTGTTCGCCCTCGAAGTGCCGCTGGCCGCCTCGGTCATCGTGGGTCTCGCCCTCGCTCTCTCCTCCACCGCCGTGGTGCTGCCGGTGCTCGCCGAGCAGAAGCGGCTCAACACGCCGGCGGGCCGCGCGAGCTTCGCGGTGCTCCTGTTCCAGGATCTCGCCGTCGCGCCGATGCTGTTCGCCATCGCCGTGCTCGGCCGCAGCGACGGCGCGAATGTCGGAGGCGCGCTGGCCATCGCCCTCGGGCAGGCCGCCATCGCCCTCGTCCTCATCGTGGTCGCGGGCCGCCTCGCCCTGCGCCCCCTGTTCCAGCTCGTCGCCCGGACCCGCTCGCCGGAGCTGTTCATGGCCGCCTGCCTCCTCGTCATCGTCGCGACCGCCCTCACGGCGGCGGCGAGCGGCCTCTCGATGACGCTCGGCGCCTTCGTGGCGGGGCTGCTCCTGGCCGAGACCGAGTATCGCCGGGCGATCGAGGCGACGATCGATCCGTTCAAGGGCCTGCTGCTCGGCGTCTTCTTCGTGTCGGTGGGCATGAACCTCGACCCGGCCCAGCTCATGGCGGCGCCGAAGACGATCCTCGGCCTGTCGATCGGGCTGATCCTGATCAAGGGCGCGGTGATCCTGGTCGCGGCCCGGTTCCTGCGCATCTCGCGCGGCGTCGCCCTGGAGGCGGCCCTCCTCCTCGGCCCTGGCGGCGAATTCGCCTTCGTCCTCATCGGCGGTGCCATCGCTGGCGGGCTCGTACCGGACGGTCTCGGACAGGCGGCCCTGATCGTCACCACGGTGACGATGATCGCCATCCCGGGGCTGGCGAGCCTCGCCCGCCGCCTGGGCAAGCGGATGTCCCGCTCCAATCTCGGTCGCGCCCGCGCCGAGCCGGTGCCGGACAAGCAGCAGAACCGCGTCATCATCGCAGGCTACGGCCGTGTCGGCCGTCAGGTCGGCGAGATGCTCGCCCGCCACAAGATCCCGTATCTCGCCCTCGATGCCGACGCGGCCCGCGTCTCGGAGCATCGCCGCCTCGGCAACCCGGTCTATTTCGGCGATTCCTCCAACCCGGAGCTGCTGCGACGCTGCGACATCGCCAATGCCCGCGCCCTCGTCGTCACCCTCGACAATCCGCGCGCCGTGGAAGCCGTGGTGGAAGCGGCCCGCGCGGAGCGGCGCGACATCACCATCGTCGCCCGCGCCCGCGATGCCCGCCACGCCACGGCCCTCTACGAGATGGGCGTCGACGATGCCGTCCCGGAGACGATCGAAGCCTCCCTGCAGCTGTCCGAAGCCGTGCTCGTCGATGTCGGCGTCCCCATGGGGCTGGTCATCGCCTCGATCCACGAACGGCGCGACGAGTACCGCGCCATGCTCAAGCGCAAGGAGACGGAAGTACGCCCCGCCTTCCGGGCCCGGCGGACCGTGGGCAAGAACGTCGAGACGGGGAAAGGTGTCGACGCCAGGGACGCGCCTGCGAAGGAAGAGCCGTCAGCGAAGAGCGCGTGATAGGCAGGTTTCCGGCGGCCTCGGACCGATCTCTTCGGCACATCGATACGTATAGTTTTAGACGAAACCTGTCGTACGACTCTTCCACACGTGGATAACTGTCGACAACGATCGGATTCCATTCGCACGCATGACGAATGCTATTGAGAACGTCGAATCCTGCGATACTCTGATTGCGTTACGTCGACGAACTTATCGGGATCGCTGGCCAATGGTCGCCGGTTCGACCTGGGACGGGTGGCGCACCCTCTGGCGCCTGCTGCGCGGATGGCTGGCCGATCTGGCGAGGTCGCCGGGTTTCCCGTCCGTCTCGAGCGCGGTCAGAACAGGCGGCCCTGTCCGTGATCGGGCATCGTCGGGGTCGGCTTGTCCGCAGGCGGAGGAGGTTCGGCGGCCGGGGCACGGGGGCGGGCCGGTGCACGGATCTTCGGCTCGAAGCCGGGCGCGAAGCTGCAGCGATAGACGATCTCGTCGGGCGGCCCGACGCCGGTATTGAGCGGCACCGCCAGGGTATCGCCGGAATAGCGCCAGTGTCGCGTTCCCTTGTCCCAGTAGAGCCACACGGTCGTCGGATGGCCCTTGACGGCGAAGACCGCCGCCTTCTTGGAGATCGCCTGGACGGTACGGGGCTCGTACATGCCCTTTTCGCGATAGGCCTCCTGAAACGAGGCGGGCTGGCGCTCGATGAAGGTGTTCCGCACGATCTGAATCGTCGCGCCCGGCTTCGCGAGAAACCGCTTGAAATCACTCAAGGAGCGCAAGACGAGCGCCATCACGTCCACCCTTACTCTGCCAAATACACCGGCCCTGACTTGACGATCACTCTGGCTCTCAGCTGTTTGATTCCAATGACAATGTTGGAGGGGTGACGAACACAGTTGCGGTGGATATCAACAGAAAACCGGACTTATACCCAGCTTCGTCGCCGACGAACGACCGGATCGGGCCGCATGTCCCGGTGAATTCAAGATTTTATCCGTTATCCGGCTCACGAAACCGCAGGTGCGAACTCCGCCTCCGGTGCGGCCGCCAGTGATCCAAATCTGACGGATGGGACCCGGGCCCTGGGTCCAGTCGCGACCCGACTACGCCGCAGACGCCATTTCGATGGGTGGTCTGAAGCAGACCTAGACCGTGCCTTCGCCCCGGTCCGCGTTCCCAAGCAAGATCCGCCGCAACTCGCCGATCGCGGTCTCGATCTGCATCTCTGTGAGCGACGAGTAACCGAAGACCAGCATGTCGTCCCGTGCCCCGGGGTCGAAATCGTAGGCGGCCCCGCTCGAAAGGGCGTAGACCCCGATGCCCTGCCCGCGTGCGAGGGACTGGATCTGCCGGGCTGGCGGAAAGCCGGGCGGGAGGCGCCAGACCAGATGCAGGCCACTCTCGCCGCCGAGGACGACGGCCCCGTCGAACGTCTTGCGTAGCGCCCCGACGAGGCAGTCCCGACGCGCCTTGTAGACCTGCCTCAGCCGGCGCAGGTGCCGGTCGAAATGCCCCTCGTCGATGAAGGCGGCGAGCGCGGCCTGCTCGAGCCAGGCCTGGCCGTTGCTCATCCGTGCTTTCAGCATCCGCGCCTCGTCCCAGAACAGGCGCGGGACCGTGGCGAAGCCGATGCGCAGGCCGGCGCCCACGGACTTCGAAAACGTCCCGACGTAGAAGACGCGCCGGCCTCCGTCGAGACCGGCCAGGGCCGTCAGCGGCGGCCCGTCATACCGGAAGTCGCTGTCGTAATCGTCCTCGACGATGTAGCTGTCGGTCTCCTCCGCCCATCGCAGCAGGGCCAGGCGCCGCGTCAACGGCATGGTGGCCCCGGTGGGGAACTGGTGCGAGGGCGTGACGTAGAGCAGGCTGCCCTTGGACGTCGGCAGGAGGTCCGTTTGCAGCCCCTCGCCGTCGACCGGCACCGGATGGATCTCCAGGCCGGCGTTCCGGAAGATCAGCGAGGCTCCGAGGTAGCAGGGGTTCTCGATGCAGAGTTGCCGGGTATGTCCCTTCAGCAGGTTGAACACGAGGTTGAGGGCGTCCTGCCCGCCCGTGGTCACGATGACCTGATCCTCGGTCACCGCCACCGCTCGGGCGCGCCGTAGATGCGTGCTGATGGCGGCGCGCAAATCCGGGAGGCCGGCCGGATCGCAGTAATCGGTGAGGTAAGCCGTCTCCCTTACCAGGAGCCGCGTCACGATCCGTCGCCAGATGGCCAGCGGGAACCCGGCCGGATCGGACCGCCCGACCCAGAAGTCGAGTTCGGGCCGGTCGCCGCCCCCGCCGGGCGAGCCCGCGAAGCAGAGCAGGGGCTCGCTCGAAACGTCCGGGACAGGGCCGTTCGTGAAGGACCGACTTCCCTGTTGGATCAGCAGGAGACTGTCCGGCGAGATCGGCTCGACGAACAGGCCTGCGGTGCCGCGCGCCCTGACGTAGCCCTCAGCCGCTAGTCGTTCGTAGGCCAGCATCACCGTGTTGCGGGACACGCGCAGTCGCTCCGCCAGCAGGCGGCTCGGAGGCAGAGCCATGCCGGCCTTGATCTGCCCGTCCAGGATGATCTCTCGAACTTGATCGAACACCTGCGCCTGGAGCGGCTTCTCGGATTTGGGGTCCAGCGTGAGCGTCAGTTCCACAGGGTCCATCCTGCCCGAGAGCGGCCATTCGCCGGAGCGCACCGCGCCCAGGCCGCCGCGATCCGGGCCGTGAGGACACGTTCACGATCCGCGACAAAACGGTTGGTACCATGGCTCAGCACTCCTTTGGCCCTTCCACCGGGCCAAAATTTGGAATTGTTTGCACTTGAGTGCATTCTGCTGGCGTACCGGGCCGGCCCACTAGGAACAATAAAGTGGGACGCTCGGCCGTGGAGGAAACATGAACGAGATCGTCAAGCCGGATTCCCTGATCGTCGCCGAGGCCGAGAGCCTGACCGAAACCTTCTTCGGCGGCTGCCCGCACGACTGTCCCGACACCTGCTCGATGATCTTCGAGGTCAAGGGCGGGGAGCTGCTCGGCGTGCGCGGTAACCCGGACCACCCGATGACCCGCGGCGGTCTCTGCGTGAAGCTGAAGGACTACGAGAAGCGCCACTATCACCCGGACCGGCTGCTCTACCCGATGAAGCGCGTCGGTCCGAAAGGCTCCAAGCAGTTCGAGCGCATCACTTGGGACGAGGCGCTGGACACCATCGTCACGCGCTGGAAGGCGATCATCGATCAGTACGGGCCCGAAGCCATCGCGCCCTACAGCTACCTCGGCAACCAGGGCCTCGTGCATGGGCTGAACGGCGGCGACGCCTTCTTCAACCGCATGGGCGCCACGGTGACCGAGCGCACGTTCTGCGGCGAGGGCTCGTGCACGGCCTGGCTGCTCACCGTCGGCCCGACCGCCGGGCTCGACCCGGACAGCTATATCCACTCCAAGTATATCGTCATCTGGGCCTGCAACTCGGTCAGCACGAACCTGCACCACTGGGCCATCGTGAAGGACGCGCAAAAGAAGGGTGCCAAGGTCGTCGTCATCGACACCTACGCCTCGCGCACCGCCAAGGCGGCCGACTGGCACATCGCGCCGAAGCCAGGCACCGACGGGGCGCTGGCCATGGCGCTGATCAACTCGATCATCGAGCAGGGGCTCGTCGACCAGGACTACGTCGACAACTACACGGTCGGCTTCGAAGAGCTGAAGGAGCGTGCCAGCACTCGTACGCCGGAATGGGCCGCCGGGATCACCGGCGTCCCGGCCGAGGACATCCGCAAGCTCGCCCGCGAGATGGCGACCGAGCAGCCGGTCGGCATCCGCATGGGCGTCGCGCTGGAGCGGCACTATGGCGGCGGCCAGACCATCAGGGCGGTGTCGTCCATCCCGGCGCTCACAGGCGCCTGGCGCCATGTCGGTGGCGGCGTCACGCAGTTCGGGGTCTGGGAGCATCCCTACAAGTTCGACGTGATGTGCCGGCCCGACCTGATCCCCGAGGGCACCCGCGTCATCAGCAACCTTCAGATCGGACGGGCCCTCACCGGCGAGCTGAAGCTCGATCCGCCGATCATGTCGATGATGTGCTGGAATTCGAACCCGGTCACCCAGGCGCCGGAGACCGACAAGATCGTCGAAGGGCTGATGCGCGAGGACCTGTTCATGGTCTCGGCCGAGCACTTCCTCTCGGACACCGCCTCCTACGCCGACATCGTGCTCCCGGCCACGATGGGCGCCGAGATGGAGGACATGATCCTCTCGTGGGGCCACCTCTACCTGACCTACAACACCAAGTGTGCGGATGCGCCCGGCGAGGCGATCCCGAACAACGAGATCTTCCGCCAGCTCGCCGCCCGCCTCGGCTTCGAGGAAGAGAACTTCAAATGGACCGACACGGAGTGCCTTGAGCACTACGTCGACTGGAACGCGCCGGCCTGCGAGGGCATCGACCTCCAGTACATGCGCGAGCACGGCTTCGCCCGGCTGAAGGTCGGCACGCCGGACGACCGCGCGCCCCATCGCGAGGGCAACTTCCCGACGCCGACCGGCAAGTGCATGTTCATGGTCGAGGGCGCCACGAACTTCGTCGCGCCGCCGTTCCGGCAGATGTACGAGGGCTTCCAGCCCGGCGAGGCGCTCGATCCGCTGCCCGACTACCTCGGGCCCCGCGAGTCCCACACCAACGACCCGGAACTGGCCAAGCGCTTCCCGCTCAACATCGTCTCGCCGAAAAGCCACTACTTCCTGAACTCCTGCTACGCCAACATGGAGGACAAGCAGAAGGGCCAGGGCGAGCAGTTCGTGATGATCAGTCAAGCCGACGCCGATGCGCGCGGCATCCGGGATGGCGACCGGGTGCAGGTCGCCAACGACCGCGGCGCTTTCAAGGGCGTGGCGCGCATCACCGAGGACGTGAAGGCGGGCATCGTGGTCGCGACGCTCGGCTACTGGCGCCAGCTCAACGAGGGCACGGTCAACAGCATCTCGTCGGGCGCCTTCACCGACATGGGCCACGCCCCGTCGTTCTCGGACAACCTCGTCGAGGTCGCCCGGGCGAATTAGCCGAACGATGATCAACGCAGGCGTCCTTCCGGGGAGGCCTGCGTCTACGGTCTTGCTCCGTTCGATGGAGTCTCACGAGGCGAGCCTTTATGCGGCATGCCCCCGGACGGGCATCCGCGACAGGCGGCGTCCGAAGCGACGATAAGGGAATGACCCCGACATGAGCGACATCGCCAGGGTTGCGAAGGCCTTCTTCGACGCCTGCGAGACGGGTGGTGGCTGGGAGGCTTGCGAGCGCTACTGCACCCCTGACGCGACCTTCGCGGCCCAGGCCGACGCCTTGGCCGGCATCACCTCGCTACGGGACTATACGGAGTGGATGAAGGGGCTTCTGACCTTCGTCCCCGACGGTCGGTACGAGGTGAAATCCTTCGCCACGGACGAGGAGCGCCGGAACGTCGCGGCTTACGGCATCTTCCGCGGAACCCATACCGGGGAAGGCGGTCCGTGCCCGCCGACGGGCAAGAGCACGTCGATTGACTACGTCTACGTCATGCAGTTCGAGGGCGACAGGATCGTCGGGATGACGAAGATCTGGAACGACGCCCAGGCCGTAAGGGAGCTTGGTTGGGGATAGTCCTCAAAGTGGCATGCCTCGTCTTCCAACGAGCGGTGTGACGAGACCGCCAACCGTTGGCGCTCCAGCCGCGTCAGCGAGCGGCGGCTTTCCTTGTGGCTGGTTCCGTGAGCGGAGGGACCGAAAACCACCCAAATCGGTCGTTCGGGGCGATGCCAAACGCAGGATTTCGACCACTGGACCCTTCGTGAACGGCCTTGACCCGGAGGCCCGGTTCGCGCGTTCTCTGCCCCATGCTGCTGCATTTCTTCACGGCCCTGCGCGAGGCCAAGCTCCCCGTCACGTTGCGCGAGCACCTCACGCTCCTCGATGCCCTGGACCGGGACCTCGCCGACAAGCGCGTCGAGGAGTTCTATCTCCTCGCCCGCACGGCCCTGGTGAAGGACGAGCGTCATCTCGACCGGTTCGACCGGGTGTTCGGCACCGTGTTCAAGGGCTTCGAGACCCTCGGCGAGGCCGCGGAGCCGCAGGCGATCCCCGAGGAATGGCTGCGCAAGCTCGCCGAGAAGTACCTCACCGATGCCGAGAAGGCGGACCTGACGGCACTCGGCTGGGACAAGCTGTTCGAGACCCTGAAGCAGCGCCTCGCCGAGCAGAAGGAACGCCATCAGGGCGGCAACAAATGGATCGGGACCGGGGGCACCTCACCCTTCGGCGCCTACGGCTACAATCCGGAGGGCATCCGCATCGGCCAGGACGGCAACCGCAACTTCCGCGCGGTGAAGGTCTGGGACAAGCGCGAGTTCAAGGATCTGGACGACGGCGTCGAGCTCGGCACGCGCAACATGCGGGTGGCCCTGCGCCGCCTGCGCCGTTTCGCCCGCTCGGGTGCCGCCGACGAGCTCGATCTCGACGGGACCATCCGCGAGACCGCCAGCAAGGGCTATCTCGACGTCCGCCTCCGCCCCGAGCGGCGCAACGCCGTGAAGGTCCTGCTCTTCCTCGATGTCGGCGGATCGATGGACTGGCATGTGGGGCTGGCCGAGGAGCTGTTCTCGGCGGCGCGGGCCGAGTTCAAGCATTTCGAGCATTTCTACTTCCACAACTGCCCCTACGAGCGTGTCTGGAAGGAGAACCGCCGTCGTCACGACAAGGCGATCCCGCTCCTCGACGTGCTGCGCACCTACCCGCCCGATTACTGCGTCGTCTTCGTCGGCGACGCCTCCATGAGCCCTTACGAGATCGCCATGCAGGGCGGCTCGGTGGAGCATTGGAACGAGGAGCCGGGTCAGGTCTGGCTGGAGCGGGTGCTGGAGCGGTTTCCGAAATCGGTCTGGCTCAACCCGGTTCCGGCCGAGCACTGGGCCTATACCCAGTCGATCGGCATGGTCCGCAGGATCGTGTCGGACAGGATGTTCCCGCTGAACATCGAGGGGATCGACGGGGCGATGCGGGCCCTGGTGCGGTGAGGCCGGCGCCGCTTGAAAACGGCGGACCGGCTCCCTCAAACGCGGAATGAACCTCCCGACGACGGTGGCTGTCCGCGATCCGGTCGATGAGGCCCTCCGATCCGGTATCCAAACGCCCCGGAATCCGGCACTGAAGAGGCTCGCGATCGGGTCAAAAACGAGCTCGGACCGGCCTCGCAGAGAGCCTCGATCGGCGCCCGTTCACCCCTGGCGGGCGGGCGTGATGACCGTGAGACCGTCGAGTTCGGGCTTGATCCTGATCTGGCAGCACAGGCGCGAGGTGGCGCGCACGTCGGAGGCGAAATCGAGCATGTCCTGCTCCATCGGCTCGGCCGGGCCGACGGCATCGACCCATTCGGCATCGACATAGACGTGGCAGGTGGCGCAGGCGCAGGCGCCTCCGCATTCCGCGTCGATCCCCGGCACGTTGTTGCGGATCGCCGCCTCCATCACGGTCGATCCTACGTCGCCTTCCACGGTCCTGGCCGTTCCGGCATGGTCGACGTAGGTGATCTTGGGCATCGAAGACTCCAGGCTCGTACAACACGTCTGTGGCCGGTTGTGCAGCGCGCGACTGCCTTGAAGGCGCAGACCATCGAATGCAAGCGGCACCGACGCCGACGCTCGACATTCCTGCGCTTACGTCGCAAACGCCGAGCCGTTCCCTCTGCAGGATGGGAGATCAGGCAAGTGCGTCGATTTCCGCCAGGGTCGCATTCACCGCGTCGGCGAGATCGGCGAGCACCATCGCCGGGATACCGTCGCTCCCCCGCAATCCGTCCTCGATCGCGGCGCTGAGTTCGGCGACCCGCGCCGCGCCGATACCGAGAGCCGATCCCTTCAACGTATGGGCAAGATCGGCACGCTCGCATCGATCGAGACCAGTATCGACGATCCCCGGAAGCAGCCGGCGGCATTGAGCCTCGAAGAGACTGAGCAATTCGCGGGCGAGTTCGTCGTCGCCGAAAGTCTGTTCGGCGAGGTACGCGTGATCGATCAACCGGGACACTCGTCTCTTCGCCTTAACCGAGCCTCATGATCGGGCGTCGTTCCGCTGGTCTATCCACAGGTGCGGCCGAGATCGTTCGCATCCGTTTAAGCCTTGGGGCATCATGCATAAACCCGACGGGATGAACCCGGCCGCAGGCTTGGTAACCATTCCGTTAAGGTTTTTTGGACGGTTCGACCCACTCGGGTATCCGGGTCTCGCGCCGAGGTCTAAACTTCCTTGGTAAATTGGTAAAAATGTCGTCGATCACCGGATGCGGCCGGCTTCGACGACCTGCGTGACGAGGCGTTGGATGGCCACGGAAAAGAAGCTCAAGGACCCGGCCGAGGCGGCTCTTTCCGCCATCGAGCAGGCCCTCAACCTGGACTTCCCCTCGACCCAGGCGACGGATCCGCGTGTAGAGCCGCGGCTTCCGGATGTGGGCGACGGTGATCCTCTGAACGAGCAGAGCGGTCGCCTCGCTCCCCCGCGCCTCGACCTCGACCAGCCGCTCGCCTCCGATCTGCCGCCGCCGGACCGCAACCGGCCGCGGCGGGAAGGCGGATTGCTGCCGCCGGACCGCTCGATGGTGGCCAATGACGACCGCCAGAACATCGGCATCCTGCAGCAGACCCTGCGCGTGCGGCCGTCCGGCAAGCCTTATATCTTCGCTGCACTCGCCGCCGCCCTGTGGTTCGGTGCCCTCCTCGCTCTCGCCTGGAACCAGTCGGGCGGCGAGTTGAGGGCCTTCATCGCAGGGATGACCGCGTTGCAGGCCGCCGTCGGCGCGACCGCCATCGTCGGCCCGATCGTCCTGTTCGCGATCATGGCGATGCTCGCGGTCCGTGCGCAGGAAATGCGTCTCGTCGCACGTGCCGTGGGTGAAGTGGCGATCCGGCTCGCAGAGCCGGAGAACTTCTCGACCGATGCCGTCCTCACCATGTCGCAGACCGTCCGCCGCGAGGTCGCGGCCGTGGGCGACGGCGTCGAGCGGGCGCTGGCCCGTGCCGGCGAGCTGGAGACCCTGGTGCGGGGTGAGATCGCGACCCTGGAGCGCGCCTATTCCGACAACGAGATCCGCATCCGCTCGCTCGTCGACGAGCTCGTCGCCCAGCGCGAGTCGATCGTCGCCAATGCCGAGCGCGTCCGCGGTGCGATCACAGGCTCCCATCAGAACCTGACCCAGGAGCTCGACGGCGCCGCAGAGCGCATCGTCGCCGCGGTGACCGGCGCTGGCGAACGGGTGACCGGCGCCCTCGATGCACGCGGCGAGGCCATCACTTCGGCGCTCGGCAATCGTGGCGATGCCATCACGGCGGCCCTGGGCGAGGCAGGAGACCGTGTTGTCGGGCTCGTGACCGATCGAGGGGACGACCTGGTCCAGCGCCTCGCCAGCACCAGCGATGGGGTTCGCAGCAGCCTCACCGAGGTCGGCAACGCACTGACGCAATCGCTGGAGAGCCGCGCTGCGGACGTGACCATCGCCTTCGAGCGGACCGGCGGGATGCTCACCGCTACCCTCGCCGAGAATGCCGGCCAAGTGGCGCGCACCCTCGCCCAGACCGGGATGGAGGTGATCGAGACCCTCAACCGTCAGGGCAGCGAGGTCCGTCAGACTTTCGAGGAATCGGCACGCGGACTCGAGAGCGTGTTCCTCGCCCGAGGCAACGAACTCACCACGAACTTCTCGAATACCGGCGGTGAGATCACCGCACGCTTCGCCGAAACAGGCACCGCCCTGCGCGAGCATTTCGCGGCGACGGGCGCCGCGCTCACCGAAGATATCGCCAATCGCGGCACGGCCCTGCGCAGCGAGATCGAGGCCGCCGGCAGCGGCGTTTCCGAAGCGATCGAGGCCCGCACCCGCGAGGCGCAGGCCGGTCTGGCCCTGGCCTCCGCTGGCATCGTCGAGACGTTCGCCGCCCGCACCGGCGCCCTGCGCGACGATCTCGTTCGCTCGATCGAAGGAGCCGGCATGGGAGTCGACGAACGGGCCGGTGTCCTGGTCGAGCGCATCGATGGCGTATCCGCCCGGCTGCACGAGACCCTGACCGTCCAGGGCGGCTCGCTCGAGAGCAGCCTGAACTCGGCCGGCGAGCGTATCGGCAACCTCGTGACCCTTCGCGCACAGGAAGCCGCGAGCGCCATGGATGGCGCGCTGGCCTCGCTCGGGACCAATTTCGAGACCAGGGCCCAGGGCACGGTGGACAACCTCCGCGGCACCGTGGCGAGCCTCAACGGCGAAATCGACGCCCGCTCGGCCGAAGCCGCAGCCGCGATTCGCAACGGTGCCGAGGACACGGCTGCCGTCGTCAACGCCAGCATCCGCCGCCTGAACAAGGCCGGTGAGCAGGTGGGCAGCCTTGTTACCAAGCAGGTTGAGGACGCGACCCTCACCCTCACCGGTGCCTTCGGCGTCCTCGGCAGCACATTCGAGTCCCGCTCCGGCGGTGCAATCGACAGCCTGCGTGCCGTCCTCGACGCCCTCGCCAACGAGATCGGCTCCCGTACCAGCGAAGCCGCGGACGTCTTCCGCCGTAGTGCGGAGGAGACCACCGTGGCTCTCGGCGCCAGCACGGCAGAAGCGACTCAGGCGTTCCGCCGCTCCTCTGCAAGCGCCACCGGCGAGCTCGAAGCCCGCACGGTCGAGGCGGTTCAGATCTTCGAACGCCGGCTCGCCGCCACTTCCGGCGAACTCGCCACCCGTACTGAAGAAGCCGCCCGGTTCCTGCAACAGGCGGCCAGCGGCCTCAGCGGCGAGGTCGGCGGGCGTGCGCAGGAAGCGATGGAGGCACTGCGCCGAACTCTCGCAGAGATCGACGAGACCCTGGCTGACCGCGCCACCGAGGCGACGGGCTCCATCGCTCGCGCAGCCGAGAATGTCGGCGGCGAACTCACCGCCCGGATCAGGGACGTCGAGGCTTCCTTCGGCACCCATAGCCGCGGCCTGACCGACCTGATCACTACCCATGCCGATGAGGCGCATGGCCAACTCGCCAATACCGGCCGTGAGATCGTACTGGCGGTCACCGCCCAGAGCGCGCGCGTCAACGATGCCCTCGCCCAGAGCGGCGCGAACTTCGCCGAGACGACCGAGAGCCGTGCCAGAGCCATCGACACAGTGCTCAGCGATCGCCTCGCCGCCCTCCAGGAGACGATCGCGCGGGGAGACATTCTCGCCGACCGCATCGCACGCGATACATCGAGCCTGAGCGAGACCGTTTCCAGTCAGCTCCAAGAGATGGATCGCGTCATCACGGTCCAGGGCAAGGCGGTGGCCGAGACCATCGTCGAGCGCACCCGCGAAGCCCGCGAGACCGTGGAGAGCCAGCTCGGCGCCCTCGAGGAGCGTTCCCTGAAGCGCAGCGCCGAAATCGGCGAGACCTTCACCCACTTGGTGAACCAGATCGACGGGCAGCTCGGCTCACGTGCAACGGCCCTCAACGAGGCCCTGATCCTGCGCACCGGCGAGATGGCGAGGGTCATGGTCGAAGGCAGCCGCGATCTCGTACAGACCCTGGATACCCGGGCCGACGGTATGGCTCAGGACATCGCCGCCCGCAGCCTCAGCCTGGGCGACGCCCTGGGCAGTCGTTCTGCCGAGATCGCCGAGCGCTTGGAGCATCAGGCCATCGACCTGTCGCGTCGCCTCGACGAGGGGGTCGGCCGCTTCGACACCGGCGTGATCGGGCGCCTCGACGCAATCGCCGCGGCGCTGGAGGAGCGGAGCCGCCTCATCGACGAAACCTTCGGTGCGCAGGCCTTCGAGGCCATCCGCCTCATCGAGAGCCGCACCCGGGCCGTGGACGAGGATCTCGCCAATCGCACCCGCGAGCTCGTCGAGATGATCGAGAGCAGGACGAGCCATGCCAACGAGGCGCTCGCTGGGCAGGCCGAGGCCATCCGTGCATCGTTCTCGAACCGCGCGGAAGCCCTGGCCTCGCTCATCGACGAGCGCACGGCGGCGATGGGCCAGGAGCTCGACGAGAAGGGGCGTATCGTCTTCGGCGCCCTCGGTACCCGCATCACCGAGCTCGCGCATCTGTTCGATCGCGGCGGCTCCTCGCTGGCCGAGCTTCTGGAGCAGCGCGGCGACACCGTCATCACCCGCCTGCGCGAGATCGTCGCCGATGCCGACCGGCTGCTGGGAGAAGGCGAAGGCCGTCTCGGCTCCACGCTCCAGCAGCGGACCACCGACATCAGCAGCCTGCTCGACGAGGGCGTGCGTACCGTCCATCAGCTCCTCGATAACCGGACCAACGAGATCCGGACCATGCTGGACGATCACTCGCAGGTTCTCACCAATAGCTTCGACGATCGGCTCGCGCCCCTTCATGAATCGCTGGACCAGCGCGGGCGTACTTTCGTCGATACGATCGAAGCCAGCCTGGGCGGTGCCGCCGGGGCGGTAGAAGCCCGTACGCGTGATCTCGTCGCCCTGTTCGATCAGCGGATCGGGGTTCTCGACGAACTCGTGGATGGACGCGGCGCCAAGATCGCGGAAGCAGTCGAGACCCGGACCCATGGTCTGCGGACATTGTTCGACGACGTCCTCACCGCCCTCGACGGACTGGTGAACAGCCGCGCCGAAGCTCTCACCGACCGAGTCGATGCGCGTACCCATGCCATGGGTACTCTGTTCGACGAGCGCTTGCGCGCCCTCGACCAATTGGTCGAGAACCGCGCGGCAGAGTTCATCCGCACCATTGACACCAAGGGCACAGCCCTGACTCAAAACGTTGATGACCGCGCAGGCGCGATGACCGCGTTGTTCGACGACCGCCTGCAGGCCCTCGACTCCCTCGTCGCAAATCGTTCGGCCGAGTTTGTCCGGACCCTGGACACGCAGGGCTCTGTTCTCACCCGTTCCGTCGATGCGGGAACGGCCATGCTCACGACCCTCTTCGACGAGCGCCTGCGCGCCCTCGATCACCTGGTCGCGAACCGGACGGCGGAACTCGCTCACACCGTCGACGACAAAGGCGGGGCCCTTACCCGGTCGCTCGAAGAGCAGACAGGCTCGCTACGCACGCTCTTCGACGAACGCCTCGAGACCCTCGACGCCCTCGTGGACAACCAAGGGCTGTCGCTGACGCAATCTGTCGATGCCCGTACCCAGGCCATCGCTGCGGTATTCGACGAGCGCCTTCGCGCACTCGACGAGCTCGTAGACCACCGCACGTCCGAGTTCGCCCGAACCATCGACAACCAGGGCCTGTCGCTGACGCAGTCGGTGGATGCCCGCACCCAGGCCATCGCAGCCCTGTTCGACGAATGCCTGCGGGCGCTCGATCAGTTGGTGGAAGGTCGCGGGGCGGCGTTCGCCAAAACCATCGACAACCAGAGCGCCGCCCTGACCCAGGCGGTTGACGCCCGCAGCGAGGCCTTCACGAACCGGATCGACAGCCGGATGAAGGTGTTCGCATCCCTCGTCGCCTCGCGCGGCGACGACCTCGCCAACGCCTTCGACGACCGCCAGGACGCCTATGCGGCACTGGTAGACGAGCGCAGTGCGACCATGCTGGCCGCCTTCGACGAGCGGGTCGACCGCCATGCCGCCCTCGCCCAGGTCCATGCCGATGCCCTCGCCGCGGCGCTCGACCAGCGCAACGAAGCCGTCGCCGCCCTCATCGACGGTCGCAATCAGGACATGGTCGCCGGCTTCGACCGCCGGTCGACGGCCCTGGCCACGCTGATCGAGGCGCGAGGGCAGTCCCTGGCACGCCGTCTCGCCGAGAGCGCGGAGACCATTACCCGTGCGATAGAGGAACGCGGTGGATCGATCGTGGACACGATCGACGGTCGGGGCAACCTCGTCGTCGAAGCGTTGGCGACGCATTCCGAGCGCCTTCGCGAGATCGTCGAAGGGCCGGCCTCCCAACTCGCGGTGTCGCTCGGTGAGCGCGGCCAGGAGATAGAGCGCATCCTCAACGAGAGCGGTACACCACTCGCGGAGACCCTTCGCGAGAGGGTTCGTGATCTTGCCGAACAGTCGGACGCATCCCGCAACGCATTGCTCGCAGCCATCGATGGCGGCGCATCCCGTGCGTTGGCGACGCTCGACGAAGCGAACGATCGGCTCCGCAGTGAACTCGGTGGCGTTCTCCATCGGGTAGAAGTGGCCAACGCGGCCCTTCGCGAACTCGTCAGCGATGCCGGCGAGAATCTCGGTGCCATCGAACAGGCCCTGTCGGGCCGGGTCGAACAGGTGCAGGAGACGCTATCTGCCATCAGCGGCGAGACCGAGCGCGCCAGCAGGAGCGTGGCCGAACAGGTCGAACGGCTCAAGGCAGTGGCCGAGGGAGCCTTGCACGACGCTGTCGACCTCGCCACGACGCTGGACGCCCGTGGAACCTCGCTCGCCGAGATCACGCGTGCTCATTCCGGCACGCTCACCGATGCGGCCGGCTCGCTCGAATCCGTCGAGACGCGCTTGGTCGATCTGCTCGCCGGCCGCGACAAGGCCGTCGAAGAAGTCTTGACGCGCATCGAGGCACGCTCCGGCATCCTGGAAGAGCAAACCGCTCGCTTCGGCACACTTATGGCCGAGACTCTTCGGTCCGCCGAGGAGCGTGCGCGCGGCATCGCCTTGAACCTGTCCGAGGCGGCGCAGAGTGCCGGTGCCAGTGTGAGTGGGGCGTTCGAGAGCCTGCGCAAGGATGCCGGCAGCGAGGGCGAGCGGACCGCCGCCGCCGTGCGGGCAGCGATCTCCGGAGCATCCGAACAGATGATGACCGTGTTCGAGAGTGCGGCTGGGCGCTTCGGCGACTCGGTTGCCGGGATGCGGGAAATGGCGGCGGAGATCCGTCGCGAACTCGAAGCGACGCGGGCGGACCTACAACGCGGCGTGCTGGAGCTTCCCCGCGAGACCGAGGAAGCCACCAGCGAAATGCGCCGGGTCGTGTCCGACCAGATCAAGGCGCTGAACGAACTGTCTTCGCTCGTGTCGCGGTCGCGACGCGGAATCGACGTTGCCGAATCCGCCGAAGGTCACCCGGTGCCGGTCGCTCCGCCGCAGGTTGCGCCCGCTCCTCTCCAGCCCAGGGCCGACGCGTCGGCCACCAAACCTCAGGAAGCACGGGTAGCGGCGAACCGCTCTCTTCAGCCCAAATCGGCAGAGACCGATACAGCCGGGACGGCGATACGCGGCAATGCCCCCGAGAAGGCTCGCGAGGAGAAGGCCCCCGAACCTCGCGTGCCCCAGCAGATGAGCATCGTCTCAGCTCCGGCAGCCACGAGCCGGGTGGGAAACCAGCCTGCCTTGCGTCCCGGCGAGACCGCTCGCATCCCCGCCCCGGCCGGGCGTGACGGACGTGACAATCGTGGCTGGCTTTCGGATCTCCTGACTCGCGCCTCCCTCGACGACGAGGCGGATGGATCAGATCAGGCGAATGCCCCCGGGCGTCCCGAACAGGCCAAGTCGGCTCCGGCCAGATCCGAGCAAGTGAAACCGGAGCAAGGGAAACCGGCGCAGGGGAAACTTGAGCAGGCCAAGCCGGGGACTGCCAAGGCCGACCAGAGCAAGGCTGCCGTCGAGCGGAGCCGGACCGCCCTCGAGACGATCTCCACCGACATCGCCAAGATGATCGACCATCAGACAGCCGTGGAGTTGTGGGAGCGCTACCGGCGTGGTGAGCCTAACCTGTTCGATCGCCGCCTCTACACGACGCAGGGTCGGCAGACGTTCGAGGAGATCCGCCGGCGTTACGCGGCCGATGCCGAGTTCCGGCGGACGGTGGATCGGTATGTCGGCGAGTTCGAGCGCCTGCTCGGCGAAGTCTCTAAGAACGATCGCGACTCGCGGCGGGCCGATGCCTATCTCACCTCGGAAACGGGCAAGGTCTACACGATGCTCGCCCATGCGAGCGGCCGCTTCGAGGGCGCCTGAGATCAGATCGGCGGGGCGGCAAATGCCGCTCCGCCGATCCATCGTTACGAATTCAGATGAGGCCTAGGACGGAGAGTTCGCGGCGCAGTGCTTCGGGCATGTCGGCGAGGCCATCGGCGCGGCGCATGTCGAGATCGGCCGGCGCGGACCTCACGGTGAGATAGCGCCAGCCCTGGAATGGCCGGCAGGGGCGCGGATTGACCGGCACAACGACGGGGTCGAGTACGAGACGGCAGCGGCCGATTCCGTCCGTATCCGTGAACGATTCGATGGCCGTAATGGCCTGGCGGCAGCACAGCGTCCCCTTGATGACCCAGAAGATCGAGCCCTGGCCTGCAATGGCCGACGCACGCTTCGGCACCATACGCGTCACGTGGAATGTGGACGGATCGCGGCCGGCCTGCAGCGCATCGTCCCGGTGTCGAGCGATGCGCTGTTCGAGATCCTCGATCGTCGCGGGACCGACGCAGAGCTTCAGAAGGTGAAGGGCCATGACGGCCCTTTTATCAGCGTCGGCGACGATGCGCGCGGTTCATTCGTCCGGTTCAGGAGAACAGCGCGAGTTTCTCCTCCTCGCTGAGGCCGTCGATATCGGCGAAGGCCGTGGCGATGTCGGTCTTTTCAGGCACAGTGGATGTCGGCTCGGTCTCCTTTCCGCGCCTCTCATCCCCGTGGGCGTCGGCCTGGGCGGATTCTTCGCTGTCCTCGTCGGCGAGCGGCTCCACGAAGGCAGGCTCTTCGGAGATCGCGCGCTCAGACACGGCCTCCTCCGTCGCGTCGGACGATGCGGTATCCACGAACAGCACTTCGTCGTGCATGCTCTCCGAAGGCGGAAGCGGCGGCATTGCCGGCCTGATCTCGATCCGGTCGACATCCATGTCGATGAACCGATCCACATCGGACTGATCGAGATCCTGAGCAACGTTCGACACGGTCGAGCCGGGAGCCGGCGGGATCGGTTCCACCTCGCCGCCCCAGATCGAGATCATCGCCGCGAGACGCTCCTCGAGATATCGCAGGGTATGGATGATGCGGGCCGTGCGCTGCGCCGTGAGATCCTGGAACGAGCAAGCGGTATAGATTTCCGTGGCACGGCGGTCGAGCACGTCGCAGATCGCCGCATCGGTGCCGGATTCGCGCAGGGTCCAGGCGGTCTCTTGAACCTCTTCCGCGGCGCCGAGAATATCGGACGTGGCGCGCTCGGTGGAGCGGACGATGGCGTCGAGGGCCACGGAAGCGATGCCCAGACGGCTGTGATCCTGGTCGACGGTACTGATCGCGGCGATCTCGGCCTTGGTGCGGGCGATGGCATGGGCCATGTCCATCAGGTCACCACGCATCCGACCGACACGCTCGCTCTCCCGATCCGAAGGACGATCGGCCGTCACGACGCTTTCGAGGCGCGAGATCGCACCGAGCAGGACGTCCGTATCGGCGCTGCGATTGCGCCGGGCATATTCGGCGAGGAACCACCGGCCGCGCTCGCTCTCGCTCATGGCCGCTTCGATACGGTCGTACTCCGACTCATCGATGGTTGTGAGCGAACGCATAACCGACATGAAACTCGTGTCCTTGAGGATGCCCGCGCTGTTGCGCGACGCCGCGGGGACCAGCGACCTCAGATTGACACGGCGGCTTTAACGCCGGCTTTACGGGTGAATTTTCGTAGGCGACCCGCAACGCCTCGTCCAATGGCCGCTGCGCACCCTCAACCGAGCGATTTTATCGTTGTCACATCCCCCTCGGACGGAGCCGAACGCGACGCGCCTATCGCTGCTCTACGCAGTGGTCTTCGTCGAGATCGGCATCGCCATGCCGTTCATGCCGGTCTGGCTCAATGCCCTGGGGCTCGACGCGCGGATCATCGGCGCCCTATTGGCGCTGCCCATCGCCATGAAGATCATCGCGACGGCCCCCCTCGTCGGGCTGATCGATCGGGGCGTGGCAGCCCGCCGTCTCCTCCTCATCGGCAGCCTGGCGGTGGCGGCCACCTACGCGCTGATGCCGGCGGGCGCCGCGATCGGCTGGCCGATCCTCGCTCTGCTCGTCGCCGTGAACGCCGCGGCCGGTGCCCCGCTCGTGCCGACCATCGATTACCTCACTCTCGCCGCCGTCCGGCAGAGCAGCCGCCTCGACTACGCTCGAATCCGCATGGCCGGGTCCATCGGCTTCCTGATCGCGAGCCTGCTCGGAGGGGCGGCTCTCAGCGCCATGGGCGAACGCCTCGCTGTGCCAATCCTGCTGACCGGCCTCGCCCTCGTCGCCGCAGCCACCATCTTCGTGAGTCCGGTGGAAGCTCGAGTGCCCCGGCCGCGTAGAGAGCCCGGCCTACGCCCGCGCCTGCCCCGTGTGCTCTGGCTCTGTATCGGCGCGCAGGCGACGATCCAGGCGAGCCATGCGGCGACCTACGCCTTCGGCAGCATTCATTGGCAGGCCAACGGCATCTCACCTTCCTGGATCGGAATCCTCTGGGCGACGGGCGTCGCCGCCGAGATCGTCTTCTTCGCAACCGTCAGCCGCTGGCCCGCGACGTGGCGCACGCCGTTCCGACTCATCGCCCTCGGCGCCGTCGCGTCACTGGTACGCGTGGTCGGGCTGTCCCAGGTCGGAGGCGATCTCGTTCCGGCCTTGATGCTGCAGTTGCTGCACGCGTTCAGCTTCGGCGCGACGCAACTCGGCGCGATGACGGCGATCTCGGCTTTCGCGCCGGACGGCGCCCGGGGCCGCGCCCAGGGCATGTCGAGCGCCGTCAACGCCTTCGCGTCTGCGAGCGCCACGATCCTCTGCGGTGTCGCCTATCAGGCTGGCGGAGGTAGCCTCGCCTTTGCGCTCATGGCGCCGCTGGCTCTGTCCGGCCTGTGCCTGGTGACACTTTCCACGCGCGTAGCCTTCGCACAGCCCTTCACACCGCCACGTTTGTGAGTCAGCACTCCGCTAGCGGGTGAGGGTCTTGACCACTCCGTAACCTTGATCTGCGTTTTCTCAGGCACGAACCGGGAGTAGCGCTTCGTGCGAAACGCGGAAGCCAAGACGAATTCCGACGCTGCCGACGCCGTCTTCCTCGGCGATGACGGCCGCGTCGCCTTGAGCGGACGCTGGACCGCCGATCAGGGCTCGTCGGTGGAACATGCGGCGGCCCGCATCGCCAGCAACGCTGGCGGCACGCCGATCCTCGTCGATCTCTCCAACGTCGTGCGCCTCGATACGCTCGGCGCCTGGGTGCTCGAACGGACCCGCGGCGAGATCGAGGCCGCCGGCGGCCGCCTCGCCTATGCCGGCACTACGCCCGAGCACCGCATCCTCCTCGGCGAGATGAAGCTGCGCGACGAGAGCTATGTCGGCAAACCGAAGCGCGGCCGCGTCATCGGCTTCCTGCACGATTTGGGCGTCCGGGTGGTCGGAGCAAAGTCCGATCTCGTCAGCGGCCTCGCCTTCCTGGGAGAGGTGGTGACGGCGTGCATCCGGGTCGCTTCCCGTCCCAGCACCTTCCGCGGCACCGCGCTGGTCAACCAGCTCGAACACGTCGCCTTCCGCGGCGTGCCGATCATCATGCTGATCTCTTTCCTGGTGGGCGGCATCGTCGCTCAGCAGGGCATCTTCCAGTTGCAACGCTTCGGCGCGCAGAGCTTCGTCGTCAATCTCATCGGCCTGCTGATCCTGCGCGAACTCGGCGTCCTCCTGACCTCGATCATGGTGGCAGGACGCTCCGGTTCGGCCTTCACCGCCGAGATCGGCTCCATGCGCATGCGCGAGGAGGTGGATGCCCTGCGGGTGATGGGCTTAGACCCGATCGAGATCCTCATCGTCCCGCGCATTCTGGCTCTGGTGATCGGCCTTCCGATACTCGCCTTCCTGGCCTCGCTCGCTGCGCTCGCGGGCGGAGGTCTCACCGCTTCGCTCTATGGCGGCATGACCGTCGATGCATTCCTGGCGAGGCTCCAGGCCGCGGTTTCGTTCCACCATGTCGCCGTAGGGCTGATCAAAGCGCCGTTCATGGCGCTCATCATCGGAATCATCGCCACGATCGAAGGCTTCGCGGTCGAAGGATCGGCAGAATCCCTCGGGCGCCACGTCACGGCCTCAGTCGTGAAGTCTATCTTCATGGTCATCGTCCTTGATGGACTTTTCGCCGTATTCTTCGCGGCCATCGATTTCTGATCCCGTGAATCACATATCTCCGCCTCCAGCGCCGCTCGACCGCGCCCCGCCTCGCGATGTCATCATCGGCGTACGCGATCTCGTGGTCGGTTTCGGCGACAAGATCGTGATGAAAGGGCTCAACCTCGACATCTATCGCGGCGAGATTCTCGGCTTCGTCGGCCCTTCCGGACAAGGCAAGTCGGTGCTGACGCGGACGATCCTTGGCCTCGTGCCGAAGCGCTCTGGCACGATCGAGGTGTTCGGCGAGGATGTCGATGCCATGACCATGGCCCGCCGCCGAAAGATCGAACAGCGCTGGGGCGTGCTGTTCCAGCAGGGCGCGCTGTTCTCGGCCCTGACCGTCAAGCAGAACATCCAGATGCCGATGCGCGAGCACCTAAACCTGTCCGAGCGCCTGCTCGACGAGTTCGCGCGCCTCAAGATCGAGATGGTCGGCCTGAAGCCCGATGCCGCCGACAAGCTACCTTCGGAACTGTCGGGCGGCATGATCAAGCGCGCGGCGCTCGCCCGCTCCCTCGCCCTCGATCCCGAAATTCTCTTTCTCGACGAGCCGACCTCGGGCCTCGATCCGATCGGTGCCGGCGAGTTCGACGAACTCGTGGCTACGCTGAAACAGACGCTCGGCCTCACCGTCTTCATGGTGACCCATGATCTCGACAGTCTCTACACCGCCTGCGACCGCATCGCGGCGCTCGGCGACGGACAGATCATTGCGCAGGGGCCGATCGACGCCATGCTGGCGAGCGACCATCCCTGGCTGCGGTCGTATTTCCACGGCAAGCGGGCCCGCGCCATCGTCACGAACACGGCGAGCGCTCATGCCTGAACCGAAATTCCCCCTGGTCCCGGCCTACGCCTTGCGTGCTGTGGCGCACCGCGCGGGCGATGCCCATCCGGAGTATGGCTGAACCGATGGAGACTCGTGCGAACTACGCCCTCGTCGGCGCCTTCACCCTCGCGGTCGTGGTGGCCGCCTTCGGCTTCGTGTTCTGGCTCCAGGGCGGATCGCGCAGTCAGGTCCGCCAAGGCGTGCGCATCGTCTTTTCCGGCAGCGTCGGTGGCCTCGCCAAGGGCTCGACCGTGGCCTTCAACGGCATCAAGGTCGGTGAGGTGATGGATGTGCGCCTGCTTCCGCAGGATCCGCGCCGCGTCGTCGCCATGGTGGAAGTGGACCGGACGACGCCCCTTCGCGCCGACACCCGCGCCCGCCTAGATTCGGCGATGCTCACCGGCGTATCGACGATATCGCTTTCGGGTGGCAACGCGGATTCACCGCCCCTGCCCCCGGGTTCCGGTGACCAGACACCGACGATCTTCGCTGACAGTTCCGACATCCAAGACATGATGGCGGCCGCCAAACAGATCGCCCAGCGGGCCGACGATATGCTCCAGCGCCTCGACAAGCTGGTCGCTGGCAACGAAGGCGCCATCACCCGGACACTCGCCAACGTCGAATCCTTCTCCAAGACTCTCAACGATGCCGGTCCGGCGGTCAGCGCGTTGGTAAAGGCCGTCGACGGGCAAAAGCTCAACCGCGTGATCGACAATGCCGAGCGCTTCTCGGCGGCGCTCAACACGGCGAGCCCCGATATCGAGGGCGCGGTGAAGGACGCCCGCTCACTCGCAGGCAAGCTCAACGCCTCCGCCGATCGAGTCGACAATGTGCTCAAGGGCGCAGAAAACTTCCTCGGCTCCGCCTCCGGCCAGGCTGGGAGCAGCACTTTCGCCGAAGTCCGCGACGCAGCGATCTCGGTACGTGACGCAGGCAAGGCCTTCCGCACGCTGTCCGAGAATCTCGACAAGCGCACTTCCACCATCGCGTCGAGCTTCAACCGACTCAGCGGCACCGGGAGGCGCGAGGTCGAGGCCCTATCCTCGGATGGACAGCGCACGTTGAACACCCTGAACCGGACGGTGAAGAGCCTCGAACGCGATCCGTCGCAGGTCATCTTCGGCGGCAAGCCTTCGTTGCCGGAATACAACGGTGGCCGCTGAACCTCGGCGGATCAGGCCGTAGGTGTCAGGCGACACGGCACGAAAACCGCTTTGCGGTAGTTTACGGTTGCGCTTCGTGCCGCACTGCAAAGGTTTCCAGGCCCACCGGATGACGTTTCGCTCGAATATCCTCGCGCTCGCCTGCATCTCCGCTTTCCTCGGCGGCTGCGGCGGCGGTGCACCCATGACCTTCGATCTCGCCGCTCTGCCGAGCTCCGGCCGGCCGAGCGTGGCCGCACGGTCGATTTCCGTAGCGGAGCCCGTCGGTCTCCAGCCGTTCGAGCAGGATCGCATCATCGTTCGCCAGAATGGCGGTGCCCTCTCGTTCCTAGGCGGCGGCCAATGGGCCGACCGCCTTCCGCGTCTGGTCCAGACGCGGTTGATTCAGAGTCTGGAGAATTCCGGCCGTCTGAAATCCGTGAGCCGGCCCGGCGACAAGATCGTCTCCGATTACGCTCTGATCAGTGAAATCCGCGCCTTCGACATCGCATCGGGCTCGGGCGAGGCAGTGGTGGATATTTCCGCCAAACTGATCACTGACGGCACCGGGAAGGTCGTGGCCGCACGCATCTTCACCGCGAGGGTGCCGGTGGCGAAAGTGGAGGCCGGCAACGCTGCTGCGAGCCTCGATGCCGCGCTCAGCGTCGTGCTCGCCGACATCGTTCGCTGGGTGAATTCCGGGCGCTGACGGGCCGCGTTCAGGAAAAGGGTGACAAGGACGGAGATGTGCCGGTTATCCTCATTTGGGGAGGCATGTTGCCATTCGGCGATGGAGCGTCATCGCCTGGTAAGCCAGCGCAGGCCTTGGTCAGCCTGCCTACGATGATATTCCTGGCCGACAGGTCTGCCGATCGTATCGATACCCTGTCCGCGCACGAGAGTAGCAACACCACTCCCGTCCTGCGGAAGCGGACCGCTCATTCCATCACGGCGGCTTTCATGATCACGACCATGATCGCCTTGGCGGGCTCCGTGCCGACGCAGCGCACGGTGTGCGGCCGGTCGCAGCGGTAGCGCAGGGTCTCTCCCATCCGTGCCCGCTGGAACGTGCCGGCGACTTCGACTTCGAGCGTCCCCTCGGTGACGGTGAGGGATTCTACCGATCCGCGTTGGTGAGGGTCGGAATCGAGTACGCCTCCCGGGTCGGCGGTGACTTCGTACCACTGCAGCCATTCCACCGTCTTGATCCAGCCGACGATGGCGAGACGGACCTTGCCGTCGTCGGAGAGCAGGATCGGCGTATCGGCGCGCGAGGTCTTCTCGATGAAGGGTTCCTCGTCGCTTGTGGCGAGAACCCGCTCGATCGACACATCGAGAGCCTGGCTCAGGCGCCAGATCGTCGCCAGCGTCGGGTTGGTTTCGTTGCGCTCGATCTGGCTGATGATCGACTTCGCGACACCGGATTGTTCGGCGAGTTCGGAGAGCGAGAGATTGTAGGCCTTGCGCAGGCGCTGAATGGTCTTACCGAGCTGCCCGGACAGGACCTGCGCCCCGTTCAGGATATCCCGCTGTCGTCCACGTTCGGGCGTCGTCGCCTGATCTTGCATTGTCCCGGGACCCATCGCCTCGTTCCGTACATCGAACGATCGTGCGGTACTTCAAACGCAATCACGTCCCGGATGCAAGGCGAACACGGCCGACTTCCCTACCGTTTCAATGCCAAAGGGCGTGGAAATGATGGACCGGACCGTTCCCCTGTCCAACCGACACGGAACCTGCTGCGGCGATGGATGCGGTCACGTAGCGCTTGGCCTGTGCCACGGCATCGATGAGCGAGAGGCCGCGTGCGAGCCCCGCGGCTACGGCCGAGGACAGCGTGCAGCCGGTGCCGTGAGTGCTCTTCGTATCGATGCGCGGCGATGCGAAGCGCCGCATCGTACCGTCGGCACTCATGAGGTGATCGACGCTCTCATTGCCCTCCGCGTGGCCTCCCTTGATGAGAACGGCGCGGGCTCCCATCGCGAGAAGCTTCCGTCCCTGGACTACGGCAGCGTTCTCGCTCGTCGCAACGACGGCATCGAGCAGTGTGGCCGCCTCGGGCAGGTTCGGTGTCACCAGATCGGCCAGAGGGAGAAGGTGGCGGCGCAGGGCGTCGACCGCCTCGTCGGAGATGAGACGGTCGCCGCTCGTCGCCACCATGACGGGGTCGAGCACGATCGGGATGCGGGAGGCATGGCGGGCAAGGCCTGCGGCCACCGCCTCGATTACGGCGGGCTGGGAGAGCATGCCGATTTTCACCGCCTTCACGGCAAGGTCCGAGAACACGCTGTCGATCTGGGCAGCGATGAAATCCGCCGGCACGTCGTGGATGCCCTGGACCCCGAGGGTGTTCTGTGCCGTCAGCGCCGTGATGACACTGGCACCATAGACCTTGAGGGCCGCGAAGGTCTTCAGGTCGGCCTGAATGCCGGCTCCGCCGCTGGAATCGGAGCCAGCAATGGTCACAGCGATGGGGGTCATGGCAATCTTTGTCCTTCTCGTCGTGCCAATCCTAGAGCATCGGCCCCAACGGGGAAATCCAGCTCGGTTGAAAATGATTTTAGAACAGAGACTTAGAGAATTTTATCGAAGAGCCCCCGGTGCCCGTGCCGCGCCACTCGCGCCCCTCGCAACGAGGGCAGAATCCACCCGATGGCGCAGGTCGCTCGCCCGTCCTTCCACTGAATCGTCGGAAAATAGAGCTGAGATCACTGCGATGCCGTCGGCGCCCGCAGCGATGACGGCGGCGGCATTGCTTCCGTCGATGCCGGCGATCGCGCCCACCGGAAATTCGGTGCCGCGGGCGAGGCGAGCCCTGAAGGCGATGCGGCCGAAACCGTCGAGCCCCACCGGCGGGTCCGGGTTGTCCTTGCTGGTGGTCGCAAACACGCCGCCGATGCAGGCATAATCCACGGGAAGGCGATAGAGTTCGTCCGCCTGCGCCCCGGTCTTCAAGGTCAGGCCGATGATCGCTCGCGGCCCGAGGATGCGTCGTGCCTCGGCTGGGTGCAGGTCGGCCTGTCCGAGATGGACACCTTCGGCTTCCGCCGCCAGCGCCAGATCGCAGCGATCGTTGACGACGAGCGGTACCCCCGTCCCGGCGATGGCTTCCCGGATGGCACGAATGCGTGCCAGCGCCTCGCGCGCATTCACGATCGACTTCTCGCGATACTGCAGCAGGGTGCAGCCGCCGGAGACGGCCTCGGCCGCCATGTCGGCGAGATCCGCGCCGTCATCCCCGCAGACGTCAACGTCGAGGATGCCGTAGAGCCGCAGGTCGACCGGCACGGTCGAGCCCATGGCAGTGTCGCGTCCAATCACGTTCATCCTCCGATATGTTGAAGCGGCTGCATCCTAAGGCGGGAGGCAGCGCAGCGAAAAGTGGATCCGCCTGGTATCGTCATACGTCCTCATGCCTTGCAGCCTGCCTGTCCGCCGGCCTACTCCCCGTATCCACGACACACGGAGATCGGCATGACGGCGAAAGCGGAGCGCAGTCCGAAGCAGAAGATGATCGCGGGTGATCTCTACCATCCCGACGATGCCGAATTGGCTGCCGACCTGCGCACCTGCCAGGTCTGGCTCGCGCGCTACAACGCGATGCTGGGGCGTCCCGCTGACGAGCGCCGGGTGGTCCTGCGCGAGATCTTTGCAGCGGTCGGCGACCAGGCTGTGATCCGGCCGCCCTTCCACTGCGATTACGGATTCAACATCAGCATCGGCGCCAACGTCTTCCTGAACTTCAACTGCCTCATCCTCGATTGCACCACGGTGACGATCGGCGACCGGACGCAGATCGGTCCGGGCGTCCAGATCCTTACGGCGGACCATCCCCGCGAGGCGGAGGCACGCGAAGCCGGAATGGAATTCGCACGGCCCATCGCCATCGGTCGCAATGTCTGGATCGGCGGCGGCGCGCTGATCCTGCCCGGCGTTACGGTGGGTGACCATGCGATCATCGGTGCCGGTGCCGTCGTCACCCGCGACGTGGCTCCCGGCGCGACCGTTGTCGGCAACCCGGCGCGGCCGGTATCCAGAAAGGCGTGAGGCGGCGCGCCCGCGGCGCGTTGATTCCCACGCACAATCTGCCATGACGGCCAAAGCGTGGACTGAGGGGGGCAAGTGACGAGGGGGCAGGACGGGCTTGCGGCTGGGGAGCCGAATGCGCTTCCCAATCCGTCTGCGGTCGGACTCGTCGCCGTCATCGTCGCGGCGACGGACGGCGAGCCACGCGCCCTCACGGTCCAGGTCGCGGGCCAAGCGGCCGGGCGCGAAACCGGATTGCCGGCCGGCCCGCTGGTTCCCGAGCATCCCACCCTCGAACGCGGCCTACGCGCCTGGGTCGAGCGCCAGACGCAAGCGCGCCTCGGCTATGTCGAGCAACTCTACACCTTTGGTGACCGCGACCGTCAGGGCGACGATTCGGGCGGTCTCCACTCGCTTTCCGTCGCCTACCTCGCCCTTGTGCGAGAGATGCGCTCGGCGGGTCTCGCCGAGGCATCGTGGCGCAACTGGTACGCCTTTCTCCCCTGGGAAGATTGGCGCGCGGGCCGGCCGACCGCGCTGGACGAGATCGAAGCCGCGCTTCTGGCCTGGGCCGGCGGCACTCCGGACCCCAAACTCAGGCGCCGCCGCGAAGACAGGCTTGGTCTGACCTTCGGCCTCGGCGGCGGAGCCTGGAACGAGGAGCGCGTGCTCGAGCGCTACGAACTCCTGTTCGAGGCCGGCCTGATTCCAGAGGCTCACGGACAGACGGGCGAAGCAGGCTCGACGGATATCGCGACAACCGGCCAGCCCATGGGCTTCGACCATCGCAGGGTCTTGGCCACGGCGATCGGACGCCTGCGCGGCAAGATCAAGTATCGCCCGGTGGTGTTCGAGCTGATGCCGCCGACCTTCACGCTGTTCCAGCTGCAACGCACCGTGGAAGCTTTGTCCGGCGCCAACCTCCACAAACAGAACTTCCGCCGCCTCGTCGCCCAGCAGGGTCTCGTGGAGGAGACCGAAGAAGTCACCAGTGGCACCGCCGGACGCCCTGCCCGCCTCGTCCGTTTCCGGCGGGAAGTTCTTCTCGAACGTCCTGCTCCCGGCTTCAGGCTCACACCGTCACGGCGCTCCTCCTAGCCGTCATCAGCCTGGAACGGCTCAAGAATTTTTGCATCGCAAAATGAATATGCTCAGCCTCAGCATATCTAGACAAGCGATCCTCTCGCGCCTACCTTAGTCGGCACAATGCTCAGATTGAGCATAAATGAGGACGCGTCCATGGCGGCGACCAGTCTCCCGATCGGCCGGGCTTCGATCCTGCCCCTGCCACATATCTACGACCGCGTGAGCCGGCATATTCCGGCCATCGAGTGGCCCGCACTGGCCGACGACGTGGCGGCAATCCTGGAGCTGAAGAAGACCCGGAACGCGGTGATCCTCGCCCATAACTATCAGGCGCCGGAGATCTTCCACACAGTGTCCGACATCGTCGGCGACAGCCTGGCGCTCGCCCGCGAGGCGATCAACGTGGATGCCGACGTGATAGTGCTCGCCGGCGTTCATTTCATGGCGGAGACGGCCAAGCTCCTCAATCCGGGCAAGACCGTTTTGATTCCCGACATGCGGGCCGGGTGTTCCCTGGCTGACTCGATCACCGCCGCCGACGTGCGCGGGCTGCGCGAAAAGTATCCCGGTGTTCCGATCGTGACCTACGTCAACACATCCGCTGCGGTGAAGGCGGAATCGGACGTGTGCTGCACCTCCGGCAACGCCGTCGACGTGGTGCGCTCCCTCAATGCGCCGCGCGTCCTGATGATCCCCGACGAGTTCCTGGCTCAGAACGTCCAGGTGCTCGTGCCGGAGGTCGAGATCCTCACCTGGGCCGGCCATTGCGAGGTGCACGAGCAATTCACCCCGGCCGATATCCGCGAGGTCCGCGAGAGCTATCCCGGCGTCACCGTCATCGCGCATCCGGAATGCCCGCCGGACGTAGTGGCGGAAGCGGACTTCTCCGGCTCGACCGCGATGATGATGAACTTCGTCACGCAGAAGCGCCCGCGGCAGGTGGTGCTGGTGACCGAATGCTCGATGGGCGACAACATCGCTCAGGCCAACCCGGATATCGAGTTCATCAAGCCCTGCAACCTGTGCCCGCACATGAAGCGGATGTCTTTGAAGAACATCCGCCATGCTTTGGAGACCCTCACCCATGAGGTGACGGTAGAGCCCGAGCTCGCCGGGCGAGCCCGCGCGGCGGTGGAACGCATGCTGGCGGTGCGTCCGCGATGAACGCGCACTCCCCCCTCTCCTTCTCGGCTCTCGGCTCCGACCGCGTGATCGTAGTCGGAGCCGGCGTCGCCGGCCTCGCTACGGCGCTTCGACTCAGCCCGCGTCCCGTGACGCTCATCACCGCTTCGCCCCTTGGAAGCGGCACCGCGACGGGCTGGGCGCAGGGCGGCATCGCGGCCGCCATGGCCGAGGACGACGAGGCGGCACTTCATGCGGCCGATACCGAGGCCGCTGGAGCCGGGCTCACCGATCCTGTCGTCGCAGCCCGCGTGGCCCAAGCCGGCCCCGGACTCATCGAATGGCTCGTCGGCCTCGGCGCCCCCTTCGACCGCGATGCCGCGGGCGTCCTGGCGCTCGGGCTCGAAGCGGCGCATTCCCGACGCCGTATTGTTCGGGCCGGCGGCGACTCCACCGGCCGCGTGGTGCTCGACACGTTGCTGAAAGCGGCGGCGGCGACGCCGTCCATAGAGATGCTTGTCGCGACCGTGCGCGGTCTTTCACAAGACGAGCACGGCGCAGTCGCCGGCATCGTCTGCGAACGCGACGGCGACACGGTCCACATCGCCGCGCGGGCCGTCGTCCTCGCCACAGGCGGGATCGGTGCCCTCTACGCCTCGACCACCAACCCGCGCGGCGCCACCGGCCGCGGCCTCGCCCTCGCGGCACGTGCTGGGGCCATCTTGCGCGACATGGAATTCGTGCAGTTTCACCCGACCGCCATTTCGGTGGGGCTCGATCCGATGCCGCTCGCCACCGAGGCCCTGCGCGGCGAAGGTGCACGGCTGATCGACACCGACGGTGCTCCGGTGATGGCGGGCATCGCTGGCGGCGATCTCGCTCCCCGTGACGTGGTCGCCCGTGCGATCTTCCAGGCTAGGAGTCGTGGCACCGACGTCTTCCTCGACTGCCGCGGCGCTCTCGGTGCGCGCATGCAGAGCCGGTTTCCCACGGTCGCGGGCCTCTGCGCCGCGTCCGGCATCGATCCGCAGCGCCAGCCGATACCTGTCCGGCCGGCGGCGCATTACCATATGGGCGGCATCAAGGTGGATGGCTTCGGCGCCAGTACCGTGCCCGGCCTGTTCGCCTGCGGCGAGGTCGCCTCGACCGGCCTGCACGGCGCGAACCGTCTCGCCAGCAACTCGCTCCTGGAAGCCATGGCCTTCGCGCCCTGGATCGCCGAGGGCATCTCCTCGATCCCTGCGCCTGGCCCTGCGGTTTTCGCCGAACCGCGCCAGCAGATCGCGGACGAGATCGCGCCGATCCGGCAGGTCATGGAGACCCGAGTCGGCGTTGTGCGCGAGGCGGATGGCCTCACCGAAGCCCTGCGCCGCCTGGCTCCGGCAGCCCGGCGCGGATCGGACGCGGCGCTCACCGGATTGGTGGTCGCGAGTTCGGCTCTGTCCCGCATCGAGAGTCGTGGGTCCCATTGGCGCAGCGATCATCCGGACCAGACACCGGTCCGTCACAGCGCGGTCACGCTGGCCGATGTCTGGCGGATGACGGAAGCGGCGGCCGCAGGAATTCCGGCAGGCACCTGAACCAGAATACCTGGACCGTCCAGGGACGGTCCAGCCCGCACCTGTCTTCCTGAGGCGGCTCGTGCAAGCGGGCTTCGAAGGAATGTTCCAGAACCCGTCGTGCAAGGCCGTAAGCCTCCTTCGAGGCCCGCGCCGCTCCGCCAACCCAGGATGGAGTCCGTGGCGGGACGAACGGATCCACCCAATCGATCACCTCGTGAGCGACCCATGAGCGATACCGTCCTCGTCTCCCTCCCCCGCCTGCTGGTCGAGCCGATCGTGCGCGCGGCGCTGCTGGAAGATCTCGGCCGGGCCGGTGACATCACCACCGATGCGATCGTGCCGGCGGATGCCCGCCTGTCGGGTGTGATCGCAGCGCGCCAGGACGGTGTGATCTCCGGCGTCGACGCGGCGGTGATCGCCTTCGGGCTGATCGACCCAGCCGTGTCGGTCATCGTCGAACGCAGCGACGGCGCGCGGGTCTCTCCTGGCGACGTGGTGATCCGCCTCGACGGCCCGGCACGTGCCATCCTCACCGCTGAGCGGGTGGCGCTGAACATTCTCTGTCGGATGTCGGGCGTGGCCACGGCCACCGCCGGTCTCGTCGAGGCGGCTCGCCCACACGGCAAGGCCAGGATCGTCTGCACCCGCAAGACCACGCCGGGCCTGCGGTCGCTGGAGAAGCATGCCGTGCGCGCCGGAGGCGGCTCCAACCACCGCTACGGCCTCGACGACGCCGTCCTGATCAAGGACAACCACGTGGCGGTTGCCGGTGGCATCGTTCCGGCGATCGAACGGGCGCGGGCCTATTCGGGCCATCTCGTGAAGATCGAGATCGAAGTCGACACGCTCGATCAACTCGCGGAAGCATTGTCGGTCCGCGCCGATGCCGTGCTCCTCGACAATATGAGCCCCGATCAATTGCGCGAGGCCGTTCGGATGATCGATGGGCGCGCCATCGCCGAGGCCTCGGGCCGGATCAACCGCGACACGGTCGGTGCCATCGCGGCCTCGGGCGTCGACCTGATCTCCAGCGGCTGGATCACTCACAGTGCGCCGATCATCGATCTCGGCCTCGACGCGATCTGACGCCAGGCGTCGAACCGCCAACTCGCCGCGGAGCCACCGATCCGTCTGCGCCGTATCTCGATTTGGTTCCCATGCTGTGGTCCGGCGGAAGTTATAATCCTTCCGATACGGCTAAGCCGCCACACTGTTGCCACGGAGTCACGACGTTGCCGCAACCGTTGCGTCATCACGAATTCAGCTTGGCTTTGAAGCGGTAGCGTTTACGTCTTGGCTATCGGGAAACGGTATCCTGCGTTGCGTTACCGACCGTGTTTCCTCATATTTTCGCCTGCCTTCGAGAGGCTTTGATGCGCCGTATCTCTCCCGCCCTGTCCGGGCTTGTCTGCATGGTTGGTGCCTGGGCATCCCCAGCCGCTGCCTACGAGATCGACCCTCTTACCCGCCAGCCTCTCGACAACGCGTTGGTGTTGCGCGTGCGTCCGCAGGCGGAGCCTGCTGCTGTCGCCGTGGTGCCCGTGCCCACGGCCAATGCCTCGCTCAACCCCGCCGATCCGATGGCCTCGGCGGTGCCGCAGATGTCGGCGATCCAGCGCGAGCAGGTCGCCTATGCCGGCAACTACGCTCCCGGCACCATCATCGTCTCCACGGCCGAGCGCCGCCTCTACTACGTGCTCGGCGGTGGTCAGGCTCTCCGCTACGGTGTTGGTGTCGGGCGTCCGGGCTTCACCTGGGGTGGTACGCAGACCATCACGATGAAGCGGGAATGGCCCGATTGGCGTCCCCCGGCCGAGATGCTGCGCCGCCGTCCCGATCTGCCGCGCTTCATGAAAGGCGGGATCGAGAACCCGCTCGGCGCCCGCGCCATGTATCTCGGCGGCTCGATCTACCGCATCCACGGCTCCAACGAGCCGGAGACCATCGGAACGGCCGTGTCCTCGGGCTGCATTCGCATGACGAACGACGACGTGGCCGACCTGTACACCCGCGCCAAGGTCGGTGCGAAGGTCATCGTCCAGCGTTGAGCGGATATCGAGGTCCTGAAAGACAAAAGGCCGGCGGAGACGCCGGCCTTTTTCATGCGGGTCGAGGTCGCGCGATTTAATGGTCGCATCCCTTACCTCGAAGATGGCGGAAGGTTGCTCGCAAACCGGATCGGATCAGGAGAGCACCACCTTCGAGGAGGTTCGCTCTCCTCCCCGCCTAAGCCACAGGCGCTCAGCTTCGAGGGGGAAGGCGATAAAGCTCCTACTTAGAGACCGCAAAGAACCGCGACAGCAGCCAGAGCGGCACCACCACCACGGCGCCCGCGAGGATCCAGCGACCGAAATCGTGGAAGGTCTCGAAGCCGAGATCGATGAGTGCGCGTCCGGCATCGTAGACCTGCCAGAACAGCCGGCCGGGTGTGATCCCGAGCATCGCCATGATGGCGCCGACCAGGATGGACAGGAAGACCAGCTTCAGCAGGACCGCCATGGGCGAGCCGCCGAGGAAGCGCCGCAGGGGTGAGCGCAACTCTCCGTCGGGATAGGCCTGGCCGGGATAGGGACGGCCGCCATAGGGCGGTTGCCGGTTCGGGTCGTTGTCGACGATCATGGACTTCATCCTTTCGGGCCTATCCTCTCGGACATATGGGGCCGCGTGAGCTCCTCTGAAGCCGGCGAACCCGGCGGAAGCGTGACCGATGCGACACACCGCGACGAAACCGTCCGCCCACTCGGGCGTTTGGCCGTTTCGTGCCGGCAAGGCGTCTGGCATCGCTGGGAGCTTCGCCCACATTCGACCGTCATGCTCGAAGCCGCTTCGGCCCCACCCTGGATGAGACGAACCGATCCATGATCGACCACGCCCTCTTCGACCCGGCGACGATCGATCCGGAAACCCATCGGCTCAATGCCGAGATCGTCGCTGCCCACGCAGCGCAGGCGGATCCGTGGTCGATCCCGATCGGCGAGGTCCGCGCGCGTCGACGCCAGGGGACGCAGGCGTCGCCAGCGATGCCGCGCAGCGCGCGGGCGGAGACGCTGACGATCGACGGTCCCGGCGGCCCTATCCCGTTGCGATTGATCCGGCCCAACGCGAAGAAATGGCCGAAGCTGCGTGGAGCCTATCTCCACATCCATCGCGGCGGCTGGGTCTGGGGCGCCGCCGACGAGCAGGATCCCTGGCTGGAGCGGATCGCCGATGCCTGCGGCTTCGTCTGCCTGTCCGTAGAGTACCGGCTCGCCCCGGAGCATCCCTATCCGGCAGCCCTCGAGGATTGCGAGGCGGCCGCCCTCTGGCTCGTCGGTCCCGGCAAAGCCGAATTCGGAATCACGGCCCTGACGATCGGCGGAGAATCCGCCGGCGCGCATCTCGCGGTGATGACATTGTTACGGCTGCGCGACCGCCACAACCTGCCGCGCGCCTTCCGCGGGGCCAACCTCAATGCCGGCTTCTTCGATCTCGGCCTGACCCCGAGTGTCCGCAACTGGGGCGATACCCGCCTCGTGGTGAACACCAAGGACCTCACCACCTTCGCCAACGACTACGTACGCGACGGCATCGATCGTCGGCGGCCCGACGTCTCGCCGCTCTATGCCGATCTGAAGGGCCTCCCACCGGCCCTGTTCTCGGTGGGCACGCACGATCCGCTCCTCGACGACACGCTCTACATGTCGTCGCGCTGGGCGGCGGCCGGAAACGGCGGCCATACCGCGATCTATCCCGGCGGCTGCCACGTCTTCGTACGCTACCCCGGCGCCATGACCGGGCGCGCCCTCGAACTGATCGACCGGTTCCTGATGGCGCTCGCCTGATGACCCTTGCCTGAGGGCCGGCTTCCCACGGAGTTCGAGGCCTGGTTCGCCGCACGCGGCTGGGCGCCCCGGCCGCATCAACGCGATCTCCTGAGCATCGTACGGGCGGGACGCTCGGCCCTTCTCGTAGCGCCGACGGGGGCGGGCAAAACGCTCGCGGGCTTCCTTCCGAGCCTCGTCGCCCTGTCGGAACGTCCGCCATCGCGGAAAGCACGCGGGCTGCACACGCTCTACATCTCGCCGCTGAAGGCGCTCGCGGTCGATATCGCCCGCAACCTCGAAGCGCCGATCGCCGAGATGAGCCTGCCGATCCGGGTCGAGACCCGCACCGGCGATACGCCGTCGCACAAGCGCACTCGCCAGATCGAGCGTCCGCCCGACATCCTGCTGACGACGCCGGAGCAGCTTGCCCTCCTCATCGCGCATCGCGAAGCGGAGGAGCTGTTCTCCGAATTGTCCTGCGTCGTCCTCGACGAGTTGCACGCGCTGGTCACGTCGAAACGCGGCGATCTGCTCTCCCTCGGATTGGCGCGGCTGCACCGCCTCAGCCCGAACCTCACCGCCATCGGCCTCTCCGCCACCGTGCGCGAACCGGACGATCTGCGGCGGTATCTGGTGCCGCAACGCTCACGTTCGACGGAAGAAAGCGGGTCCCTCTCCTTCCAGGAGAGGGAGCGCCGTGGCGTCCACGACGCTGTGGCGCCCGGGCCGACGCCCATGGCCGATCTCGTGGTGGTGAAAGGAGGTGCGGCACCCGACCTGCACCTGCTCGATACCGGCCTGACCCTGCCGCTCGCCGGCCATACCGCCACCCAGGCAATGCCGGCCATCTACGACCTGATCCAAGCCCACCGCACGGTCCTGATCTTCGTCAATACCCGGCTCCAGGCCGAATACACCTTTCAGGAGCTCTGGCGGATCAACGAGGCCTCTCTCCCCATCGCACTCCATCACGGCTCCCTCGATGCCACCCAGCGGCGGCGGGTGGAGGCCGCCATGGCGGCCGGGCAGTTGAGGGCCATCGTCTGCACTGCCACCCTCGATCTCGGCATCGATTGGGGCGATGTCGATCTCGTCGTCAATATCGGCGCGCCGAAGGGGGCAAGCCGGATCATGCAGCGGATCGGGCGCGCCAACCACCGGATGGACGAGCCGTCTAAGGCCTATCTCGTACCCGGCAATCGTTTCGAGATCCTCGAATGCCAGGCTGCCCTCGACGCGGTTGAGGAGGCGGCTCAGGACACGCCCGACGCCCGTCTCGGCGCGCCGGACGTGCTGGCCCAGCACGTCCTAGGCATGGCTTGCGCAGACGCGTTCGACCCGCTCGAGCTCTACGACGAGATCGTCTCGGCCGCGCCCTACGCGACCCTGTCCTGGGAAGATTTCGAAGCCGTGGTCGATTACGTCGCCACGGGCGGCTACGCGCTGCGCGCCTACGAGCGCTTCGCCAAGATCGTGCGCGGACCGGATGGGTTGTGGCGTGTGCGCGACGCGCGGATCGCGCAGCAATACCGCATGAATGTCGGCACCATCGTCGAATCCGCCAAGGTTAAGGTACGCCTCGCCCGCGGCGTGCGCGGCAAGCCCGGCGCGATCCTGCCGAAGGGCGGGCGCGTGCTCGGCGAGATCGAGGAGGATTTCGCCGACACGCTGACACCGGGCGACACCTTCCTCTTCGCCGGCGAAGTGCTCCGTTTCGAAGGTCTATCCGAAGACGAGGCGCTGGCGACACGAGCTGGCCCCGGCACCGATCCGGCGATTCCGTCCTATGCGGGGGCAAAGTTCCCGCTCTCGACCTTTCTCGCAGCCCGCGTACGCGCGCTGATTGCCGATCCGTTCGAATGGGACAGGTTGCCGAAGCAGGTGGCGGATTACCTGCTGCTCCAGCGCCAGCGCTCGATCCTGCCAGGGCCGGACGGCCTGCTGGTGGAGACGTTTCCGCGCAGCGGCCGCTACTACCTTACGGCCTTCCCCTTCGAGGGGCGCCTCGCGCACCAGACGCTCGGCATGCTGCTCACCCGGCGCATGGAGCGCGCGCGGCTGCGCCCTCTGGGATTCGCCGCCAACGATTACGGCATCGCCATCTGGATGACCCGCGACATCAGCGACGCCATCGCCCGGGCGCCCGGCTTCCTCGCCGAACTGTTCGCCGAGGACATGCTGGGCGACGATCTCGAAGCCTGGCTCGACGAATCCTCGATGATGAAACGCACCTTTCGCCAATGCGCCGTCATCGCCGGACTGATCGAGCGGCGTTATCCCGGTCAGAAGAAGACCGGGCGACAGGTCACGATGTCGACGGATCTCGTCTACGACGTTCTGCGCAAGCATCAGCCCGATCATCTGCTCCTGCGCGCCGCGCGGCAGGATGCGGCAACCGGACTCCTCGACGTGGCCCGCCTCGGCATGATGTTGAGGCGCATCCAGGGGCGAATCACCCACAAGGCGCTCGATCGCGTCTCGCCTCTCTCCGTGTCCGTCATGCTCGAGATCGGGCGTGAGAAGGTCTACGGCGAGGGTGCGGACGAGATCCTGGCCGAAGCCGAAGCGCAGCTTCTCGAAGAAGCGCTGGGGTGACGACCGGGTGAAGCGCCCCTTTCCCGGACAAGAGGATGCGATCTTGGCGCTCGGCCAGAGACTCGAACGGACCATCAAGACCCCCAGCCTCACGCTGGCCGGGGAAGCCCTCATCCTCGACCTCTGCGGCGGGTTGTGGCTCGCCGCACACCGGACACTGATCGTCTCCGACCTGCATCTGGAAAAGGGGTCGGCTTATGCAGCGCGCTCGGGCCAGTTCCTGCCGCCTTACGATACCCGCGAGACCCTGGCCTGCCTTCACGAGGCGGTGGCACGGCTCGACCCGGCCCGCGTCGTCGCCCTAGGCGATTCCTTCCATGATTCCCGCGGGCCCGAGCGGATGGAGCCGGGCGACCGTGCCATGGTCGCGGCTCTTCAGGCAGGTCGAGACTGGATCTGGATCGCTGGCAACCACGACCATGCCGTCTCGGAAGGCGTCGGCGGACGCTACGCAGAGACCCTGGTTATGGGCGGCCTGACGCTGAGGCACGAACCGTCGCCGGATGCATCCGAGGGGGAGATCGCCGGTCATCTGCATCCCTGCGGCAAGGTCGCGATGCGCGGACGCGCCGTTCGGCGCCGTTGCTTCGTGACCGATGGCAAACGCCTGGTGATGCCGGCCTTCGGTGCCTATGCGGGCGGCCTCAACGTGCGCAACCCGGTCTTCGACCCGTTGTTTCCCGGAGGCTTCACGGCACACCTATTGGGTGACGGCCGCGTCTTCGCCATCGGCAAGGCGATGTTGGCGCGGGACTGAATGCCGGCCGGCTTCGAGGCGTCCATTCAGATGTTCACGTCGGCGAGGGCGCCGACGAGCTTTTCCTTGATAGCAACCTCGATGCCCTGCTGTTTTTCGGCGGGCGGCCCCGCCAACTCGTCCTCGGTGGTGCCCATCATCTTGAGGATCGCATCGCGCACCCGATCGCCCGGCGCATCTGACGAACGCCTCCTCGGCGTCAGTATCGGCTCCAGCCACCTATGGTGGGCCTCGAGTCGAACTCCGCATGGTGCGGCTCGCATCTGCGGCAGGAAGGACTGTCAGGGTATCAGGGACGAGACCGGCGTCGGCACGCAGAGATGGCAGGCTTGTCGATAGTCTGGAAGCCGCTCTTCTTCGATCAGGCGAGCGCGCGGCCGAGTACGAAGGCGAACAGCAACGCCGCGCTCAGGGAGGCCAGTCCACAACCGATAGGAAGCCACCACGCTGCCATCTTGACGTCCATCGCTTCCCCCGGCTTTGGATGGTTGAGATCCGATTCTTCTAGACGGCGACTTATGACCAAATCTCGAATGGCTCCAAGGTAGTCTGATGAAAATACGTAGTCCGGCGGCAGAATGAACGGACTGGTTGTGGAAAAGTCACCCATCGAAAACACTCGAGGCGGCGATGGATGGTCAATGCCCGTCGTCTCTAAGCGTCATCACCAGCAGGATGTGACGAGGAAGAAGCCGATACTTTCTTGTCCGGCCTGAGATCGCACGCCTGATCGCGATCGAACATTCCGATACAATTCGAGGTACGCACGAGTCTCCGAGAAGGGAAGACACGATCATGCTTCAAGCCCTCGTCGTCGGAGCCGGGCCGGTCGGCCTCACTCTCGCCGCGGAACTCGCCCGATACGGCATCGACACCCGCCTCATCGACAAGAGCCAACAGCCGACGCAGACCTCGAAAGCCCTCGTCGTCTGGGCACGCACCCTCGAACTCATGGATCGGATGGGCTGCAAGCAGGCCTTCCTCGATGCCGGATTGCGGGCCCATGGGGCGACTCTCCGCAGTGGCGGCAGCGTCCTTGGCCATGCCCGGTTCGATGCCATCGCCAGCACCTACAATTTCGCACTGATGCTTCCCCAGCGGGATACCGAGCGCCTTCTGATCGAGCATATCGGCAGTTTCGGCATCGCGGTGGAGCGGCAGGTCGAATTGGCGGGCTTCACGCAAGCCGGCGACACCGTGGAGGCGACGCTTCGTCATGCGGATGGCAGGGAAGAGACGGTATCCGCGTCGTGGCTGATTGGGTGCGACGGCGCGCACAGCACCGTGCGGCACGGGCTCGACCTGTCCTTCGAGGGGGAGGCCCAAGGAGATGATTGGCTGCTCGCAGATATCCGCGTGGAGGGCGACGGTGCCCCGCCCGGCGACGAGATCGCCACCTATCTCCATCGGGACGGCCCGCTGGTGATCTTCCCAATTCCGGGCGGTCGCGCCCGGCTGATTGCCGATATCGGCAAATCCGATCCGGCCCAGCCCCGATCGGATCCGACGCTGGCAGAGGTCCAGGCCCTGGCGGACCATCGCGCCGGTGGCGGTTTCCGCGTCACTGATCCGGTCTGGCTCACGCATTTCCGCATCAACGAACGCAAGGTCTCGCGCTACTCGCAGGGACGCGTCGTCCTCGCCGGCGACGCCGCGCATATCCATAGCCCTGCCGGTGGCCAAGGCATGAATACCGGCATGCAAGACGCGATCAACCTCGCCTGGAAACTGGCGATGGTGGCGCGCGACCAGGCCGCCTCCACGCTCCTCGACAGTTATGGCCCCGAACGCAACGCAGTCGGCGAAATGGTCCTGCGCAATGCGGGTCGGCTCACCGACATCGCGACCCTGTCGAACCCCGTGGCACAGGCGGCGCGAAACCTCGCCATCCGCTTCATGCTCGGCTTCCACGCGGTGCAGGACAAGATGGCTGCCACGATGAGCGAAGTGGGGATCGCCTATTCCGATAGCCCGCTCTCGCAGGGTCTCGATGCCGGCATGCGCTGGGCTCCGGAACACGATGACGGGCTGCCGCCAGGCTCCGGCACGATACCGCTTTTCGTCCTCTACACCGACGATGCGGAAAGCGGTGCCGCCCTGGCCGCGCGGTTTCCCCTGCTGCTGGAACCGGCGCCGCGCAGGCTGCCCGACCACGACAGGCTCATCCTCGTCCGGCCCGACGGCTATGTCGGCTTCTCGGGCTCGGGTGCGGCGTGGGACGACGCGGAACGCTACCTGTCGAGCTTGAGCGCCGACCGGGCGTGACTGATCAAGCCGCGATCAGGAGGGCGCAGCCGGCAACGACGGACAAGGTCAGCCGTAGGCGGCCGAGCCAGGTCGGCACGAGGCAGCGCCTGACGAGATCGAGATCGATGAAGCCCCAGCCGAGGACGAGCAGTCCGAGCACTCTGAGATCCCACGGCGTGGGGAAGGCGAGCGCCGCCCAGGCGACCAGAGACGGCAGAATGGCGATGATGTAGTCCCGTCCTTCCGCATCACCGGATGCCGCCGCGCCCCAGCGAATTCCGCCGAGGAACGAGGCGATGACGGCTCCATAGGTCGAGAGAATCGTGCGGGGTGCGAGTCCGACATTGCCGAGGCCGCCGTCGCTGCCGCTCAGCGAGAGAGCCGCGAACCCGATAAAGGGAATGAGGCCGGCAACGCCGAGAACGAGGGCAGATGTCGGTATGGGCGTCACACGCGCCATCGGGGCTCCGCTGTATCGTCCGCCATCCGCAGGCAGGGTCGCATGAGTCCCGAGTATACACGTATCTCGCGGCGCAGGACTCCTACCCGAACTCAGCGTTGACGTTTGACGGCGAGGTAGTGAAACTCTGCCAACTCCTTGGCATCGAAACCTAATCCGCCTCGACGCCCCTCACTTTGACGAGACGCGCGTCGCTATTACGCGCGTCCGCCTCATGCGCCTGTGGTGCGACGCGAAGTGACGGTCGGCGCGACCGGAGGCGGCGCGCCGATCAGGCTCATCGAGCTCTCAGCGCCTGCACTCGTCGGCGCCGGAGGCTCGTTCACGGCGGGAACCGGCACATTGGCCTTGAATGCGGAGCTCAATGCCTGCGCCGTCGCGAGATCCCTCGGTGACAGCTTCGCGGCGACGTCGTCACGCTTCTTGCCCGCATCGTCGTCGCCCTGGGCGGCGGCGGCGGAGAACCAGAGATAGGACTGGACGAGATCCTGCTGCAGGCCGAGCCCGCGGGCATAGAGCACGGCGAGATTGTACTGGCTGTCCCGCATGCCGTATTCGGCGCCGCGCCTGAACCATTGCGAGGCGGTGGTGTAGTCCGGCTTGCCGTTGGCCGAAGGGTTCTCGGCATAGATCACGGCGATGTTGTGCATCGAGCGGGCATGGCCCTGTTCGGCCGCGCGCCCGTACCAGAGCTTGGCCTGCGCGAGATCGCGTACGACGCCTGAGCCTTTCTCATAGAGGCCGCCGAGCTTGTACTGAGCCGGGGCGTAGCCGGCCTCGGCGAGCGCCTCGAACAGCTTCGCGGCGACCGCGAAGTCGCGTGGCATGCCACGGCCATCGGCGGCGCGCGAGGCGAGATCGTAGACAGATGCGCCGTCGCCTTCGATGGCGGCCTTGCGAAGCTGTGCCAGACCGGTGGGCACGGCACTAAGGTCGTTCGCCAGATTGGTCAGCGCCGCGACCCGCGGCACGGAACGCCGGACTGGCTGGGTCGCCTTCTCGGATGGAATCGTCGCGGGAGGCGCCTGTGGAGCGGCTTCGGAGATCGACTGGGTGGTCTCCGGATCCGGCCGGGCAGCCGATGCGGCGGGGGGCTTCACCTCGCTCTCGGCCGGCTCCACCGGGGCCACCTTCGCCTCGGCGACCTGGGCGGACGAGGCATCCGGTTCGATACGGCGGCTGTTGACCGCCTGCAGCGCGCCGAGAGCCAGGACGATGGCGGCGAGACCGAGAAGCAGCGGCTTGCGGCGCTTGTCGAGTTCGGCGCGCAGGCGCGCGGTCCGTCCGCCCGGAGCCGTTCCCGGTGCGATGTCGGACGAAACGCGGGTGCGGATATCGGGCGAGCGGGCGGCGATGGCCGCTTCGTTCTGAGCCGCCTGCGCCGCGCGACGCGCCGCGGCGATGAAACTGGTCTTGATGTCGCTGTCGATCGACGGTGCCGTTTCGGTCGTGGCCTCGGCAGAACGCTCCAGGCTCGGACGCCTGGCTCCGGGTTCGAGCGGCTGGTCACTCACGCGGCCGAGTTCGAACGGCTCCGTCGTGGGGCTGATCCTCGGCGCGTCGGGGCGGCGAGCGACCGGGCCGACCTGCATCGGTGCACGCTCATCGACGCGGCCCGTCGCCGCAATGAGCCGGTCGGCGAGATCCTGCGGCGTCGCCGACCGGCCTCCGGACAACGGCGCGTCGCCCGACAGCGAACCTAGCCGGCCGACGAGCTTGTCGAGTGCCGAATGCACGCCGTCGAGGGTCGCCTGCATGCGCTGCTCGGACGCCGCCTGCTGGGCGCGAAGATCGGCGAGGCTCGCCCGGAGCAGGCCCAGCTCGCCGGTATCGCCGGTGGTCCCGATGCTTTCGGCGACGGCATTGCGCGTCGCACGCTCGACGGCCGCCTCGATCGGCGCTTCGTCACGAAGCGCCGAAACCTGGGTCAGGAGGTCGGACATGGTCCGCTCCAGGCCAGCCAGGGCCGGGTCGGCATCGCGGGTGTCGATGCGGCTGGCGAGCGCCAGAACCTGCTTCTCCAAGACGTCGAGGCCCTCGGCACGCGGTCCGGCGGAACCGCCGACGCGATCGAGTTTCTCGGCGAGATCGTGGAGCATGCCGTGGATCGAAGCGAGGTCGCCGCCGGGAACGACCGGACGGCGCAGGGTCTCGCCAAGATCTTCGAGGCGGCCGATGAGGTCGCCGACCGGGTTGACGCTGGCCCGCTCGACCTTGTCGGCGAGGGCGTCGATGCGCCCGATGATCTCGTCCGAGTGGTTGCCGCCGCCCGCCGAATTGCCGTCGCGAAGGGCGTCGAGCTTGGCACCCATCGCCTGGATCTGCTCCTCGATACCGCCGGAGGGCGGAGTCCGAAGGCCCGTGCGAATCTCCTCGAGCAGGGGCCGCAGCTCGGCCATGTTGGTTCCCTCGCCAGTGACACCACCCTGCAGCTCGGTGATCTGGGCGCTGATGGCCTGGAGGCCTTGTGCGAGGCTCTGGATCCGCTCCGGCCCGGCGAGGGACGCGATCAGGCGGCGAATCTCATCGAGTTCGCGAAACAGATCGCCGAGCGCGTCTCGGTCGGCAAAGCCCGGCGTGCTTCCGCTCAGGGCGCCGTCGACCTTGGCGGCGAGCCGCTCGACATCGGTGGCAACGCGGGCATGGACGTTCTCTGCCACGTCGTCGGCGAGGCGCGCGACCTGAACGCGGATCAGCTCGATGGGAGCGGCGATGGCGGCAAGGTCGGCCGGCTCCTGGGCGCGCTGCACCCCGGTGACGAGAGAGCGCATGGCCTGTTCGAGCGCGCCGACATCGCGACCGGTGGCGAGACCGCCGATCGATTCCCGCAGCCGGCTCGTCTCAGCCTGCAATTCGGTGATGGCGGGCGACGGCATCCGGATGCCGCCGGCATTCCGCTGCACGATGCCGCCGGCCGCCTTCCCATCGGAGGACGAAAGAGAGGGCACTCCGTCGGAATCGAGCTCGCGCTGGCGCTGGCGGATCTCGGCGACTGCGTCGCGCACTTCCGCTTCCGCGCCCCGACCACGCCGTCCGATCGGACGCGGCAAAGCCAATTGCTCGCCGAGCTCGGTCATGCGGCGTTCGATCTGAACCAGACGCTCGGACATCTGCACGGCTGGAGACAGGCCGGCGTCGAGCACCGAGCCGATCCGAGCCTCGATCCCTTCGATCGCTCTGGTCGCCGCCTCGTGCGACACGTGGTGCTCCTGAGCGATCTTGTGATCGATCTGGTCGAGACGGCGCATCATCTCGGCGATGGAGTTGGTGAACGGCGCGATCGGGTCCGGCAGAGGCGCGGTTTCGCGAGCACGGGATACCGCGGCTTTGGGCGTCGCCGGACCTTCCGGGACCGTGTTCAGAGACGGCGTGGCTTCGGAGGCCGCTTCGGCGGGACGACTCTCAGAGACTGGCCGGTTCAGATGCTGCACGGACGAGGAGAGGCGGCGGCGACGCGCCTTGGGCTTCTGCTCCGGCGACACGATGGACGCGATCCACGTCTCCACCGGAACGCCGGCGCGGCGCGCCACGTCGCGCGCGGCATCGAGGATCTCCGGATCAAACCCTTCCAGGTCGAGCGTCGCGGTGCGTTTCATCGTCAAACCCGGGGCAGCGAGGTCCGTGACCCAATCCGGTCTGTCATTGTGAAACGCTGGAACGGCGTCGCGGCAACGGCACGGATCGATTGACGCCGACATTTGGCGTTCTTGGTAAACAGCAGGTTAAGCTCTGTGCCAAATTGGCTATCTTGGCTGGGCGCCAGCGCGGGACGATGCGCCCCTTCCCCTTCTCGCGTTGATAGTTTATATATGAACTATCGAGCGGGCAGCGGTCCTTAGATCAGGTCAAGCACGCCCGCAGCATATGGCGAAGCCAGCGGAGGACAGACGAGATGCCGAGCTATAGGGCACCGGTCGAGAACGTTCAGTTTCTCCTCAATGACGTCTTCGCCTTCCACGGCCGCAACAATCTGCGCGGCTTCTCTAATGCCTCGCCGGACCTGATCCAGGCCGTCCTCGCCGAAGGCGCCAAGCTCGCGGAAGGGGTACTCACTCCGCTCAACGCGATCGGTGACAGTCAGGGCTGTACCCGCAATCCCGATGGCAGTGTCACTACGCCGAAGGGGTTCAAGGCCGGGTACGACGCCTATGCCCAGGGTGGCTGGATGGGCATCTCTGTGCCGGAGGAATACGGCGGCCAGGGCCTCCCGCACACGATCAACACCGCGATCTCGGAATTCACCTCGTCCGCCAACCTCGCCCTGGCGATGTATCCGGGCCTGACGCAGGGCGCGATGGCGGCCCTTCTGGTCCATGGCTCGGAGGAACAGAAAGCGACCTACCTGCCGAAGATGGTGGAGGGTGCCTGGACCGGCACCATGAACCTCACCGAGCCGCATTGCGGCACGGATCTCGGACTTCTCAAGACCAAGGCGGTGCCGAACGGCGACGGCTCCTACAACCTCACCGGCACCAAGATCTTCATCTCGGCCGGCGAGCACGACCTGTCGGAGAACATCGTCCACCTCGTCATCGCCCGGATCGAAGGGGCTCCGGCCGGCACGAAGGGCATCTCGCTCTTCGTGGTGCCGAAGTTCCTCGTCAACGAGGACGGCTCGGTGGGAGCGCGGAACGGCGTCTCCTGCGGCTCCCTCGAACACAAGATGGGCATCCACGGCAATTCCACCTGCGTCATGAACTACGATGGAGCCAGGGGCTGGCTCGTCGGCCAGGAGAATCGCGGGCTCGCCGCCATGTTCGTGATGATGAACGAGGCCCGCCTCGCGGTCGGCGTCCAGGGCCTCGCCCAGTCGGAGGTCGCCTATCAGAATGCGGTGGCCTACGCGAAGGACCGGCTCCAAGGCCGTGCCCTGACTGGTGCCAAGGCGCCGGACAAGGTCGCCGATCCGATCATCGTCCATCCTGACGTACGCCGCACCCTGATGGGGATCCGCGCCTTCAACGAGGCGGCCCGCGCCTTGGTGCTGTGGACCGCCTTGCAGGCGGATATCGGCCATCGTTCCGACGATGAGGCCGAGCGCCAGAAGGCCGAGGACCATATGGGCCTGATGACCCCGGTGGTGAAAGGTGTGCTCACCGACAGGGGATTCGCCAACGCGGTGGAAGCCCAGCAGCTCTTCGGCGGCCACGGCTACATCGAGGAATGGGGCATGTCGCAGTTCGTGCGCGATGCCCGCATCGCCATGATCTACGAGGGCGCCAACGGTATCCAGGCCATGGATCTGATCGGCCGCAAGCTGCCGAAGGATGGCGGCCGGGCGATGATGGGCCTCCTCGCCGAGGTCCAGACCTTCATCAAGGATCATGACGAGGACGCCGCGATGAAGCCGTTCACCGGCCCGTTGCAGGCCGGGCTGAACGATCTCCAGGGCGCCACCATGTGGTTCATGCAGAACGCCTTCGCGAAACCCGACAATGCGGGCGCCGGCGCCACCGACTACATGCATCTCCTCGGTCTCGTCGCCATGGGGTACATGTGGGCGCGAATCGCCAAGGCGGCATTGATGCGGAAGGCGGAGGGTTCTTCGCCGCAAATGGACGACAAGCTCGTCACCGGCCGTTTCTACATGGAGCGCATGCTACCCGAGACCGCCATGCGCCTCGTGCGGATCAAGGCCGGCGCCGAGACGACCATGGCGTTGGGCGCCGAGGCGTTTTAGATATGCCTGCAGTTTATGCTCTTAGCGCCAAGCATGTAGAAACGCGAGAAGACGTCGTATTTCTTGTGATTTCCGAGGATGAGAAGAATGCCGGCTGGCAACTTCTTGATCATTTTGGGTCCTCATTAATGGAAAGCTACAATCCGACGTCGCTCCTACGAATATCAGATGCAGGCGAGAGATTGGCGGGATTCGTGGATGTCTTTGGACCTCAGCTGGCTCTACCTCGAAGCATGGTTCGCCACCGTCCCGACCCGCAGTGGAGAGAAGTATGATTGAAGCCTTCATCTACGATCACGTCCGCACGCCGCGCGGCCGCGGCAAGCCGGACGGCGCGCTGCACGAGGTGACGGCCCTGCGCCTCGCCGAGACGGCCCTGCGCGCCCTCAAGGAGCGCAACGACCTCGATACGAGGCTGGTGGACGACGTGATCCTCGGCTGCGTCGATCCCGTCGGCGAGGCCGGAGGCGACATCGCCCGCGCGGCTGCCCTAGTGGCGGATTACGGTACCCACGTTCCGGGCGTGCAGATCAACCGGTTCTGCGCCTCGGGACTCGACGCGGTGAACTTCGCCGCGGCCCAGGTCATGGCTGGCCAGCACGACATGACGGTCGGTGGCGGCGTCGAATCCATGAGCCGCGTCGGCCTCGGCGCGTCGGGCGGCGCCTGGCCGGTGGACCCCGCCATCGCGATCAAGTCCTGGTTCATGCCGCAGGGCGTCTCTGCCGACCTCATCGCCACCAAATACGGCTTCTCGCGCGACGAGTGCGACGCCTACGCCGTCGAGTCACAGAAGCGTTCGGCGAAATCCTGGGCCGAGGGGATGTTCCGAAACGCCATCGTCCCGGTACGCGACGTCAACGGTATTACCCTGCTCGATACCGACGAGCACGTGCGCCCCTCCACCGACATGCAGTCGCTGGCCGGGCTGAAGGCCTCCTTCGTCCAGATGGGCCAGATGGGCGGCTTCGATGCCGTGGCGGTCGACGCGCATCCCGACGTGGAAGCGGTCAACCACGTCCACCATGCCGGCAATTCCTCGGGCATCGTCGACGGTGCCGCCGCCGTGCTGGTCGGCTCGAAGGAAGCGGGCGAGAAGGCCGGGCTGAAGCCGCGTGCGCGCATCCGCGCCTTCGCCAATATCGGGTCCGACCCGGCACTGATGCTCACCGGCCCGGTCGACGTGACGAAGAAGGTGCTGGCCCGCGCCGGCATGACGGTCGCCGATATCGACCTATTCGAGGTCAACGAGGCCTTCGCCGCCGTCGTCCTTCGCTTCTGTCAGGCCTTCGGCCTCGATTCCTCGAAGGTCAACGTCAATGGCGGCGCCATCGCCATGGGCCATCCCCTCGGCGCCACCGGCGCGATGATCCTCGGCACAGTGCTCGACGAGCTGGAGCGCACCGGCAAGGAGCGCGCCCTCGTGACGCTCTGCATCGGCGCCGGTATGGGCACCGCCACGATCATCGAGCGGGTGTGAGGGGCGATCCGCCTGGGTGCTCGCTGTGCTCGTCGCGAGCATTCGCCTCCCAAACCCTTCGAAACGCTGCTAAACGGCGCACTCCCGCCACCGATGCCGGCGGCGCAAACATAAACACCGGGAGACACGCCACGATGACACGACTTCTCGCGACCTTGATGCTGACCACGGCACTGATGGCTCCGCTGACCGCTCGGGCCGACGATATGTCCGACCGTGTCACGATCGCCAAGGAACTGGTCCAGAAGACCCTGATCAAGAACCTCGAAACCGGCTTCACCGGCGCCCTCGAGAAGACCGTGCAGCCCATGGCCGAGGACAAGGCCGAGGCGGTGCGCAAGGAAGTCCGCGCCGAGTTCGACAAGCAGCGCGAGGTGATGATCGACGGCCTGTCGAAGGCCTATGCCGAGAAATTCTCTCTCGACGAACTCAAGCATCTCAGCGGCATCTACGACGATAAGATCTACCAGAAGTTCCAGGCGATCAATTCCGACCCGGCCTCGACCGTCACCGTGATCTCTCAGGGGGCAGTCACCAAGATCCTGAACATGCTGGCGATCGCCTCGGCCGGTGACAAGCCGGCGGGCGCCCCGCCGATGCCGATGCCCGGCGCGAAGTGACCGCAGGGTCCCTCGGGGCGGAGGTCCCCGCTTCCTTCGGGACGACGCCCTAATGCACGAGATCGAGGCGCGGCTCCCGCGCCTCGAAACCGGAGACGCTCGGGAGGGCTTCCAGTTGAGGACGGGCGAAGTGGTAGCCTTGGAACAGGGTCGCACCGAGATCGCGCAGGGTCGCGAGTTCGGCCGGGGTCTCGATTCCCTCGGCGATGACTTCCACGCCCAGTTGCCGCGCGATCGAGATGATGCCCGCGGTGATCACTTGACGTCCCTTATCCGTGTCGATGCCGCGCAGGAGATCCATATCGATCTTGATGAGGTCGGGCCGGAAGTTGGCGAGCAGGCTGAGACCGGCGAAACCCGCACCGAAATCGTCGAGCGCGGTCAGAAATCCCTGCTTGCGGTACTCGTCGACGATGCGCTGCAGATGGCCGATGTCGCGGAATTTCTCGTTCTCCGTGAATTCGAACATGATTCTGTCATGCGCAAAGCCGGCGCGCCGCGCCGCCTCGAGGGACGAGCGGATGCAAGCGGCGGGCTCGTAGACGGCGTTGGGCATGAAGTTGATCGAGAGCCGCGTGGCATCGTCCGCCGCAAACAGGCGGCCGGCGAGTTCGATCGCCCGTACCCGCGCGGCCTGATCGAAACGGTAGACCGTCGCCTCGGTCACACGGTCGAGGATCGAACCCGCGGACTGGCCCTCGGGACCGCGGACAAGCGCCTCGTACCCCCAGATTCGCTGATGCTGGAGATCGACGATCGGCTGAAACGCCATCGTGAAACTGAAATCCAGCTCGGTACCGTTGCCGCAACCCGGGCAGCCCTTTCTGATCATTGTCCGAACTATCCTAAGTTACAACCTTCAATCTCTCTGGGACGACCATCCATCCGAAGGTTTTAGAACGCCTTAATGGATGGAATTCCTGAGCCGAACCTCCGAGGATCAGAAATGAATCTCACGAACTTCCGCTTCGAGATCGATTCCGACGGCATCGCCCTCGCGACGTGGGACATGCCCGGCCGATCGATGAACGTCTTCACCGAGCAGGTGATGAGCGACCTGCATCAGGTCATCGACGCCGTGGCGGGCAACCCGGATGTGAAGGGCTGCGTCATCACCTCGGGTAAGGACAATTTTTCGGGCGGCGCCGATCTGACGATGCTCCAGGGCCTCGGCAAGGCCTACGAGGCGCTGAAATCAGAGAAGGGCGAGGAAGCGGCCATGCGCCACTTCTTCGAAGAGTCGCGCAAGCTCACGCTCGTGTTCCGCAAGCTCGAGACCTGTGGCAAGCCCTTCGTAGCAGCGGTGAACGGCATCTGCCTCGGTGGCGCGTTCGAACTCTCGCTCTCGTGCCATCACCGCGTCCTGTCGGACGATCCGAAGACCCGTGTCGGCCTGCCCGAGATCAAGGTCGGGCTGTTTCCGGGTGCGGGCGGCACCCAGCGCGTGCCGCGCCTCATGCAAACGGGCGACGCCCTGCAGATGCTGTTCAAGGGCGAGCAGATCCGTCCGCTCATGGCGAAGAACATGGGTCTCGTCCATGAAGTCGCTCCCAAGGACGAGATCGTCGAGAAGGCCAAGGCCTGGATCAGGGCCGGCGGTTCTCCGGTGGCGCCTTGGGACCAGCCGAAGTTCAAGGCCCCCTCGGGCAAGGTCTATTCGCCGGCAGGCATGATGATCTGGCCGCCCGCGAACGCGATCTACCGCCGCGAGACGCACGACAATTACCCTGCCGCCAAGGCCATCCTTGCCTCGGTCTACGAGGGTCTTCAGCTTCCGATGGATCTCGCCCTGAAGGTCGAGAGCCGGTACTTCGCCAAGATCCTGCGCTCGAAAGAGGCCGCAGCGATGATCCGCACGCTGTTCATTTCCATGGGCGAACTGAACAAGGGCGCCCGCCGGCCGAAGGACATCGCCAAGACCAGCGTCAAGAAAGTGGGCGTCGTCGGCGCCGGCTTCATGGGCGCAGGAGTCGCCTACGTGACCGCCAATGCCGGCATGGATGTGGTTCTCGTCGACCAATCGACGGAGGCGGCTGAGAAGGGCAAGGCCTATGCCCACAAGCTCGTCACCGACCAGATCAACAAAGGCCGCGCCAAGACCGCCGATCGCGAGGCCTTGCTGGCGCGCATCACCACCAGCGCGGATTACGCCGACCTTTCCTCATGCGATCTCGTGATCGAGGCGGTGTTCGAGGACCCCAAGGTGAAGGCCGACGTCATCGCCAAGGTAGAGGCCGTGATCGGCGAGGACGTCATCTTCGCCTCCAACACCTCGACCCTGCCGATCTCGGGCCTGGCCAAGGCGTCGAAGCGCCCAGGCAGTTTCGTCGGCATTCACTTCTTCTCGCCGGTGGAGAAGATGATGCTGGTGGAGATCATCAAGGGCGACGCGACCGGCGATGCCGCGCTCGCCACCGCTCTCGACTACGTCCGCGCCATCAAGAAGACGCCGATCGTCGTCAACGACAGCCGCGGGTTCTTCGCCAATCGCTGCGTCGGTGCCTATCTCTACGAGGGCCACAAGATGCTCAATGAGGGCATCCCGGCCGCGATGATCGAGAATGCCGGTCGTCAGGCCGGCATGCCGGTCGGCCCGCTCTCGCTCACCGATGAGGTCGCCGTCGACCTGGCGCTGAAGATCGTCAAGGCGACCGAGGCTCAACTCGGCGCCGAGGCGATCGACCCTGCCCAGAAGGCGCTGCTCACGACCCTGGTCGAGGGCGAGGGTCGGCTCGGCCGAAAGAATAGACAGGGATTCTACGATTACCCCGAAGGTGCTCCAAAGCGCCTCTGGCCCGGTCTCGCGGAGCTCCAGCCGACCCGTCTCGACCCCGACGAAGTCGATTTCGAGGAGTTGAAGCAGCGTTTCCTCGTGGCCCAGGCTCTCGAAGCCGCCCGCACCGTGGGAGAAGGCGTGATCACCGATCCGCGCGAGGCGGATGTCGGCTCGATCCTCGGTTTCGGCTTCGCCCCTTTCACTGGCGGCGCGTTGTCCTACATCGACCTCATGGGTCCGAGGGTCTTCGTCGGGCTTGCGCAGAGCCTGGAGGCCAAGCACGGCGACCGCTTCGCCGTGCCGGATAACCTTCTGCGCATGGCCGAGACGGGCGGGACCTTCTACGGCGAGGCTTCGGCCAAAAAGGCAGCTTGATCGCCTGCCTCGGCCCGGCACATGCTGGGCCGAGGATGGAACATTGGAGGGAGTGCCCGATGACCGCAATCGAAGCGACCACGGCCGATCAGGTCGGAGCCGACGGCACGCCCCTTCGCGTCACGGCGACTCCTGCCGCTCTCGAACTGATCGACGAGTTGCGCGCCGAGCATGGGCCGGTGATGTTCCACCAATCGGGCGGGTGCTGCGATGGTTCATCGCCCATGTGCTATCCGGTCGGCGACTTCCTTACCGGCGATAGCGACGTCCATCTTGGCCAAGTGGCCGGCGCCGATTTCTGGATCAGCCGGCCGCAATTTCAGGTCTGGAAGCACACCCACCTGATCCTCGACGTCGTACGCGGCCGAGGCGGCATGTTTTCTCTGGAAAACGGCCGTGACAAGCGTTTCCTCATCCGCTCGCGGATCTTCACCGAAGCGGAGAATACGGCGCTTGAGGGAGCGTGCCGGATCTGACCCGGCGATACAGACTGTAGATAGTCCAGATGATACGCGCGATGGGAAAATGAAATACTCTACTCGGAGCGTCCCAGTTTTCGGTTTTTAGTCAGAATATTTTTCAGTTATTATAAATTATACTAAAATTGGAGCTGATCGACTGCCAATCATCGGCGTTATGGCTAGTGGCTTTCCATTCTCTCTGTGAGAATCCTAGCGCATGCGACCTTCTCGCGATGCGCGCGCCTGTTCCGGGATGAAGGCGCGATGATGGTGATCACGTTGATCCGATAGTCGTCTCGATACGGCAGGAGGATTTGGACTATTCACGTCCGAGGAGACCGGCTTCGCGCCTCCACGACCTGAAGAGAAGCGGCCTGCTGCATCCGACCGGACATTGACGTCCGGTCGGATGCAGCAGGCCGCTGTGTCGAAGTCAGTTCGTCCGAACAAAGATGATCGCGCCTTCGAATCGAGGCCGTTCTCAGCCCACCTTCACCCGCCAGATATCCTGGGCATATTCCCTCATCGAACGGTCCGACGAGAACCAGGCCATCCGCGCGGTATTGAGGATCGCCTTCCTCCACCATTTGGCCTTGTCGATCCAGGCGGCGTCGATCTCGCGCTGGACCCGCCAGTAATCGTCGAAATCGACGGTCAACAGGTAGCGGTCGTTGTGGCGAAGGTCGTCCACGATCGGTTGGAACCGGCCGGGCTCGTCCGGCGAGAACCCACCGGCGGCGATGAAGTCGAGGGCCGCGGAGAGGCGCGGCGAGGCCGCGATGGCTTTCGCCTGATAATCCGGCTCGGCTACGCGCGCCTGCACTCCGGCGGCGTCGAGGCCGAAGATGAAGATGTTGTCCGCTCCGACATGGTCGCGGATCTCGATATTGGCCCCGTCGAGCGTGCCGATGGTCAGTGCGCCGTTCAGCGCCAGCTTCATATTGCCGGTGCCGGACGCTTCCATGCCAGCCGTGGAAATCTGCTCCGACAGGTCGGAGGCCGGGATGATCGCCTCGGCGAGACTGACGCGGTAGTTCGGCAGGAAAACCACCTTGAGGCGGCCGGCCACATCCGGATCGTCGTTGACGAGCTTGGCGACGTCGCAGGCGAGCTTGATGATGAGCTTGGCCTGAACGTAGCTCGGGGCGGCCTTTCCGCCGAAGATCTTGACGCGCGGCGTCCAGTCCCTGTGCGGCTCGGCCTTGATCGCCTGATAGAGCGCCACCGTCTCGATGACGTTGAGAAGTTGGCGCTTGTATTCGTGGATGCGCTTGATCTGCGTGTCGAAGAGCGCGGACGGATCGATGACGATACCGGTATTCTCGGCCACGACCTTGGCCAAGGCCTCCTTGCGGGACTTGCGCATGGCGGCATAGCGCGCCTGGAAAACCGAATCCTCGGCATGGTCGGCAAGGCCGAGCAGAGCCTCGGGATCGTCGAGCACACGCTCGCCTACGACTTCCACCGCCAGCTTCGTCAGCTCGGGGTTACAGTTGTGGAACCAGCGGCGGAAGGTGATGCCGTTGGTCTTGTTGACGATCTTGTCGGTGTCGAGGGCGTGGAGGTCCTTGAACACCGTGGAGCGCATCAGATCGGTATGAAGCGCCGAGACACCGTTCACCCGACGGGCGCCGAGGAAGGCGAGATGACCCATCCGCACACGCTTGCCGTGCGCTTCCTCGATGAGAGAGACAGAAGCGAGCTGGGCGGCATCCGCCCTGCCGTGCCGTCCCTGCTCTTCGAGATGCATCCAGTTGATGAGGTAGATGATCTGCATGTGGCGCGGCAGCAGCCGCTCCATCAAGCCGACCGGCCAGGTTTCCAGAGCCTCGGGCAGGAGGGTGTGATTGGTGTAGCTCAGCGTATTGGTGGTGACGTGCCAGGCGTCCTCCCAGGTGAACCCGTGATCCTCGAGGAGGATGCGCATCAGCTCGGGAACGGCGATCGCCGGATGCGTGTCGTTGAGCTGGATCGCGGCATGGTCTGGCAACGACCGCAGGTCGCCGCGCTCGGCCACGTGCCGGGACACGAGGTCCTGCAGCGAGGCTGAGGTGAAGAAGTATTCCTGACGCAGGCGCAGTTCCTGGCCGGCCTCGGACGAGTCGCTCGGATACAGCACCCGCGAAATCGCCTCGACCTTCGAGCGGGCGGCCACGGCGCCGACATGGTCGCCGCCATTGAAACTCGCGAGTTCGATCGGCGATTCCGCCTCCGCCTTCCAGAGGCGCAGGGTATTGACGTGCTTCCCGCGCCAGCCGACCACCGGGACGTCGTGCGCCACGGCACTGACCGTCTCGGCCGGGTGCCAATGCCGGCGGATCACTCCGTCCGAGATCGCCGACATGGTGACGTGACCGCCGAATCCGATCGTATAGGTCGCCTCGGGACGGACGAACTCCCAAGGATTGCCCTCGGAAAGCCAGGTCTCCGGCGCTTCCTTCTGCCAGCCATCCTCCAGGGATTGCTTGAACAGGCCGTGATCGTAGCGGATCCCGTAGCCGATGGCCGGGATCGACAGGCTGGCCATGCTCTCCATGAAACAGGCCGCCAGGCGTCCGAGCCCGCCATTCCCGAGCGCGGCGTCGGGCTCGGCCGCCTCGACATCGCCGAGGTCGATACCGAGGTCGCGAAGCGCCCGGCGGGTCGTGTCCACGAGGCCGAGATTGTTCATGGCGTCCGACAGGAGCCGGCCGATGAGGAATTCGAGGGAGAGGTAATAGACACGTTTGTTGGGAACGCTGGTCGACTTGCCATCCATGCAGGCGTCGACGATCCGGTCGCGCAGGGCCAAAGCGGTCGCAGCGAACCAATCCCGCTCGCGGGCCGTCGACGGCGTCTTGCCGATCGCATAGGCGAGCTTGGTGAGGATCGCCTCGCGCAGATCGGCAACAGGGTCGCCGGACACCGTCTTGGCGGGAGCGGTCCAGCTCAGGCCGGCCACCGCCTCGACCGCACCGCCGGTCCGTGTCGTCAGCTCCTCGCTTCGAGCGGGAGCGGCCAGGATTTCGTTCAGCATCGTGTCATTCCCCCTCATGGTCGCTGCCGCGGAGCGTTTTACGCCATCCGCTTCTGCTGGCGGTGACCGTGCGGCGACGTCGTTGTCGAGAGTCCAGCATCACGGGACCCGAGCCGTATGCCGGTCGCTCCCAGTCCTCTCGATTCGTCAACCTCGCAGCGAAACCGTTCGGGAATGAGACCATTTCGCGCTGAAGGTTTCATGAATGCGGCAGATCAGCGCTCGGGGTGTGGCAGATCTACAATCCATCGCGGGGTCGCCTCGCGCGTCGGCAAAGGCTAAGCTCGTCGCGTATCCAGGGCGCGAAGCGGCAGAACCCGGGGGATGGATGGCGGACGACGATACGATTCTTCCAGCTCGGACGGAAACCGTCTGGTGGAAGCGTGGAACCGTCTACCAAGTTTATCCACGCTCGTTCCAGGATACGAACGGCGACGGCATCGGCGACTTGGCCGGGATCACGCGCCGGCTCGACTATCTCGCCTGGCTCGGTGTCGATGCGGTCTGGATTTCGCCGATCTATCCCTCACCCATGGCGGATTACGGTTATGACGTCGCCGATTATTGCGGTGTCGATCCGCTCTTCGGCACCTTGTCCGACCTCGACGAGTTGATCGTTCAGGCCCATGCCCGCAGGCTCAAGGTCATCCTCGACTTCGTCCCGAATCATTCGTCGATCGAACACCCCTGGTTCGCCGAGAGCCGCTCATCACGTGAGAATCCGCGTCGGGACTGGTACATCTGGCGCGATCCCGCCCCCGGCGGCAGACCGCCCAACAACTGGTTGAGCAATTTCGGCGGCCCTGCCTGGACCTTCGACGAAGGTCGCGGTCAATATTATTACCACGCCTTTCTTCCCGAGCAGCCGGACCTGAACTGGCGAAACCCCGCCGTGCGGGACGCGATGCACGAGGTGCTCCGTTTCTGGCTCGACCGTGGCGTCGACGGATTCCGGGTCGACGTGATCTGGCACCTGATGAAGGACGAGGGATTTCGCGACAATCCGACGAATCCCGCCTTCCATCCCGAACAGCCTGAGATCAACCGTTTCGAGCAGGTCTATTCCGCTGACCGGCCGGAGGTCTTCGACGTCATTGCCGGCATGCGGCGCGTGCTCGACGGCTACGACGACCGCGTGCTGATCGGCGAGATCTACCTCCCGATCGAGCGGCTGGTGGCGTATTACGGCTCGGACCTTTCCGGCGTCGACCTGCCTTTCAACTTCCAGCTAATTCAAACGCCCTGGCAAGCCGATGCGGTCGGGGCGCTCGTGGACGAGTACGAGGATGCATTGCCGCCGGGCGGCTGGCCCAACTGGGTGTTGGGCAACCACGACCAGCCGCGCATCGCGGCACGGGTCGGCGAGGCGCAGGCACGGATCGCGGCGATCCTCCTCCTCACCCTGCGCGGCACGCCGACGGTCTATTACGGCGACGAGATCGGCCTCGCCCATGTGGAAATTCCGCCCGAGCGGTTGCGCGACCCCTGGGGTTTCAATGAACCGGGACATGGCCGCGATCCAGAGCGCACGCCGATGCAATGGGACGATACCCAACATGCCGGCTTCACCACCGCGGAGCCCTGGCTACCGCTCAGCGCCGACTACGATACGCGGCACGTGGAAGCGCTGCGGGACGAATCGAGGTCGATCCTGACTCTCTACCGGCGACTTCTCCATCTGCGCCGCGCGCACCCGGCCCTGGCGGTAGGAAGCTACAGGCGACTTGAGACACCGAACCTCGATCACGTCCTGGCCTATGATCGGGCGGAGGCGGGCGAGACGCTACGGATCGTCCTGAACTTTTCGCCCGCTCCCGTCGTGTTTCCGCTCTCCGGCGAACCGGGATGGATCATCCTGCTCTCGACTCATGCCGGTCGCAGCGACGTCGCGCTCGCGGATACCCTCGATATCTCCGGAAACGAGGGCGTGGTCCTCGTCAGACATCCGGCCTGACGCGTTCTCCCGAAGCGGAAAGGAAAAAACTTTTGCAGCGCCGAATTTTTCTCGCGCCGCAATAAAGTGAACGTAGTATTAACCACCCCGATGGCTTGAGTTGTGCATCGCAACGAGCACGATCCGCCCTTGGGGTCTTCTAGAATGTCGGCGTCGACCACGTCCAATGCGTCTCACGCCCTCTCCACCGCCTATGGCGATGCGGGCGCGGACGTCACCCGCCGTCTCTCGCTTCAGCCCCGCATTCTCTACGCGACTCCGGAAATGTCGGATTTCGTGAAGACCGGCGGTCTCGGCGAAGTGGCCGGCGCCCTGCCCCGCTCTCTCCGACGCCACTACGATGTCCGTGTCCTCATCCCGGGCTATCGGCAGGTGATCGAGCGCTTCGACCACATCCCAGTCGTCGCTCATCTTCACGGACACGCCGGCGTGCCGCCCTGCGACCTCGGCCTCGTCGAGACCGGCGACGGCCTCAAGGTCTACATCCTTCTCAGCGCCGACCTCTACCAGCGTGACGGTACGCCCTATGGCGATGCACAAGGCGACTTTCGCGACAACGACCTGCGCTTCGCCCGCCTGAGCCTTGCAGCGGCGGAGATCGCCGGCGGCGTCGATCCGTCCTGGTCCGCCGACCTCCTCCATCTCAACGACTGGCAGACGGCGCTGGCTCCGGCCTATCTCGCCTGGACCGGGCAGCGTGTCCCGAGCGTGCTGACGATCCACAATCTCGCTTATCAGGGCCTGTTCTCCAGCGACTCCCTCGGGCGCCTCGGGGTACCGGACGGCGCATTCCAGATGGATGGCTGCGAGTTCTACGGCCACCTCTCCTTCCTCAAGGCCGGCATCTACTACGCCTCGCATGTTACCACGGTGAGCGAGACCTATGCCCGCGAAATCATGACTCCCGAATCGGGCTGCGGCCTCGACGGACTGCTGCGTACCCGCGCGTCCCAAGGGCGCTTGGCCGGCATCCTGAACGGGATCGACGAAAGCTGGGATCCGCGCACCGATCCGCATCTCTCCGCGCGCTTCGAACCGGATGACTGGAAGGGCAAACGCGCGAATGCCGAGACCGTCCGACGCAAGTTCGGTCTCGCAGTCTCGCGCGGGCCGCTCTTCGCCATCGTCTCGCGTCTCGTCCACCAGAAGGGCATCGACCTGAGCCTCAGCGCGGCCGAGGCCATCGTCGCCGAGGGCGGCCAGATCGTCGCGATCGGTCAGGGCGAGAGCCGTTTCGAAGGTGCGTTGCGCGACCTCGCCCGCCGCCATCCCGATTCTGTCGGCGTCCATGTAGGGTTCGAAGAGAAGGAAGCACGGCGGATGTTCGCCGGCAGCGACTTCCTGCTCATGCCTTCCCGCTTCGAGCCCTGCGGGCTCGCGCAGATGTATGCCCAGCGTTTCGGCTCGCTGCCGATCGTACGGCGCACCGGCGGCCTCGCCGATACGGTCGAAGATGGGGTGACGGGCTTCACCTTCGGCGAAGCCTCTCAGAAAGGTTTCCTCGGCGCAGTCCGGCGCGCCCTCGACACGTTCGGCCAGAAGAAGCGCCTCAACGCCATGCGCCGCCAGGCCATGTCGCGGTCCTTCACCTGGGACGGGGCGGCGATGGATTATTCGGCGCTCTATGCCCGCGCACTCGGCAACGGCGGGGGTCTCCGTTCCCGCTTGGCCTGATCCGGGATATCCGTACGATTGGCTTAAGAGAAAGGGCGCCGGTTCGACGAACCGGCGCCCTTTCAGTATCCGGAACTCGGCGAACGAACGTCCGCCGAGTTCCGCAAATATCAGCTTTCCCGCACGAAGATCATCGTTCCAAGCGGCGGCGCCGTCAGGACCACCGAGTGCGGCTGGCCGTGACTCTCCACGGGCTCGGCCTGAACACCGCCCATATTGCCGATATTCGCGCCGCCATAACGCTCGGAATCCGAGTTGATCGCCTCGCGATAGAATCCCGCTTCCGGAACGCCGATGCGGTAGCCTTCCCGCGGGATCGGCGTGAAGTTCGAGACGACAATGGCGACGTCCCCCGGATTCATGCCCTTTCGGGCCCAAGCGATCACGCTGTTGTCCTGGTCATCGGCGACGAGCCACTGAAAGCCAGCCGCCTCGCAGTCCTTGACGTAGAGCGCTGGCGTCGAAGCATAGAGGTTATTCAAGTCGCGGACGAGGTCCTTCATACCGCGATGCAGATGGTCGTCGAGCAGATGCCAGTCGAGGCTCTGATTGTGGTTCCATTCGCGCTGCTGTCCGAACTCGCCCCCCATGAAGAGCAGCTTCTTGCCCGGATGGCCCCACATGTAGCCGAAATAGGCGCGCAGGTTCGCGAATTTCTGCCAGCGGTCGCCCGGCATCTTGTCGAGAAGCGAGCCTTTTCCGTGAACGACTTCGTCATGCGAGAGCGGCAGGATGAAGTTCTCGGAGAAGGCGTAGAGTAGACCGAAGGTGAGATCGTGGTGGTGGTAGCGGCGATGGATCGTCTGCTTCGACATGAATTCCAGGGTGTCGTGCATCCACCCCATGTTCCATTTGAAACCGAAGCCGAGACCTCCGGTATAGGTCGGGTGCGAGACGCCGGGCCATGAGGTCGATTCCTCTGCGATCGTCATCGTGCCGGAAGCGTGGCTGTAGGTCGCTTCGTTGGTCTTGCGCAGGAAGTTGATGGCGTCGAGGTTCTCGTTGCCCCCGTATTGGTTGGGGATCCACTCGCCCTGACGACGCGAGTAATCGAGGTAGAGCATCGAAGCGACAGCATCCACGCGCAGGCCGTCGAGGTGATAGTGCTCGAGCCAGAAACGGGCATTGGCGGCAAGGAAGCTCGACACTTCCGTACGCCCGAAATTGTAGATGTAGGTGCCCCAATCCTGGTGGAAGCCCTGACGAGGGTCGGCATGCTCGTAGAGATGCGTGCCGTCGAACTGGCCGAGACCATGGGCATCGAGCGGGAAGTGTCCTGGCACCCAATCGAGCATCACGCCGATGCCGGCCTCGTGGGCCTTGTCGACGAAGGCGGCGAAATCGTCGGGCGTGCCGAAGCGACTCGTCGGCGCGAACAGCGAAACTGGCTGATAGCCCCAAGAGCCGTCGAACGGATACTCCGTGATCGGCAGCATCTCGATATGGGTGAAGCCCATCTCCTTCACGTAAGGGATCAGGCGCTCGCCCAACTCTTTGTAGGTCAGGTAGCGATTGCCCTCCTCGGCGACCCGAGCCCATGAGCCGAGATGGACCTCGTAAATGGATATGGCGGTGTGGCGAGGATCCTTCTCACCCCGCGTCGCCATCCATTTCGCGTCGTTCCAGACGGGCGCGTTCGTGCCCTGGAGCACGGAGGCCGTCTCCGGCGGCTTCTGCGCCGCAAAGGCGACGGGGTCGGCCTTCAAGGGCAGCAGGGCACCGTCGGGACCACGGATCTCAAACTTGTAATGGGCTCCAGCACCGAGCCCGGGAACGAACAGTTCCCAGATGCCGCCTGTCTGCCAGAGCCGCATGGGGTGGCGGCGGCCGTCCCACTCGTTGAAATCACCGACGATGCTCACCCGGCGGGCATTGGGCGCCCAGACCGCGAAGCGGAAACCAGCGATGCCGTCGATAACCATGGCCTGCGCCCCGAGCACCCGATAGGTGACGTCGCTGCCGATTTCGCGAAGGTTATCGATGTCCTGCTGATGCAGCGACGAGCCGAAGCTGTAGGGGTCGTGTCGCGTGCGCTCTGTACCGTCCCAGCCTTCGACCGCGAGTTCGTAGAGCGGACGTCCCTCGCTCTGCACGCGAGCAACGTAAAACCCGTCCTGGTGGCGCCGCTCGAACGGGATCCGATTGCCGGCGGTAAGAAGGGTGGCCGACTTTGCCTCGGGCAGGATGACCCGCACTTCCCAGAGGCCGGGGCCGATCTGGTGAGGGCCGAGCACGGAGAACGGATCGCCGTGATCCGCCCTCATCACCGCGGCGACCGCGTCCGGATGGACGCCCTGAACGGTCGACGTATCGGCATCGGCCTGGCGGGAACTCCCCGACGCGGCCGAGCGGTCCGCGATCCGTTCGGACCGCTTCCGCTCCTGCTCGGACGTCTTCGCCAGGCTCTCGTCGATATCCGTCATTCAAACGCCTCTCTTGGTGTCGTCCAGAATTGTGAGAACCCCACGGGCTGGGATTTCGATCCAATCCGGCCGGTTATTGGCCTCGTAATCGACTTCGTAGAGGGCCTTCGCCAGGAGCGAGAGCGACAGCAGCCGCGTCTCGGTCTCCGGGTCCGTCACCGCGGCGCGGCTGGTGGAGGCCACGGCACGGTAGGCGTCGAGGAACGCGGCATCGATCATGCCGCGCCAGGCGATGGACGCGCTGCGGGCGCGGCCTTCCGAATCCGCGAACCGGCTCGCGATCTCGCGGGTGACGGTCTCGGCGCCGTAAGCGAAGGAGCGCAGCATCCCGGCGACGTCGCGCAGCGGCGTCGACTTGGCGCGGCGCTCGTCGGCGGGGCGAGCGGGCTCGCCCTCGAAGTCGATGATGATGAGGTCGCTCTCGGAGGCGAGAACCTGGCCGAGGTGGAAATCGCCGTGGATGCGGGTCTTGGTCGCCCCCACCGGCGCACGCGCCGTCATGTCCTCGATCAGAAGCTCGACCTCGCGGCGGCGGCCGGCCAGCTCGGTGATCGCCGTGCTGGAGGTGCGTCCCGCCAGGGCGTCGAGGGCGCGGAACGCCCGCTCGCCGAGACGGCGCGCGTCTTCCCCGAGGTCGCGCAGGTCGTCATGCGTGAACGGCTCGGGCGCGAAGGCCGGGTCGTCGGTCTCGATGGCGAAGGCGTTGTGGAGCTCGGCGGTGCGACGGCCGAGGAGTTCGGCCCAGCGCAGGTGCGGAGCGAAGGCTTCGGTCGGGTCCGGCGCCTCGCTTTCGGGCGCGAGCACGACGGTGTCGAAGTCGCGGCGCAGGCCCTCCAGCATCAGGGTCCAGGCATCGCCCTGGTTCGGCACGAAGGCCTGAAGCACAGCCAACGCCGTCCGCGTCCCGTCCTCGGCCACGTGCTCGACGACGCCGAGCAGGGCGGGGGTGTTGGCGAAGCCCGCCTGCTCGGTGAGGAAGCGGCCGACCTCGATCTCGGGATGGACGCCCGTTTGCATGCGGCGCAGGAGCTTGAGCATCATCTTCGAGCCGATGGCGATCGAGGTGTTGCTCTGCTCCGCGTTCAGGCTGCGGACTTCCGCCAGGTCCACGGCCACATCGCGATCGAAGGCCGAGGTATGGGAGAAGACGAGCCTGCCGGTCTCTGTCGGCAACTCGAGGCCGTTGCGCATCCCATCGATGAGGGCGACCGAGAAGGCAGGCGACGCGGAGGCCCCGAACAGGAGGCCCGTGCGCGGTCCGCGACGGACGCGGGCGACCGCATGCGACAGCAGCGTCTCGTCCTCACGGCCCTCATCGACCCCGAGGGGAACGAAGTAATCCTGGCGCTCGCCGTTGGCGAGATGCACCGCCACGCGCGGCAGCAGGAAGCGGGTTGCGCCGCCGGCATCCTTCAGCGTGGCACTGTCGATCACGGAGACCGACTTGATGCGGGTGCCCTTGGCGCCGAACCAGCGGCGGGTGCCGATAAAGCGCGGTGCCACGGTGCGCTCGAAGGCGGTCCGCTCGCGCCCGGCCATGAGGGTCTCGACCCCGCCGGTGAGGACGAGCGTGAACAGTTCGGGCGTCTCCGGCTGCGGGCCGATCTGTCCGGCATTCGCGGCGTTGAGGGAGAACCAGTAAAACCCGTAGGACGGGAGCGTGAGCAGGTAGGGCAACTCGCCAATGGCCGGGAATTCCGATCCGCCGGTGAGCTCGATCGGCACGGCGCTGCGGAACTCGGAAAGGTCGAGCTGCACCGCCTGCGGCGCGCGGGACAGGTTGGCGACGCAGAGCACGCGCTCGCCCTCGAACTCGCGGATCCAGGCCAGGACCTTGCGATTGGTGGGATACAGGAACTGCATGCCGCCGCGCCCGAGGGCGACGGAGTTGTTGCGGATCGCGATCATGCGGCGCGTCCAGTTCAGCAGGCTCGTCTGCGACTGGGTCTGCGCCTCGACGTTGATGGCGTCGAAGCCGTAGATCGGGTCCTGCACCGAGGGCAGGAAAAGCTTGGCCGGATTGGCGCGGGAGAAGCCGCCGTTGCGGTCGGGCGACCATTGCATCGGGGTTCGCACGCCGTCGCGGTCGCCGAGATAGATGTTGTCGCCCATGCCGATCTCGTCGCCGTAATAGAGCACCGGCGTGCCGGGCATCGACAGGACGAGGGACTTCATCAGCTCGATCTTGCGGCGGTCGTTTTCGAGCAGCGGAGCGAGGCGGCGGCGAATACCGAGATTGATGCGGGCACGGCGCTCGGCGGCATAGAACGACCAGAGGTAATCACGCTCCTCCGCCGTCACCATTTCGAGCGTCAGCTCGTCATGATTGCGAAGGAAGATCGCCCATTGGCAGCCCTCCGGAATCTCCGGGGTCTGGCGCATGATGTCGGTGATTGGATGCCGGTCTTCGCGGGCGATCGCCATGTACATGCGCGGCATCAGCGGGAAGTGGAACGCCATGTGGCATTCGTCGCCGTCGCCGAAATACTGCGCCGTCTCTTCCGGCCACTGATTAGCTTCCGCCAGGAGCATGCGGTCGGGATAGCTCGCGTCCAGCGCCGTGCGGATCGCCTTGATGACCGTGTGGGTCTCGGGCAGGTTCTCGCAGTTCGTGCCGTCGCGCTCGATCAGGTAGGGGATCGCGTCGAGGCGCAGACCGTCCACGCCCATGTCGAGCCAGTACCGCATGACCTCGATCACGCCTTCCAGCACGGCCGGATTGTCGAAGTTCAGGTCCGGCTGATGACTGTAGAACCGGTGCCAGAAATACTGCTTGGCGACCGGATCCCAGGTCCAGTTCGAGGTCTCGGTATCGAGGAAGATGATACGCGTGTCGGAATACGGTGTGTCGGTGTCCGACCAGACGTAGAAGTCGCGCTCGGGTGAACCGGCCGGCGCCTCGCGGGCGCGCTGGAACCAGGGATGCTGGTCCGACGTGTGGTTGATCACGAGCTCGGTGATGACGCGCAGGCCACGGTCATGCGCCGCCTCCACGAATTTCCGGAACTCCTCCATCGTCCCGTAGGACGGGTTCACGTCGCGGTAGTCGCCGATATCGTAGCCGTCATCGCGCAGCGGCGAAGGATAGAACGGCATCAGCCAGATGGCGGTGACCCCGAGGTCCCGCACATAATCCAGCTTCTGCGTCAGGCCCTCGAAGTCGCCGATCCCGTCATTGTTCGAGTCGAAGAACGACTTGACGTGGATCTGGTAGATGATGGCGTCACGGTACCATTGCGGATCGCTACGATCGATCATCGCGTCGTTGCCTCATGCGTCGGTTTCAAGGGCGTGTTCGGCGTCGCGGCCAGCGCCGGTCGCTGGAGCGAACGATGCCGTAGCGTCGGCCGCAGCTTTGGCACCAGCTTCTGGGCGACAACGCGACGGACGGCTGAAAACTCGAGTTTTTCTGCTGACACGCGGATGCTTACTCCGCAACCCGCCGGGGCGCGCGGAGACGCCAAATCACCACGGAACGGTCAGTCGGATCGAGGGCGATGCGATGGGACTTGCCGCGCAGCTCGAACTTGTAGCCGAGCAGAAGATCCTCCACCTCCACGGCGCCGTCATCAGGCTCTCCGAGGAGCCAGAGCGGAATTTCGTAGGTGCATTCCTGACGGTTCTTCGGATCGAGATTGACCATCACGAAGATGCAATTGTCGCCCTCCGGCGTCGCCTTGGCATAGGCGACGATCTGGTCGTTATAGGCTCCCGTGAAGGTGATATTGCGGAAGTCCCAGAGTGCCGGATTCTCCTGCCGGATCCGGTTCAGCTTGATGATATGCGAGCGGATGTTGCCCGGCGCATGATAATCCCAAGCCTTCAGCTCGTATTTTTCGGAGTTGAGGTATTCCTCCTTGCCCGGATACGGCGCGGCCTCGCACATCTCGAAGCCGTTGTAGATGCCGTAGACCGACGACAGGGTCGCGGCGAGGGTCGCTCGTACGATGAAGCCGGCACGACCGCTGGTTTGTAAATAGACCGGGTTGATGTCCGGCGTGTTGGCGAAGAAGTTCGGACGATAGTACTCGCCCATCTCGCCGGCGAGTTCGGTGGAATAGTCGATGATTTCCTGCTTCGTGTTGCGCCAGGTGAAATAGGTGTAGCTCTGCTGATACCCGGCCTTGGCGAGCTTCTTCATCATCTTTGGCCGTGTGAAGGCTTCGGCGAGGAAGATCACGTCCGGATAGCGGGCATTCACCTCGGCGATCATCCATTCCCAGAACGGAATCGGCTTAGTGTGCGGGTTGTCGACCCGGAATATGCGCGCACCGAGTTCGGCCCAGCCCATGACGATGTCGCGCAACTCGATCCAGAGCGAGGGCAGCGCACCGCCGTAGAAATGCACGTTGGAGATGTCCTCGTATTTCTTCGGCGGATTCTCCGCGAATTTCAGGGTGCCGTCGGGCCGCCACTCGAACCATTCCGGGTGGTTCTTGATCCAGGGATGATCGGGCGAGCATTGGATCGCGAAGTCGAGCGCGACCTCCATGCCGTAGGCGTGGCTCGCCGCGACCAGCCGACGAAAATCGTCGAGGGTGCCGAGTTCGGGATGCACCGCCTCGTGGCCGCCCTCCTCCGAACCCACCGCGTAGACGGAACCGACATCGCCCGGCAACGCCTTCAGGGTGTTGTTCTTGCCCTTGCGATTGGTCCTGCCGATCGGGTGAATCGGCGTGAAGTAGAGCACGTCGAAACCGAGTTCGCGGATCTCGGGCAGGCGCCGGATCACGTCGTCGAACGTGCCGTGGCGGCTGACATCCATCGATTGCGAGCGCGGAAAAATCTCGTACCAAGCCGAAAACCGCGCTGCCAGACGGTCGGCGATCACCGGCACGTTCACGGGATAGCGCGAGAGGTTGACCCGCTCGGCATGCCTACGGATCAGGGAGGCGGTCTCGGGTGCGAGGATGAGGTCGAGCTGAGCGGAAGACCCCGTCTCCTGCGCCCCAAGGGCGGACACGATAGCCTGCAAACGTGCCTGATCCGGGCCCGAGGCGAGATCGGCGGCTCCCTGGACGAGAGTGACGCCCTCGATCGTCTCGAGCCGGACGTCGACCCCCGCGTCGCGCTTCTTCAGCGTGTCGCGGACCCAGGACGAGAAGGCATCGCGCCAAGCCTCGATGGTGAACTCGTAGCGAGCATTGTGTTCGAGCGGGAATGAGCCGGTCCAACGATCGTTGTCGACGAAGACCATGCGATCGGAGCGCCATTCCTCCTCGCCGGCGATACGCGACAGGATGGCGGCATCGATGATCTCGTGGCCGTCACTGAAAATGTCGGCGGCGACGACCACCTGCTCACCAACGACACGCTTGATCGGGGAACGCCCACCGTCGATCTCAGGCGCTACCGCCTCGATGACGACTCGGCCTTTGCCGGAGGGAGTGGTGGGCTTCGGTGCCTTCGCCGCAGACTTACGGGCTGCAGCGAGGATGCGAACCTCGCCGGGGGCCAGATCGAAATTGGTTCCGGGAAGGAAATCGATCGGTTCCGCCTCCGGCGTGAAATCCTCGAAGCGGCCGAGCATGCCGCCCGTCCGCGCGACCAGCGGACCGGCATCCACCGCCACTGCCGTGGGGCCAGGATTGAACAGGACGAGTGTCGCATGCTGCGCCGACGCACCATGCCCGGTGTCGAATTTCAGAAGCGCGACATAGGCCGCATCCGGCGCCGACACCCGCGTCTGCGCACCCTCGACATTGGCAGAAGCGAGACTGGCCTTCAGCGCGTTGATGGCCGCGACATAGCCGGAAATATCGATGCCAGTCTCGGATTCGCGCGAAGCGGTGGTCGTCTCGACCACGTGCAGAGCGCGGCGATAGCCCCATTCGTAGCCGATCGGCAGCAACACACCGGCCGAGAAGAAGGCGGCCAGCGCATAACGGGCCTTGAGGTGGCGTGCAACGCTTTCAGGCCCGCCGGTAAGCCCCGCCGCGAGGCGCGGCATGTCGTGGTTCTCGGGAAAGGCGATGGAGGGAGCGATGACACGCAGGCGATCGTATTGCTCGAGCGCCCACGGCGCTTTCAGGTCCCACCAAGCAAACGAATTGAAGAGGTAGTCGAACCCGGCACCAGCCGTGGCCTGCGCTTCCTCGAACGTGCAGCCCAGCGTCTCGGCCGCGAAGAGACAATCGGGTTCGAGCGCCTTGGCGGCTCCGATCAGGAGCCTCCAGACGTCCGGCGGTACTTTGTAGGCGGCGTCGCAGCGGAACCCGCGGACTCCGAGGTCCTGCATCCGGTTGATATAGCCGGCCCACAGCCGGGTCAGTTCTTCTCTGGCATCGGCCGAGTGGTAGTTCAGCTCGGCGAGATCGCCCCAGACCGTACGGATCGACGGATCGTCCGGGTCGATTGCGGCAGGGCTCTCGATGTTTCCGGCCTCGTCGCGCAGGAACAGGTCAGGCCGGCTCCGTGCGAGCGGCCCGTCCTTGGCCGTGTGGTTGATGACGAGGTCCGTCATAACCCCGATGCCGTGCTCAGCCGCCGCCGCGCAGAAGCGACGGATCTGCTCGTCGTCGGAAGTGCCGTCATGATCGCGGAACCGCTCGTCGAGGCGATCGGGGTCGGAGACGGCGTAGAGGCTGCGCGAGCCGCCGGTCTCGTGGAACGGGTTGAGATAGACCCAGTCGAACCCCATCCCCGCGATGCGCGGAAGCTCCGCCGTCCACGCGGAGACCCGCCCGACGAGAAGCGGGAAGAGGTTGTAGATCCGCGGCCCCTCGGCGCGGGGGGCGAGACCCACAGGCAACGCCACAGTTCCGGCTTCGGTCCGCTTGGCGGAGATCTTGGCTGGGTTCGGTGCGTTCATGCGTACTCCGTTATCGTTCGATAAATCCTCCCCGTCCGGGATCCCGCGTCATCGTTGCGGGTCGCAGAAAGAAGGGTGCTGCCCTCGATGGAAGGTCGCACTGGTTCGACGTCCGCACAGCGGTCGCTCATCCCTAGAGTGAGCAATCGCCGGCGGGGTTCAGTGGACGCGTTTCAGAACGGCGTAAGGCAAACGCGCGAACAGCCTACCGAGATCAATCGACATGCCATCGGGATCGACATCGGCTCCCGTCATCAAATCGACCCACCGGCTCCCCGCCGCGACCGGCAGGACCGTGCCGCCGAAGGCCTCACCCGACCACGACGCGTCACCGACAAGGCCGGAGACGAGCCGAGGCACGGCAACGAGGAGATCACCCTCCCCGCTCGTGGCATCCGAACGTGTGAATGCGATGACATGGGCGCTCAATCGACCCTCGGCCGTCACCGCGAGATGGTCGGCATCGGCATAGAAACTGGGTCTCTCCGCTCTATCGGCAAGGAGCCGCGCGAGCGTTGCCTGCTTGATCCGTCCGTCCGGCCAGTGATCGAGCAAGCCGGCGAGATCGGCGGTCTCGTTCAGTGCGTTCGCGCGTGCCGTGTAATCGACGGGACGCCGGTTGTCGGGATCAACGAAGGAAAAATCCCAAAACTCGGTGCCCTGGTAGATGTCGGGCAGGCCCGGGAGAGTCGCCTTCAGCACGGTACGTCCGAGGCCGGCGATCATTCCGAGATGGGCGAGGCGCCTCGCGATCGGCCGCATCAGCGTCATGAACTTCGAGCCCGGCGCGATCAGGCCTGCGAAAAGCCGCTTGACCGCCGCTTCGTACTGCTCGTCGACATTGACCCAGCTCGACCGGCGCTTCCCTTCGCGGAGGGCTTTCTCGGAATAGGCGTCGAGCCGCTCGCGGAATTCCTCGATCTCGGCCTGATCGTCACCCTCCAACAACTCGAGGGGCCAGGCGCCGAGAATGGCCTGCAGGAACATCCACTGATCGTTGGCATCCGGTGCCGGACCATCTTCCGTGGTGGTGAGATGGGTACGGGCCGACTGGCCGAGGATGGTCCAGGCCTCCGCCCAGACCTCCGGAATCTCCGACAGAGCGAGCAAGCGCGAGCGCGCATCCTCACCGCGCTTGGTGTCGTGGGTCGCCGTTGTGATCATGGCGTTGGGCCAGTCTCTGGCCCGCGCCGCCTGAAGCGCATGAAAATGCTCCAGATCGATGCCGTATTCTCCCGGATCGCCGCCGACCTCGTTCAGGGCGAGCAGTTCCGAGAACCGGTAGAACAGCGTGTCCTCCAGGCTCTTCGCCATGACCGGGCCGGTGAGCTGCTGGAACCGACGGCGGAACCGCAGGATCACAGCGGGATCGGGGCGTCCGGGACCGACGATATCGATCCGCCCGAGCAAAGCTTGCGAAGCGAAATCGTGGACCGACCTGTCCGGCAGGGCGCTCCACCGTTTGGCCTTCGCGACCGCCCCCTGAATGAGGCGGATGTCCTCGTCCTCGACATCGCTCTCGTCGAGATCGCCCGGCAGGTATGAACGGTAGGTCGGAAAGCGCGCGATGATCTCGATCAGCGCCCGGCGGATCGCGTTCACCGAGAAGTCGCGGGTGCGCCGGTCCGCGTCGGCGATCCGCTTCAGGTCGGCGGTGAGCACTTCGAGCTCGCTGGCGAAGCTGATCTCGAGAATTTCAGCCTTGGCTGCGCGCAGCTGGGCCGAATAGGGCTCGTCCATGCCCGTGGCCCAGCGATAGAACCGGGTGATCCGGGTATGCTTCTCCTGGTCCACCAGGATGCCGTCGAGCTGGTTGAGCACGTCGTAGCCGGTAGTGCCGGCGACAGGCCAGGGCCTCAGCTTCTCGCCGGGCTCGAGGATCTTCTCGACGACGACGTAGAAGCCCGGGCCCACCGCGCTCTGCAGGGCACGCGCATAGCCCTGCGGATCGGCCAGACCGTCGATATGGTCGATCCGCAGGCCGTCGATCCGCCCCTCGGAGATCAGGCGGAAAACGGTCTCGTGCGAACGGTGGAAAATATCGGATTTCTCGACCCGCAGGCCGGCGAGGCCATTCACGTCGAAGAAGCGGCGGTAGTTGATGTCGCTGGCCGCCACGCGCCAATGGGCGAGCCGATAGGATTGCTGCTCGAGAAGCCGATGCAAGGGCCCGAAACTGTCGGGCCTTCCCTCGAAACCGTTGAGCAGGGTCAGTGTCCGCTCGATCGCCCTGGCGATGGCGGGCGATGCCGCGACGGCATCGGCCAGCCTGCGCTTGAGGTCGTCCGCCTCGTCCGGGAAGGCGCGGCGGCGCTCCGGATTGGTCTCTTCGTTCATCAAGCGAAGGCGTTCGGAGACGGCGAGCACCTCGGCCGCCGCGTCGTCGCCGATCTCGCCATGCGCGGCGAGAGCCCGGTTGAGGATCGAAGGATATTGGAGCGGACAGATCGGGAACTGGTGCTCGTAGTGCCAGACGCTGAAGGCGCCCGCCTCCGCGTCGTATTTCAAGTCGAGGGTGCCGTGTTCGAGTGCCTCGCCGTAGCGGTCACCGAGGAACGGAATGACGAGGTTATTACGGGCGCCCTGCCGCTTCCAGTCGATGTCGAAGGCGTGCGACAGCGGGGAGAGGTCGCCCCATTCGAGCACGGACAGCCACCACGGATTGTCGGCGCCGCCGACGCCCATATGGTTCGGCACGATATCGAGCAGCAGCTTCAGGTCATGTTGCTTCATGACGTCGGAGAAGCGAACGAAGCCCTCCTCGCCGCCGAGCTCGGGGTTGATCGTCGAATGATCGACGATGTCGTAGCCGTGGGTCGAGCCTGGCCGCGCTTTCTGGATGGGCGAGGCATAGACGTGGCTGATGCCGAGCTTCGCCAGATAAGGCACGATCCGCTCGGCATCGGCGAAGGTGAAGTCCTTGTGGAACTGCAGCCTGTAAGTCGCCCGCGGCGGCGGCGAGGCGAGCCTCGCCGCACCTGAACGGGGACCGCGCTCCTCGGCCGACAATGCGGCGGCGAGCTTGGCCAGCGGCCCGCCCGGTGCGGCGATAGCCTCCAGGCTGCGATCGAGCTTTCGCCGCCAGTTCGGATAGCCCTCCGTCGAGCCCGGCACATTGGCCTGGCTCAGCTCGGAGACGACGTCCTCGTATTGCACTGCCGTCAGCATGGAAGGCGCGCGTGCGAGATAGCGGGCCGCGGCCTCGAACGGCGCTATCTCGGGTATGTCGTAGTTCGGCAGAAGCTGTTCAGAGGCGAGGGCCTCGGTGAGACGCGCGCGCTCGGTGACTCGCTCCCGGCGTTCGGATTCGGCCCGTTCGGCATCGTAGAGGCCGAGCGCCTGGCGGGTGTCCGTATCGACACCGCGCCACCAGCCGACGAAAGTCGGCAAATCGTGCGTTGTGATCGCCGTCAGGGCGTCGCGGGGATAGGCACCGGGACTCTTGAAGCGGCCGCCGTGCTCGCGCTCGAAGGCGAGGATGCGATAGCTCAGGATACCGGCCTGCATCAGCGCATCGGAGAAGCCCTCGGGCGCGGTGCCCAGATCCTCGGCGATGACGAGACACTTGGCGCGGTGGCTCTCCAGCCGGAGCACCGCCAGCATCGGCTCGAAGGGCATGGCGACGTAGGCCCCATCCTTCGCCGACCCCGTGATCGGGATGAGGAACAGGCGCGCGAGCTGGAACGCATGGTCGATGCGGATCGCGCCGGCATGGCGCATGTTTGCCTGGACCAGAGCGCGAAAAGCGGCGAGCCCGTCGCGCTCCATTTCCAGCGGATGGAAGGCGGGAAGGCCCCAATCCTGCCCCTTGGGAGCGAGGAGATCGGGCGGCGCTCCGATGGACACGCCATTGGCGAACCGCTCGGGATGCGACCAGACCTCAGAGCCTCCACGGTCGGCGCCGACCGCGAGATCGCGATAGAGCCCGAGCCTCATGCCGCTTTCAAGGGCGGCTCTCGATGCGTCGGACAATTGGCGATCGGCGAGGTACTGAAGCCAGATATGATAGGTCACAGCCTCGGCATGGGCTTGGGCAAACGCCTCCACGGCCGGCGTACCGGCGCGACGCATCTCCTCCGGCCAGTCGCCGGACCAGTAGGCGCCGAGCGCCTTGTAATAAGCGGACAGCGCCTCGAACGTCCCATGGGCTTCGAGATCCGGCCCACCCGCCTCACGGAACGCCGAGAAGGCGGGATCGTCGCCCGCCCGCGCCGGGGATTCCAGCCAGAACGCCGCGAGGACCGGGGACAGAACCTCCCAGATGCCGGGATGGTCGACGAGGGTCGCGGCCTGCAGGCTCTCTACCTGAGAGGCTTTGTCCGCCAGCAGAGCAGCGGCGCGCGAACCGGCGAAGCCGGGGAGTACGCCGGGTTCGATGAACAGGGTTTCGAGGAACAGGCGAGAGGATGGCGAATAGGGCGAGATCTTGCCGCGATCCGACTCGAACAGCGCATGGACGGGGCTCAGGCCCAGAAATGAGGCGCCGCGGATACCGGCATCCCGCGCGGCGCGGCCCGCATCGGCGTAGCTGCCGATGCCCAGATTGTGTGGCGAGCGCAGGCCGTAGAGCTGCGCGGCGAGGCCCCAATCCCGCGCCCCCTCATCGGCATAAGCGGCCGGGCGCCAGCAGCGCTGCGGCGCGGAGATGACCCAGGATTCGGACTTCCTGTCGCCGAAAGCCACGGTGAGCCGATGGTAGCCCGGCGTCAGGGGCGGCAATTCGATACGGGGTTCACCAGCGCCCGTGATCGACGCCCTCCCCTCCCGCGCGAGGCCGCGCTCGTCGACGAGGCGCCACGATACGGCGCCATGTGCTTCCGCGGCCTGAACCGGGATCGTGGAGGCACGCCGCGCTTCCACCGGAATGAGCGACGGGACGAGCCCGAGCCGGACGAATTCCACCTCCGCGAGGCTCTTCGCGATCTCGTCGTCGGTGGCTGCGGGGAAACCCAGGGCGGCGACCATGCCGCGCCGGGTTTCAAGCCCGGTTTCGACGGGCTGGCCGAACGCGTCGGTGTAGCCGGAGGCGATGCCGAGAAGATCGGCGAGGCGTTCGAGGTCGCGGCTCATCGGGCGGCTCCCGTCAGCACGATGCCCGTCCAAGTGGGAAGCTCGATCTCGCTGCCCGTATGACCGTTCGACCAGATCACCTGACCTCCATGGGAATCGACGGCGAGGGGATCTGCGCCGAAATTGGCGACGAAGCGCAAGGTGCCTCCGGCATAGCGCCACGTCACGTCGAGGGAATCCGGGGACGGCCGGGTCACGTCGGCCCCGAGATAGCGTGTCTTCGTCAGGGGCACGACGGATTGGTGCCGGATCTGGAGCAGGTTGCGGGTGTCGGCCCACACACCGCGGTGGGGTTGCCGCTCCGGCTCCGACCAGTCGAGCTTCGAATCGAGGAAGGTCTGCTCCGCCGTGGGATCGGGGATGACCGATGTGTCGTCGGCGAAGGCAGCGAAACTCTTGAACTCACGCCGGCGCCCCTCGCGCACCGCCTTGTTCAGCTCCTCGTCCGGCGCGAAATCGACGAAGAACAGGAACGGCGCCGTGGCCGACCATTCCTCGCCCATCCACAGCATCGGGATCTGCGGAGCAAGGAGCAGGCCGGCTCGGGCCAGGCTCAGCTTGTACGGGTCGCTGAGCGCGCTCAGCCGCTCGCCCAGCGCCCGGTTGCCGACCTGATCGTGGTTCTGGAGGAAGGTGACGAAGGCCGAGGGCGGCAGATGAGCGGAGGGCTCGCCGCGCGGATGGTTGTCGAGGCTCGGGAACGGCTCGCCCTGATAGGCGAACCCTTCCGCGAGGCAGCGGGCGAGATGATCCACCGGCTTGTCGGCGAAGCTGACATAGTAGCCGGCATCCTCACCCGTCAGCAGCACGTGCCAGCAATGGTGAAGGTCGTCGGCCCACTGCGCCGTGTGCTGGATCGGCTGCGCAGTGTCGTCGCGCTCCAGCCATCGCGTCTGATTGGCCTCGTTCTCGAGGACGAGATGGATGTGTCGTCCCGGCAGGCGCGTGCGGATCGTTTCCGCCAATTCACCGATGAAGTGTTTGTCGGAATCGTCGAGGATGGCGTGCACGGCATCGAAACGGATGCCGTCGAAATGGTACTCTTCCAGCCAGTAGAGGGCGTTCTCGATGAAATAGTCGCGCACGACTCTGCCGCTGGTCTCGCCGTCGAAATTGATCCCGGCGCCCCAGGGCGTCTGATGACGCTCGGTGAAGAAGGTCTTGGCATAGGCGTGGAGGTAATTCCCGGCCGGCCCGAAGTGATTGTAGACCGCGTCGAGGAACACCATCAGCCCGAGAGAATGCGCCTTGTCGATCAGGCGCTTGAGGTCTTCGGGACGGCCGTAGGCCGCGTCCGGCGCATAGGGCAGCACGCCATCATAGCCCCAGTTGCGCGTTCCCTTGAAGTCGGCGAGCGGAAGAAGCTCAATCCCGGTGATACCGAGATGGGTCAGGTCTTCGAGCTTGGCCTCAAGGGCGGCATAGGTCCCCTCCGGCGTAGCGGTGCCCACATGCAGCTCGTAGAGCACCGCCTCTTCCCAGGGGCGCCCCATCCACTCACCATCGTTCCAGTCGAAACCCTTCGGATCGATGACCTCGCTGAGGCCCGAAACGTCGTCCGGCTGGAATCGCGAGGCCGGGTCGGGGACCACGAGGTCGCCGTCGATCTTGAACCCGTAGCGCGCGCCCGGTCGAACATCCGGGACGGTCGTACGACGCCAGCCTTCGCCAGCCTCAGGGATCGTATACTCGGTCCCATCGACGACGAGGGCGACGTCTGTAGCGGTCGGAGCCCATACGGCGAACCGGACGCCGCCCTCGGCGATCGTGGCACCGAAATTCATATCGTGGGTGCGCCGCATCAGACCGCCATCTTGTTCATCGGAAATTGTCGTGGCGGAATCGTCCCGGCCACCGGTGAAAAGACTGCCCGGAAGGCTCTGGTTCCCTCGCCGAACAGCTTCGCTTTCGACCTAATGCGCCGGTCGCGGGGGACAACCGCCAAGCAGGCATGTTTCTTGTGCGCTGCGCCATTGAATTGCGGTGGAGCTCGTTCCGAGAAGTCGATGCATCCAGCGGCAGCCGCCGAACGTTGTGGCAGCGTCGCTTCGTGATCGCGACGATGGCCGTTCCGCACTCGTTTGGTGATGACGGCGAATATCAAGGGAGACAGCGCATGAGCCGCGGTTATCCGTCGATGACGGCATTGCTGGGCCTGCTCGCCGTGGCGGGCTACCAGAACAGGGACAAGATCGCAGAATTCCTGGGGGGCGCCTCGAACAAGAACGCGGCCCCGGGAGCGCCGGGGGCCGTGACCGACAACCAGGGTGGTCTCGGTGGCATCCTCGGTCAGCTGGGAGGCGCGCTCGGTGGCGCCGGAGCCGGCGGCCTCCTCGGCGGCGGGTTGAGCGAACTCGTGGAGCGTTTCACCCAGAACGGCCACGGCGAGACGGCCTCGTCCTGGATCAACCAGGGGCCCAACCAGGAAATCGCGCCGCAGAACCTCGAAAAGGCCATCGGCCCCGACATCCTGGCGACCCTCGCTCAGCAGACGGGACTGTCCCGCGAGGAATTGCTGTCCCGCCTGTCGCGCGAACTACCCCAGGCGATCGACCGCTACACCCCCGATGGCAGGGTGCCGGCCTGACGCTCCTTCTCCTCCCGGGCGGCCGTCCGCCCGGGAGGTTCGCCCGGCGTCAGAGCAGCGTGCCCTTCAGGATCAGCATGGCCACCGAGAAGTAGATGACGAGGCCGGTGACGTCGACGAGGGTCGCCACGAACGGCGCCGAGGCCGTCGCCGGATCGAAGCCGAGACGCTGGAGGACGAAGGGCAGCATCGATCCCGTCAGCGAGCCGAAGGTGACGATGCCGACGAGCGCCGCGCCTACCGTGGCGGCGACCAGCATCCAGTGTTCGCCGTAATCGTAGAGCCCGGCCTTCTGCCAGACGACGATGCGCACGATGCCGATCGTCCCGAGGATCGCGCCGAGGAGCAGCCCCGTCGGCAACTCGCGCAGGGCCACTCGCCACCAATCCCGCAGGCGGACCTCGTTGAGGGCGAGCGCGCGGATCAGGAGCGACGTCGCCTGACTGCCCGAATTGCCGCCCGAGCTCATGATGAGCGGGATGAACAGGGTCAGGACGATCGCCTTCTCCAGTTCTCCCTCGAAGCCCTGCATGGCGGTGGCGGTCATCATCTCGCCGAGGAACAGGGCGCAGAGCCAGCCGGCCCGCTTCCGGATCATGGTCCCGAAGCCGATATCCATGTAGGGCTCTGGCAGCGCCTCCATGCCGCCGAAGCGTTGGACGTCCTGAGTCTGCTTCTCGACCATGGCGTCGATCATGTCGTCGACGGTGACGATGCCGATGACATGGCCGACCGCATCGACCACCGGCAGGGCCAGCAAGTCGTATTTCGAGATGAGCCGCGCCGCCTCCTCGCGGCTGGCGGTGGGCGAGACGGCGAGCGGCCGACGCCCCGGCGCGACGCTGAGGACATTGTCGCCCGGATTGCCGGAGATCAGCCGGCGCAGAGGCACGGATTTCGTCAGTGCCCGCGTGCGCGGATCGAGGACGAAGATCGCGTAGATCGTCTCGCGGGTCTTCTCCACCGTACGGCAATGGTCGAGGGTCTGCTGCACCGTCCAGTTGCCGGGCACCGCGACGAATTCCGTCGTCATCAAAGAGCCGACACTTTCCTCGCCGTAGGCACTGAGACGGTCGATCGTGCCCCGCGTCTCCGCGTCGAGCCGTGCCCTGAGATCGGAGCGCCCAGGCTCCTCGATTTCGCGGAACACGTCCGTCACCCGGTCCGCCGACATGCCCGACAGGTAGGAGGCGACGCGGTCGCGCGGCAGCATCTCGATGATATCGGCGGCATGATCGAGTTCGGGCTGGTCCAGCACCTCGACCGCCCGCTCGTGGGGCAGGCCGAGCAGAATCGCGGCGGCGACCTCGGGAGCCTCCTCGTTCAGGGCCTCGACGATATCGGGCGCGCGTTCGTCCGATAGCCGGGCGGCCAGCACGGAGGGATCGACGTTGTTGGGAAAGGTGGCGATCTGGTTCATGGGCTCACCTCGCTGGAGGGTCGCGATCGGGCCGTGTTCGGCCGGATCGCGGTGAGCCGCGATGAACCCGTCAGGGTCTCAGGCGGTCAGAACGATATCGGCCGTGCACGTAGGATCGTTGGGACTGTCGCTGGGCATGGATTGTGAATTCGGGCTCCAAGATTTCCTCGTCCGATCTGCACATGCACATCGCGAAGGGGAAGTCGTCGGCGGCGCTCGCATGCGCTCCCCGGGATGAGGCGTCAAGCCGGTTTTGGCGCAGCCGCGTAGGGTATCGGCAGATATCTTCTGAACCGATCGGCCATGCATCTGTCCTGTCGCACAGCATCGACCCCGGAACAGCGACGGCAGGGGATCAGACACCAAAAACCGGCATCATATCGCTGAAACTGACGTGATTTTTCCTCAAAACAGCCGATGGCCAGCCGATTTGACCGTTCATATGAAAAATATAAGTCTCGTGTCCACTTGTATTGCGCCCAACACATCGCCTATGTTCGGGGTGTCGAACACGAAGGAGTTTTGCCATGAAGTGGTCTGCCCCCGTCGTTCAGGAAGTTTGCGTCGGCATGGAAGTCACCAGCTACGAGTCGGCGGAAATCGATCCCTTCAACTAAGGGATCGGAGCCCTTTCGGGCCCGTGTCACCAAGCCAAATCAACCTCAAACCGGAGAAACGTCATGACCTGGTCTGCCCCCATCGTTCAGGAAGTCTGCGTCGGCATGGAAGTCACCAGCTACGAGTCGGCCGAGATCGACACCTTCAACTAAACCGATCGCTCCCAGGAGCGATCAGGAATGGGCGGCATCCCATGTGGGATGCCGCTTTTTTCTTGTCGGTCCGGCAGAAGACATATGCGCAAACGTCCAGGAGCCGGATGACATGACCATCCGGCTCCTGGACGTTTGCGTGGAATGACGCGGCCTCAGAGCCGGTAGCGGATCTGGTCGGTCCAGAAGCGCTCGAGGCGACCCAGCGCCAGATTGAGCCGGCCGAAATCGTCGTCGGAGATTCCGCCGATCGGCTGGATCGTGCGGGCGTGCTTGTCGTAGAGGCCCTGGATGATGTCGTGAATGGTTCGGCCCTTCTCGGTGAGGCTGATTCGGACCGAGCGGCGGTCGGTCTTCGACCGGGCATGGTGAAGGTATCCGGCCTCGACGAGCTTCTTGACGTTGTAGGAGACGTTGGAGCCGAGATAGTAGCCCTTGGTCCGCAGCTCGCTCGCCGTCAGTTCCTTGTCGCCGATGTTGTAGAGGAGCAGGGCCTGGACGCTGTTGACGTCCTCGCGGCCCCGACGCTCGAACTCGTCCTTGATGACGTCGAGCAGGCGACGGTGAAGACGTTCCACGAGATGCAGGGCTTCCAGATAGGAACCGTGCGCGGGGTTGGTCTCGGTGGAAGTATTGGTGTCGATCACCTTGGCGGACTGGGACTTCATCGGGATGCCTCGTCAGGGTTTTGTGGCGGGTGCCGTTGTGTCCGGCACCGCTTATGAAGCCAACCTACGAGTCACGGATGAAAGACGGTTTAAGCGATAGGATGAATTTGCGATTTACCTCTGTCGGTAAATACAAAGTGAAAGTAATTCTGTAAGATGTTGTTTACCTGACCTCGCGGGCGGCCGCCCAAGACAAAGCAAAGTATATCACGATGATTCCACCGTGAACTGCTATGGCCGGCAGTGGCATCGGCAGCAGGTGCGGAGTCAGGATCGCCAGGGTCACGGCACTCGTGGCGGCGAGCAGCCAGACGACGCCACCCCAAGCGCTGGTCAGCCACAATCCGATCGCCGCCATGAAGTCGATGACCGCGAAATAGACGATGACGGTCTGGCGACCGAGCGGTTCCGCTTCGAAAGGACGTGCACCGGGAAAGACGTCGAGAATCGTCGCCCATGTCGAGATGCCCTTCGCCACCCAGAACAGGGCCGTGAGGCGCATGAACCAGACCAGCACCACGTCCCAGCCCGTCTGCGGCACGCGCGGCGACCGCTCGATACGGTCGCCGGACATTTCGCTGGCGCGCCCGCGTCCGTCACGCGTCGCGCCGACCTTGGTCAGTCCCCTCATGACGAGATCCTTTCCGATCCATCGAAACGCGGCTCGTTGCCGTCAGGCAGTGCGGTGAAGGCATCGGCGACCGAGGCGGGATCGACCGCCGCGATCGTGGCCGGTCGCCAGTCCGGCCGATTGTCCTTGTCGACGAGGACCGCACGGACTCCTTCGTGGAAGTCGTGCCAGCGCATGGCGCGCATCGCGAGACGATACTCCGTGAGTATCGCTTCCTGGAAATCCATGGCGATGCCCCGCCGCATCTGCTCGTAAGCGATGCAGAGCGAATGCGGGGACCGCGTGCGCATGAGGGCTGCGGTCTCCGAGGCGAAGGCGGACCCGTCCGCATCGAGCCTCGCCAGGATGTGCTCGACGCCACAGCCTGAGAAACACGCCGCGATCGTCTCCGCCTGTTCGGTGACGGGGCCTGGATCCGGATAAGGAGAGGCGTAGCGACCGAGAATCGCCTCGATGGAGCCCCCCTTCGCGAGGTCTTCGACGATCCTCTCGAAATCGGCCGCCACGGCGTGATGCGTGGCGAGCCCGAGGGCGAGGGCATCGCCCGGACCGATCCTGGCACCGGTCAGGGCGAGGTAGGTTCCAGTACGCCGCGGCAGGCGCGGCAACGAATAGGTCATCCCGACATCGGGAAAGAAGCCGATCCCCACTTCCGGCATCGCCAGCACGAAGCGCTCGGAGGAGATACGATGGCTACCGTGCAGGAAGAGCCCGACCCCGCCGCCCATCACGATGCCCTCGATCAAGGCGACATAGGGCTTCGTGTAGCGCTTCACATAGGCGTTGAGCTGATACTCGGTGAGCCAGAATTTCCGCACCTCGTCATGCCGGTTCTGGCGGGCGAGGTCGTAGATCTGCCGGATGTCGCCGCCGGCGCAGAACGCCCGGCCGCCGCGACCGCGCACCACCACGCGGGTGATCGTCTCGTCGCACTCCCAGGCGGCAAGCGCATCATACATCGCCGTCGACATGGCGAAGGTGAGCGCGTTGAGGGACCGGGGCCGGTTCAGGGTGATGACGCCCGCTTCACCGTGCCGCTCGAACAGGATCTCCGGCTCGCCTGCGCCCGTCATTCATCACCTCCGATAAGCCTCCGGCCCGAGGCCGCCTGCCTCTGGCGGATCGATGGGACTCCGCCGCCACTGCGTCGGGCGCGTAGGGAAAAAGTCGCGTCCGGGGCGACGCTTAGACGAACTCTGCCATGCCCCGTCAATCGGGCAGCGGCGATCGGCCCGGGTTTCGAAGAGTTTTGGGGATGTGATAGGCCGACCCCGACGCGCCCGTGACGAGCATCGAGACGGATACCATGACCGAAGCGACCCCGACCCCGCGTCCTCTCGCCGTCGAAACGGCCAAGGCGAGTTCCACTGCGTCGCTTGGCATCACGCAGCGGCCGCGGCGCAACCGCAAGGCGGAATGGTCACGTCGCCTCGTGCGCGAGAACACCCTGACGGTGGACGACCTGATCTGGCCGCTCTTCGTCATCGAGGGAACCGGACGTCGCGAGCCCATCGCCTCGATGCCGGGAGTCGAACGCCTCAGCGTGGACGAGATCGTCCGCGATGCGGAGCGCGCGGCCCGGCTCGGAATCCCGGCGATCTCGTTCTTTCCCTATACCGATCCGGCCCTGCGCGACCCGACCGGCTCGGAATCGCTCAATCGCGACAACCTCGTCTGCCGCGCCGTGCGGGCGGTGAAGAAGGCGGTGCCGGAAATCGGCGTGATGACCGACGTCGCCCTCGATCCCTATACCAGCCACGGCCATGACGGCCTCATCCAAGACGGGGCGATCCTCAACGACGAGACGGTCGCGCTCCTCGTGGAGCAGAGCCTGATCCAGGCCGAGGCGGGCACCGACATCATCGCACCGTCCGACATGATGGACGGCCGCGTCGGCGCGATCCGGGTCGGGCTCGACAAGGCCGGTTTTCGCGACGTTCAGATCATGGCCTATGCGGCCAAATACGCCAGCGCTTTCTACGGACCGTTCCGCGATGCCATCGGAACGTCCGCGGCCCTGGTGGGTGACAAGCGAACCTACCAGATGGATCCGGGCAATTCGGCGGAAGCCTTGCGCGAGGTCGCCCTCGACATCGAGGAGGGCGCGGATTCGGTGATGGTCAAGCCGGGCCTGCCCTATCTCGACATCATCCGTCGGGTGAAGGACGCGTTCGGCGTACCGACCTTCGCCTATCAGGTCTCGGGCGAGTACGCGATGATCCAGGCGGCCGCCCTCAACGGCTGGCTCGACGGCGACCGCGCCATGACCGAAAGTCTGCTCGCGTTCAAGCGCGCCGGTGCCGACGGCATCCTCACCTATTTTGCGCCACGGGTGGCCGAGCGCCTGCGCGACGGCATCTGAGATGCGCCTGCGGGCCGTCGCGGCCCTCGGCAGCATCCTGTTCCTGGCCGGCTGCGACAGTTCCATCGACCGACAGCGGGTGACGACCTGCCGACGGACCCTTCCCGCCCTGGTGGCGACGGATCTCGACCCGCGTCTGCTGCATGTCGGCCGCGGTTCGGCGCCCGAGAGCGTGCGCGTCGACTACGCGATCGGCAATCGCCCGCATCGCATCGACTGCCTGTTCGATGACGGTGCTGGACTGATCGGTATCCGCCTGGATCATAAGGCGGTCACCGGCGGAGCGCTTTTCATGCTGAAGCGATACTATCTCGATACGCCCGACGCCGAAGCGAGCGATCCCGCATCCGCGCGATAGGCATTCGCATAGACGTGGCACCCTTATTGCGTCGATTTTGACCGGTGGAACAACGACGTTTTCTCCGAACCGTCTCGTTCACATCGCTGTCCTGCCGCTGACTACGAAACCTACACTATGTTCCGAGATTTAAAGTACCAAGCTTCGAGCCTGGTTCGCGCATTTTGAGGGTTGCTATGTCGACGAAATGCAACGAAGCGATTCAGCCGGCCGATAACCTGTCGATGCTCGTCGAGACATCGACGCGGCAGCTCAAGTCGCTCACCGATCACAGTATCGGATCGATCAAGTCGATCACCCGGCGGATGAACCTGCTCGCCATGAACGCGCTCATCGAGGCGGCCCATGCCGGTGAACGCGGTGCCGGATTCTCCGTCGTCGCCAACGAGGTCCGCAGCGTGGCGGGCGAGATCGAAGGGCTCGTGTCCGGTCTCGGCAGCGCGCTGGGCGACGGCGTCGATAGCCTGACGAAGGCGGTGGAGCATCTGACGAGCGAAGGGCGAGCCGCGCGCTGCATCGATCTGGCGCTCAATGCCGTCGAAATCATCGATCGAAACCTTTATGAACGGACCTGCGACGTCAGATGGTGGGCGACCGATGCCGCCGTCGTCGAATGCGCCCTCGATCCGACGGAGGCCGCGCGGAATCACGCCTCGCACAGGCTGGGGGTCATCCTCTCCGCCTACACGGTCTATCTCGATCTCTGGCTCTGCAGTGTCGACGGCAAGGTCATCGCCAACGGGCGCCCCGATCGGTTCGATGTCGTCGGCCACGATGTGAGCCAGGAGCCCTGGTTCGCCCGCGCCAAGCCTCTGGCTTCCGGCGACGATTTCGCGGTCGCCAACGTGGCGCGGATCGCCGCACTGAACGGATCGCAAAGCGCGACCTACGTCGCCTCGGTTCGCGAAGGCGGCGAGACCAACGGCAGGCCGATCGGCTTTCTCGCCATCCATTTCGACTGGGAGCCGCAGGCTCGCACCATCGTCCAGGGCGTTCGCCTCGCGCCTGCGGAGAGAGCCCATAGCCGCGTCATGCTGCTCGATGCGGACGATCGCGTCATCGCCTGCTCGATGGGCAAGGGCATCCTGTCCGAGCGCTATCCGCTGCGGACCGAAGGGCAGAGACAGGGAAGCTACATCGACAGGTCCGGCCGGCTCGTCGCGTTCCATGAGACGCCAGGCTACGAGACCTATCGCGGCCTCGGCTGGCGCGGTGTGATCGAACAATCCGCCTGATCCCGCGGCGACGGAGCGGAGGCGACCTTGAGCGGAGATGGTCTTGAGCGGAGACTTGGTCCCTCCCATGTCTTCTCACGAAGGAGAATCGTCTCCCCTCGAAAAGGCTCCCGGCCATGCTCAACACGCCTCCTGGCTACGACCCCGCCGGCTATGCCGAGCGCTACGGAACCGGCTTTCCGCCGAATCTCCCGATACCCTTCGTGCGGGCAAGTCTCGGGGCGCGTTTCGTCGCCTATCTCCTCGACATCCTGTTCATCCTCGGCTTCACCGCTCTCCTCACTCTCGCGATTGCGGTCCTGGGGCTTCTGACGTTCGGTCTCGGCTGGACATTGTTCGCGATCCTGCCCGCGAGCGGCATTCTCTACAGCGCGGTCACGGTAGGCGGTGCCTCCCAGAGCACCTGGGGGATGCGCATGATGGGCCTGCGCGTCGTATCCCCGGCGAGCGGCGTGCGTGTGGACTTCATCACCGCCGCGATTCACGCGCTCCTGTTCTACGTCGCGATCTCGACGTTCCTGCTCTGGTTCGTCGACATCCTGTTCGGACTGATGAGGCCGGACCGCCGGCTCGGACATGACGTCCTCGTGGGTCTCGCCGTCATCCGCGCCGGGTGAGATTTTCTTTGATCCGCGCCGCCTCGGCATATTGAGCCCGGAGCGGTTGCGGATACACTCAAGGATGCGGGGCGCGTGGCGTGCCTCGCATCCCGCGAGCTACTGACAGCGTGACGAGCCATCCCCGCGACACTCCGCAATTCTATCTCACGTCGCCTTCGCCCTGCCCGTATCTGCCGGGACAGGAAGAGCGGAAGGTGTTCACGCATCTGGTGGGCCGCCGCGCCCGCGATCTCAACGAAATCCTGACCCAGGGCGGCTTCCGCCGCTCGCAGACCATCGCCTATCGGCCGGCCTGTGAGTCGTGCCGCGCCTGTATCTCCGTTCGGGTCGTGGTGGCGGATTTCATCGCCTCGGCCAGCCAGCGGCGCATCCTACAGCGCAATGCTGACCTCGTCGGCAATCCCGAACCGAACCGCCCCGGCTCGGAGCAATATGCCCTCTTCCGCCGCTATCTCGATGCCCGTCATGGCGACGGCGGCATGGTCGACATGACCGTGCTCGACTACGCCATGATGATCGAGGACAGCCACGTGGACACGCATCTCGTGGCCTATCGCCGGCGCGGACCGGACACGGCGATCAACGGACGCGGCACCGGCCCGACCGTGGCCCTCTGCCTCACCGACGTCCTCTCCGATGGGCTGTCGATGGTCTATTCGTTCTACGATCCGATCGAGGCCCAGCGCTCGCTCGGGACCTACATGATCCTCGACCATATCCGTCGGGCCGCCTCCCTCGGTCTGCCGTATCTGTATCTCGGATACTGGGTCGATGGCTCGCGGAAGATGGATTACAAGGCCCGTTTCCGGCCGCAAGAACGGCTGATGGGGACCGGCTGGCAGCGGGTGGAGTAGCTCCCACCCGCTGTAGAGCGTCTTTTCAGAACCGGGCGATGACCTGAGCCCGGATGAGCCTGGGAGCGCCCGGGCTGATGTTGTTGTTGCCGTCGGCCGTCGCGACATACTTCCGGTCGAACACGTTCTCGATGTTGACCTGCGCCCTCCAACTGTCGTTCAGGCGATAGAACAGCCCGAGATCGAACCGCGTATAGCTCGGCAGCCGGACGGAATCATCGGACGCCGCGAAGGTGTGGGTCTGGTTGATGACGCCGATGCCGAAGGAGAATTCCGGCGTCACGTCGAACTTGTTCCACAGCGTGACGGCATTGAACGGTACCAGGGCGACACGATTGCCCGGACGGATGACCGTGGCGCCCTGGCTGAAGCCGCTCTCGATCCGCGCGTCGGTGAACGCATAGCCTCCGGCGATCTGCCACCAATCGGTGACGTAGCCGTTGGCGCCGATCTCGGCCCCCTGCGTCTTGGTCTGACCGCTGGCGAGAAAGAAGCCGGCGTTGTTCGGATCCGGAAGGCGCTGATTGAAGCGGTCGAGGTTGTACAGGGCGCCCGTCAGCTGAAGCGTCGATGAGACGTCGACCTTCAGGCCGACCTCCATGTTCTCGAAGCGTTCAGGCTCGGAGATCGCGAGCCCCGGCGACAAGGTGCCGAATTGGTCGCCTGCGGACGGGAGATAGGACACGCTGTAGCTGCCGTACACCGCGACGTTCTCGACGGGCTTGATGACGATGCCGGCGCGCGGCGAGATCAAGTCGTCGACACGGCCGACGGCGACCCGGTCGCGCCGATCGGTGGCGGAGAAATCGAAGTGGTCGTAGCGCAGACCGCCGATCAGTTGCAGGTGAGGACCGATTTCCACTTGATCCTGGGCGTAGAGAGCAGCGAGCCCGAGATCGTAGCGGCTGTTGGCACCGCTTGCGATGTTACGGAAGGTGACGGGAACCCGGCTCACCGGTGACATCGCATTGACCACGAGATTCTGCGATCCATTCGACGCGAAGAATCCATCCTGACGATATGTCAGGCCCTCCTGATAGCCGAGCTCGAATCCTGCCAGCAGAGTGTGGAGCAGAGGCCCGGTCGCGAACTTGTAGGTGAAGTCGTTCTGGCTGAAATAATTCGTTCGGTTGGACTCGTTGTTGTACGCGGACAGCGTCGCGGTGTCTCCGTTCGGACCGGATACGACATTGGACCGGATATTGGGGTAAACGTTCTGGTAGAACTTCTGGTAATCGGCGAATCTCAGCTGGCTGTGCATCTGCACACCGGTTTCGAAGCGATGATCCAGGGTGGCGGTGGCGATGTTGGCGTCGACCCGGGCGTAGCTGAGATCGGGATTGCCGAAGTAGGTCGAGACATTCTGGCGATAGCGATAAGGCCGGCCGAATTGCGAGGGAATACCGCGATCGGTGGTGCGATCGTCGTGGAAGTATTCGTAAGAGAGCTTCAGCGTCGTATCCGGACCAAGCAGGAACGTCATCGTCGGATTGACGCCGTAGCGTCGCAGATCGCCGTAATCGCGGAAGGTACCGCTATCCTCGACGACGCCGTTGAGGCGGAAGAAGGCGCCGTCACTCACGCGGTCGCCGACATCGACGGACATGCGTTTGTTGCCGTATTGGCCGCCCTGGAGCACGACCTCGCGAAGCGGCACCCCGTCGGGGTCCTTCAGCACACGGTTGATGATGCCGCCGCCGCCGCCGCGGCCGAAGATCATGGCGTTCGGGCCCTTCAGCACTTCGATGCGCTGGACGTTGTAGAGATCGCGGAAATACTGGACGTCGTCCCGGATGCCATTGACGAAAAAATCGGCGTTGGAGCGCTGCCCGCGGATCACCACGTCGTCGCGATTACCCTCTCCCTGGTGCGGGATGACGCCGGGAACGTAGCGGATCGCCTCGGTGACGCTCTGGATACCCTGATCGAGAATCTGCTGGCGGGTGACGATGCTCACCGATTGCGGCGTGTCGATCAGGGGCGTGTCGGTCTTCGTCGCGCTCCGGGTCCTCGTCGTCAGGTAGCCGATGCTCTCGCCACGCGCAGCGTCCACGTTGAGCTGGTCAAGAGTGATGGCGACAGGGGATCTCGCATTGCCGACACTGTCCTGTGCTCGGGCAACATCGGCACCAACCAGGTAGGTGGCCGTCAATAAAACTACAGGTTGATACTTTCCGAAATGGAAGAACATGGGCCTACTTCGTCCGTCTTAGAAATATAATTCGGGGACATAGACGCGATAATCTGATTTATAGCGCCTAAGTCTTATCTCTATGAAGAATATATCGGCGGTGAAACAGTCTTAACGAAACGAGTAACGATTTTAATTTCAGAAAGACTCTAATAAACGTTCCAGAACACGCGCTAACTGCCGGGCTCGAATGCCGAAAGAGGCGAGGGATTGTTTCCTAGATTGTTTCTGAACTGTCTCTCTGCGCCGCCCTTCGATGTAAAATTGACACAGGTTAATTCAGGTCTGGCGCCGGGATGCGTTGAGCGAGGCGGCCGCTCATGCTAGGCGCCGGCCTCGACTGGTGCATTCCGCGGGCGCTTCCGGCGCCCGGCGGCTCCCCATGGCCATTGCGGCGCGAGGGGGCTTCGCGGGAGACACCGACCCTGACGCGTTGACCCGAGGCGCCGCATGATCCCCCGTTACAGCCGCCCCGAGATGACCGCGATCTGGTCTCCCGAATCCCGGTTCCGCATCTGGTTCGAGATCGAAGCGCACGCCACCACGGCGCTGGCCGAGATCGGCGTGGTGCCGAAGCAGGCGGCCGATACGATCTGGGAGAAGGGGCGCGACGCGGTTTTCGATGTCGCGCGTATCGACGCGATCGAAGCCGTGACCAAGCACGACGTCATCGCCTTCCTCACGCATCTCGCCGAGATCGTCGGTCCCGACGCGCGGTTCGTGCACCAGGGCATGACCTCGTCGGACGTGCTGGACACCTGCTTCAACGTCCAGCTCGTGCGCGCCGCCGACATCCTGATCAAGGACGTCGATGCGCTTCTCGCGGCGATCAAGCGCCGGGCCTTCGAGCACAAGCTGACCCCGACGATCGGTCGCTCGCACGGTATCCATGCCGAGCCGGTGACCTTCGGCTTGAAGCTCGCCCAGGCCTATGCCGAGTTCGAGCGCGCCCGCGCCCGTCTCGTCGCCGCCCGCGAGGAAGTCGCCACCTGCGCGATCTCGGGCGCCGTCGGCACCTTCGCCAATATCGACCCGCGCGTGGAAGAATACGTCGCCAAGGCCATGGGTCTTACCCCCGAGCCGGTCTCGACCCAGGTCATCCCGCGCGACCGCCACGCCATGTTCTTCGCCACCCTGGGCGTCGTCGCCAGCTCCGTCGAGCGTCTCTCCATCGAGGTGCGCCACCTGCAGCGGACCGAGGTGCTCGAGGCGGAGGAGTTCTTCTCGGAGGGGCAGAAGGGCTCGTCGGCCATGCCCCACAAGCGCAATCCCGTGCTCACCGAGAATCTCACCGGGCTCGCCCGCATGGTGCGCTCCTTCGCGCTTCCCGCCATGGAGAACGTGGCGCTGTGGCACGAACGCGACATCTCGCATTCCTCGGTCGAGCGTATGATCGGCCCGGACGCCACGGTGACCCTCGACTTCGCCCTGGCGCGGCTGACCGGCGTGATCGACAAGCTGCTGATCTACCCCGAGCAGATGCAGCGCAACCTCGACAAGCTCGGCGGTCTCGTCCATTCGCAGCGGGTGCTGCTGGCTCTGACCCAGGCCGGCGTCTCGCGCGAGGATGCCTATCGGCTGGTCCAGCGTAACGCCATGCCGGTCTGGCGCGGAGAGGGCGATTTCCTCACCCTGCTGAAGGCCGATGCGGACGTTACCGCGTCCCTGACCCCCGAGCAGATCGAGGAATGCTTCGATCTCGGCTACCATTTCAAGCACGTGGACACGATCTTCACGCGGGTGTTCGGCGAGGCCTGATCGCGGGCGAGACCTCGCGGTCATTCACGCTGCACATTTCGTGCTTCGAGACCTCCTGACGGCACAGCAGCCGTACCTGTTCGGACGAGAGGAAGTCCCATGTCGCGCATCGTCTACGTCAACGGCGAGTTCGTGCCTTTCGAGGCTGCCACCGTCTCGATCATGGACCGCGGCTTCCTGTTCGCCGACGGGATCTACGAGGTGTCGGCGGTGCTGGGCGGTCGCCTCGTGGACAACGAGGCGCATCTGGCGCGGCTCGACCGGTCGCTGGGCGAGATCGGCATCCGCAATCCCCATCCGACCAACGAGTGGGTGCGGCTCCAAACCGAGCTCGTCCGACGGAACGAGCTCGCCGAAGGCCTCGTCTACATGCAGGTGACGCGCGGCACCTACGAGAGGGATTTCGCCTTCCCGCCCGCCGAGACGCCGCCGACCGTGGTGATGTTCACGCAGGCCAAGACGGTGGCCAGGAACCCCGTCGCCGAGCGCGGCGCCAAGGTCATCACCGTTCCCGACATCCGCTGGAAGCGGCGGGACATCAAGTCCGTGGCGCTCCTCGCCCAGGTCCTGGCGAAGCAGGAAGCCGCGAAGGCCGGCGTATCGGAGGCCTGGATGGTCGAGGACGGCTTCGTCACCGAGGGGTCGTCGTCCACCGCCTTCATCATCACCGGCGGAAAGGTCGTCACCCGCCCGCTCTCCACCGCTCTCCTGCCCGGCATCACCCGTCTCGCCGTCATGCGTCTCGCGGAAGAGGCAGGCCTGACGATCGAGGAACGGCTCTTCTCGGTGGAGGAGGCTTTCGCCGCCGAGGAAGCCTTTTTCACCAGCGCCTCGGCCTTCGTGATGCCCGTAGTCGAGATCGACAGCTGCAGTCTCGGCGACGGAGCACCCGGCCCTCTGACCAAGCGCTTGCGCGCCCTCTACCTGGAGATGGCCGGGGCATAGCGGCGGGGCCGCGCCGCTCGGTCGTCCCGCGCTTCAGCAGGAACTCCATCGCCGTCGGAGCGGTTTGTCCCCCAACTCCTTGGGGGATCTCGATGTCGAAACCGCTTCGTCACGCCGCATTACTCGTCGTCGCCCTGTCCGCCTCTGGCGCCTACGCCCAGTCTCCGGACGTTCCCCTGAAGGGCCGCGACACCTCGCCGAACATTCCACCCTCGACCGAGACGGTGCCGGAGAAGGTTCGCCCTTCCGAGGACGGTAACGGCGGTTCGACCTTGAGCGACAAACTCGAAAAGAATGACGGCGTCATCAAACCGCCGGGCAATTCCGCTCCGGGCATGGTCGTCAAGCCTCCCGAGACGGAGAATAGCGGCATGCCGGTGATCAAGCCCGGCCAATTGCCCGGCCGCGAACCGGGGACCGAAGCACGGTAAGAATCGGGCGTTCCAGAGAGTTCGGGCCAGGGGAATCGCATTTGAGGATTTGATGTAGCGCCGGTTTGGGAATTGGGCTTCTGCGAGGCTTTTGGAGGGCATCGCATGCGGAGCCTGATCACGATCCT
>NZ_JBHTND010000006.1:0-192988 GCF_042679825.1 Methylobacterium marchantiae | reverse complement strand
CCTGGGCGGTGTTGATCAGCGTCGCCGCCCCGCGCGCGCCGAGCACATGGGCGGCGTAGAGGTCGCCGCCGGTGGGCTCGCGCCCGAGGGCGGCGGTGAGGGACTCGCCGTTGCGCTGGGTCAGGGCGCCGGCCATGGTCGCGGCCACCGCCGGGTCCCGGCGCAGGTCGAGGATCGTCTGGCGCGCGGAGGCGTCCTCCACCGTGTAGGTGCCGTCGGGCCTGGCGGTGATGGCGTCGGCATAGGCGGAAAGGCCGAGCTTGGGCCCCGCATTCTTCATGGTCCCGAGCCAGGTCTGCTCGATGAACTGGAACAGGCCGGTGGCCGAGGAGGTGGCGGCCTTGGCCGACGGATCGAGGGAGGATTCGCGCTTGGCCGTGGCGAGGAGATAGTCGAACTGGGTGCCGGTGTTGCGGGCGCCGCTGCGGATCGCATCGACCACGCCGGCGGAGGCCGATCCCGTGGAGGCGCCCGTCGACGTCCCCGTGGCCGCTCCGCCGCGCGTGCCCGCGTCCCGGCCGAGGCCGGTGTCGCGCGTGCTGGCGGGGGGTGTGGTGAACAGGAACATGGCCGTCCGGCTGCAGGCGGACGCGATCGTCGGCCTGAGCCTCAAAGTGTTCCGATCATGGTAAACAAAGACTGAAGGACGGAGCGTGAACATGGCCCCGAAGCTGCAGAAACTTCAGCAGGATACGGGCGCGGCGATCCTGGCCTGACGGCCCCGGCGCAGGACCGCCAGCATGACGAGCCCGGCGCCGGCCATGGCCGCCCCGGCGAGGGGGACCGCCGGGTAGCCGAGGCCCGCATCGATCACGCCCCCGCCGACGGCGGCACCGATGGCGTTGCCGAGGTTGAACGCGCCGATATTCATGGCCGAGGCGAGGTTGGGCGCGCCCTCAGCCTTCTCCATCACCCGCATCTGGAGCGGCGGTACCAGGGCGAAACTCGCGATGCCCCAGAGGAAGATCAGGATCGCGGCCGGCACTTCCCAGCGCACGCCCCAGGCGAAGAGGGCCAGCACCACGACGAGCCCGCCGAGGGAGGCGAACAGGGTCCCGTCCACCGAGCGGTCGGCGAAGCGCCCGCCCGCCCAATTGCCGACCGTCAGGCCGATTCCGTAGAGCACCAGCATCGCCGTCACGAACGGCGTCGCGGCACCCGTCTCGACCCGCAGGATCGGCACGATGTAGGTGAACACCGTGAACATGGCGCTCGCCCCGAGCACCGTGAGCGCGAGGGCGGCGAGCACCGGCCCGCGCATGAGGACCCGGAGTTCGGCCCGCATGTCGCCGCCGGCCTCGACCTCCAGCTTCGGAAGGGCGAGGCGCAGCGCCAGCATGGCCACGGCCCCGACCCCGGCGATGCCCCAGAAGGCCGCGCGCCAGCCGAGCATCTCGCCGATCCAGGCCGCCAGCGGCACGCCGCCGATCGTCGCGATGGTGAGCCCGGAGAACATCGCCGCCACGGCGGCCGCGCGGCGCTCGGGCGGCACGATGCCGGCGGCCACCACAGCGCCCACCCCGAAGAAGGCGCCGTGGTTCAGCGAGGTGACGAGGCGGGCGACCACCAGCATCGCGTAGCTGTCGGCCAGGGCCGAGAGGAGGTTGCCGAGGGTGAAGATGCCCATCAGGCCCACCAGCAGCCGCCGGCGCGGCATCCGGGCGAAGGCCAGCGTCATCAGCGGCGCGCCGAGAAGCACCCCCATCGCGTAGGCGCTGACGATGAGGCCAGCCGCCGGGATCGAGACGTGGAGGTCGCCGGCGATGAGGGGCAGCATGCCCATCGGCGTGAATTCGGTGACGCCGATGCCGAAGGCACCGGCCGCCAGCGCCAGCAGGGGAAGGTTGATCGTCATGGCTCGTGCTTTCCGTTCGTTCCGCACAAGCACATGGCGAAAACCGCGAGACCGCAGTAGTCCCGTGGCGGGACCAACATCCGTGCCCCGGGAGCATCAATGCTGCGAGACAGGGTCGACCGGGCCGGCGATATGGCGATCTTCCTCGCGGTGGCGCAGGAGGGGAGCCTGTCGGCGGCCGCGCGCCGGTTCGGCCTGACGCCCTCGGCGGTGAGCCGGGTGGTGGCGCGGATCGAGGCCCGGCTCGGCGTCCGGCTCCTGGTGCGCACCACGCGCTCCCTGCGCCTGACCGCCGAGGGCGAGACCTATGGGAGGGCGGCGCGGCGCATCCTGGCCGATCTCGACGAGACCGAAGCGCAGATCGCCGATCAGGGCCGTCCGCGCGGCCGGGTGCGGGTCAGCGCGTCCATGGCCCATGGACGGCGGGTGGTGGTGCCCCTCATCGGCGACTTCGTCGCGCGCCATCCGGGGATCGTGGTGGAGATCGACCTCAGCGACGAGGTCGCCGACGTGCTCGGCGGGCGGGCCGACGTGGCGATCAGATTCGGGCCCCTCGCCGACAGCCCCCTCACCGCCCGGCGCCTGGGCGAGACCGGGCGGATGGTCGTGGCCTCGCCCGCCTATCTCGCCCGCTCCGGTACGCCGCGCGTCCCGGCCGATCTTACCGGACACAACTGCCTCGATTTCAATTTCCGACGGATCGAGCCGGGCTGGCCGTTCCGCGAGGAGGGCCGCGAGTCTCTCCTCGCGGTGCGGGGCAACGTCGCCGCCAACAATGGCGAGACCCTGGTCCAGCTCGCCCTGCAGGGGGTCGGCATCACCCGCGTGGGCACCTTCCACATCGCCGAGGATCTCGCCGCCGGCCGGCTCGTGCCGCTCCTGGAGGCGTACAATCCTCAGGACCGCGAGGCGATCCATGCGGTGTTCGTCGGCGGACCGGCCATGCCCGCCCGCATCCGCGTGCTGGTGGATTTCCTCGCCGAGAGAATGGGCCGAGACCAGGCTATGGCCCGAGACCGGGCAGTTGCCGGAGACCGCGGACCGACGACATGACAGGATGCATCGATCCGGCCGCATGCAGCGAGAGACAAGGGAGGCCGGCATGCACGCGATCCTGATCGTCCCCGGAGAGGCGCAGGCCGTCGCGGCGGCCATGGAGAGCGGCGCGCACGCGCTCATCGTGGACGTGACGGAGGGTGCGCCGCCGATCCTCCCCACCGCCCGGAAGGCGGGCGCCCCCCTTCTCTACCTGCGCTCGCGAACCCTCGAGCGCGACCTCCCGGCGATGATGGCGGCGGCACCGCACGGAATCGTCCTGACCGATTGCGAAAGCGCACGGGACGTCATGCGGCTCGGTGCGCGGCTCGCCGTCGAGGAGGCGATGCAGGGGCTGCCCGACGGCGCGACACGCATCCTCGCCCTGGTCGGGACGGCGAAGGGCGCGTTCGCCTTGCAGCATCTCGCGGGATCGAGCGACCGCCTCGCCGGCATCGCCTGGGACGCCGAGGCCGTGAGGATCGAGATCGGAGCACGGACCCTCCGCAGTGGCGACGGTGGATGGATCCCGCCGCTCGCCCAGATCCGCTCGCTGGTCCGCCTCGCCGCGGCGGCGGCGAAGGTGGCCGCGATCGATGCGGCATGTCCGGCGGGGGGCGATGTCCTGCGTGAAGTCGAGGAGGCCCGCCGCGACGGGCTTCAGGCGAAGCTCGCTCTCGATCCGGATCAGGCGCGGATCGTCATGGCCTTCGACCCGGATTCCCCGGACGCCTGACGCGTCCGAGGGACGATGCGGGAGAGCGTGAATCCTCGCGACAGAAGGCCGGTCCCGAGCCTACTCGGCGTCGTCGCCATCCTCGTCCGTCGACAGGGCCGGCGTCTCCGCCGGGGCGGGCGACCAGCGTTGCGTCTCGGGCGGGACGACATCGTGGCTGACGGGGGTCGCCGTCGGGGCGGGAGCCGCATGCGCGCCCGTATCCGCCATCATCATCGAGGCGCCCACCGAGATCAGGCCGGCGAGCGACCGGAGATCGCCCGACTGGCGCGGATCGCGCGCGATTAAAGCGGCCTCGCGCTGGAGGCGCAGGTTGCAGGCCTTGGTGGGGAGGCCGCCATCCGGCGTGCAGGCATCGTGACGGGCGCAGGCCGCATCGAGGGCGTCGATGGGCGGGAGTGGAGCGTTGTTGCCGGGTCCGCAGTAATTGCCATGGATCAGCACGGTCGGCGGACGGGTCGTCGTCTGGGCCAGGGCCGGGGTCGCGAGACCGGCGACGAGGAGGAGCGGGGCGGTGAGCTTGACGATCATGGTGTGTAGACCTGTGCGAGCGCCCCCTCAGGCGGTTCGCAGAAAGGAGCCGCCAAACGGCGCCTCGGGCCAATAAGGTTTCGGCCGTCCGCTTGGTTCCCTTTTTGGCACAGGCCGGGCCTTCACAACCTTCGACCGGGGCCGAGCTTGCCCCGCTCGCCGGACGACCGGCAGACGAGGCTACTGTCCCGCGCCGGCCGGGCGCTTCAACTCGAAACGAGCCTCGTCCGTGACGCTGAAATAGTCGAAATAGCCTCCGCGCAGGAGCGGATGCATGGCGCCGGTATCGACGCGACCCTCCTTGATGAAGGCGTCGTCGATATAGATCGACACGACCTGGCCGATCACCAGGAAGTGACTGGCCTCGCTTCCGTCCAGCGGCGTCAGCGGCACGGTCTGCAGCCACCGGCATTCGAGGGCGGCCGGCGCCTCGGCCACGCGCGGCGGGCGCACCTTGCGCGACGGGACGGGGGTCAGTCCGGCCGCGACGAACTCGCTGTCGCCGCGGGCCAGGGGCGCCGAGGTGGCGTTCATCGCGTCCCGCAGGTCGTAGGTGGCGAAGTTGCAGACGAACTCGCCGCCCTCCTCCGCGAAGGTCATCGCATCCTTGCGGCCGGAGGAGGAGAACATCACCATGTCGGGGTCGCTGGCGACGGCGTTGAAGTAGGAATAGGGGGCCAGGTTGACCTGGCCCTGCTTGTTCATCGCGCTGATCCAGCCGATCGGCCGGGGTGCTACCAGGGCCTTCAGCGGGTTGTGCGGCAGGGTGCGGTTCTCGGAATCGTAATGCATGGCGCCGCTCAGATCCGTGTGACGATGTCGGAGAGGATCGGCCGCGGGCGGTCGCTCGGGATCTCGCGGGCACGGCCGAGATGGATGAAGCCGGCGAGTTTCTCGCGCGGGTCGAGGCCGAGCGCGTCGAGGACGCGGCGGTCATAGGCGAACCACTCGGTCAGCCAGGCGGTAGCGAAGCCGGCGGCATTGGCCGCGACGACGAGGTTCATGCACACGGCGCCGGCCGAGAGGACCTGCTCCCATTCCGGTATCTTCACGTGCGGGGCGGCGCTGGAGACCACGGCCACCACGAGCGGCGCATGGGCGAGGCGGTTCCGCTCCAGGTCGAGACGCTTGGCATCCGCCCCCGGATTGTCGGCGGCATAGGCCTCGGCGATGAGCTCGCCGACACGCAGGCGGCCGTCCCCCTCGATCACCAGGAAGCGCCAGGGGCTGAGCTTGCCGTGGTCGGGCACCCGCGAGGCGATGGTGAGGATCGCGTCGAGTTCCTCCGCGCCCGGCCCCGGACCGTCGAGGTTGATCGGCGGCACGGAGCGGCGCAGGCGCAGGAGATCGAGGGTGTCGCTGCGGGCGAGATCGGGTTTGCTGTCCATGGAACCTGTTCGGCGCGAAGAGTGGACGCGAAGGGCGGAAGCGAAGGATTGGCCGCCGGGGCGGCGAGCGGCTATGTCCGAGGGAAAGGCGTGCCGATCCGGGACGTGGGGGGAAGAGCCTCGTCCCCGCAACCGTTTCGGCCTTGGAGCCGCCACGGTCCGGTTTCAAAGCGGGAGATGGCTTTCGGCAGGAACCCGTCGATCGCCAGGATATCTTGACGAGCAAGACATCTTGCTGAGCAAGACGTCTTTACCAGCAAGACATGGCGCGCGGTCCGCACCTTGGCAATCGCCGGGATGCAGGACGGACCCGCGCGGGATGGGCCCTCTCAGGACGGGTCCGCGGAGGAGACGGCGGATGGGACCGGTGATGCGCGGGCTCGCGGTGACGGGAGCCGTCCTGATGGCGGCGTTGCCGGCGCGGGCGCAGGAGCGCGACCCGTTCGGCGGTCGCAACGGGCAGGGCCTGCCTTCCCCCTCGATCGTCGGGCCGCAATTGCCGAGCCCGCCCGTCGAGGGCGAGGCGCCGCTCGCCCTCTCCGCCCTGTTCGCGGGCAGCGACCAGCCGGTGCGGTCCGGCCTCGCCTGGCGCATCTACGAGGACCGGTCCGACGGGGTGCGGCCGAACATCGTCGCCCGGTCCGAGGCGGCGGATCCGCGCTTCACCCTGGCACCGGGCAGCTACGTCGCCACTGTCACCTACGGGTTCGCCAGCGCCTCGAAGCGCATCACCATGGCGGGTACGGCGCTGAGCGACCGCCTCACCATCACCGCCGGGGCGCTCAAGCTCTCGGGCGCCATCGGCGACATGAAGATCGCCCCGGCCGACCTCGCCTTCTCGGTCTTCGTGCCCATCGGCACCAATTCGGAGGGGCGCCTCGTGCGCAGCGGCGTGAAGGCGGGCGAGATCATCCGCCTGCCGGAGGGGACCTACCACGTGGTCTCGAATTACGGGGAGTCGAACGCGATCCAGCGCGCCGACCTCAAGGTGGAGAACGGCAAGGTCACCGACGCGACCCTCAACCACCGGGCCGCCACCGTGACCCTCAAGCTCGTGGCCGCGCCCGGCGCCGAGGCCTTCGCCGGCACCGCCTTCAGCGTGCTGACGCCGGGCGGCGACACGATCCGCGAGGCCATCGGCGCCTTCCCGCAGGTGACCCTGGCGGAGGGCGACTACGTCCTCATCGCCCGCCATGACGGGCAGGTCTATACCCGCGAGTTCAAGGTGGAGAGCGGCATGGACCGCGACATCGAAGTGGTGGCCAAGGCCTCGTGATGCGCGCGGGCCGCCTCGTCGTCTCCCTCACCCTGGCCCTTCTCGCCGCCGGGCCCGCCACGGCGCAGACCGTCACCGACGGGTCCGACGCCGCGATCGGGGCGGAGATGTCGGCTTCCGTGATGGCGCTGGTCGGCAAGGGGCTCAAGAGCCCGGCCGAGGCACGCTACGGCCGGCTGCGCCGGGGCAAGGCCGACGCCATCTGCGGCGAGGTCGACGTCACCAACCGGATGGGCGCCCATGTCGGTCCGCGCCCCTTCGTCGCCGATCCGGGAGCGGGCTTCGCCGGCATCCTGCCCGATGCCGCCGAGATCCGGCACCCGTCGAGCATGGCGCAATACCAAAGCTTCCAGCGCATTCTGGCGCTGCTTTCGGCGAATTGCGACGGCTGAGGTTCTCGTCTCTCCCGCTCTCGACTTCATCCCGAGAGGGTTGGATGGGGCGTCAGCCCCCGGCCACCGCCAGGCCCGCCCCCGCGACGGCCGTGAGCGCGACCACGATCCAGGGCGGGGCCGCCCCGATCGTCAGGAGCAGGAACGCGCCGGCCGCCACGGCGAAATCGCGCGGGCCGAGGACGGCGCCGGTCCAGAGCGGATCGTAGAGCGCGGCCGCGAGGATCCCCACCACCGCCGCATTGGCGCCGCGCATGGCCGCCTGCGCCAGGGGTCTTTCGCGGAAGGCATCCCAGAACGGCAGCGCCCCGTAGACCAGGAGCAGGCCCGGCAGGAACACCGCCACCAGGGCGATGGCGGCCCCGGCGAGGCCGTTCGGTTCGGGCCCGAGCGCCGCGCCGAGATAGGCTGCGAAGGTGAAGAGCGGCCCCGGCACCGCCTGCGCCGCGCCGTAGCCGGCGAGGAACGCGTCCGGACCGATCCAGCCGGTCTCCACCAGGGCCGTGCGCAGGAGCGGCAGCATCACGTGGCCGCCGCCGAAGACGAGGGCGCCGGAGCGGTAGAACGCGTCGAACATCGCGAGCCCGTGCGAGGACAGGGCTTTCGCCAGGAACGGCGGGACGGCCAGGAACAGGCCGAACAGGAGGAGGGCCACCGCGCCGGCCCGGCGCGAGACCGCGATGCCGAGATGCCCGCCCATCGCCCCGGAGGCCTCACGGCAGAAGACGAGGCCGGCCGCGGCTCCGAGCAGGATGCCGGCGACCTGGCCGGCCGAGCCCGCCAGCGCCGTGGTCAGGGCCAGGGCGGCGAAGGCGATGGTCGCGCGGGTGGCGTCGGGGGCGAGGCTGCGGCCCATGCCCCAGACCGCCTGGGCCACCACCGCCACCGCGACGAGCTTGAGGCCGTGGACGATGCCCGATCCGATCGGGCCGCCGAGGGCGTCCGCGCCGTAGGCGAAGGCCACGAGGAGGAGCGCCGAGGGCAGGGTGAAGGCGGTCCAGGCGGCGAGCCCGCCGGCCAATCCCCCTCCCCGCATCACCCCGAGGGAGAAGCCGACCTGGCTGGAGGCCGGCCCCGGCAGGAACTGGCACAGGGCCACGAGATCGGCATAGGCCGCCTCGTCGAGCCAGCGCCGGCGATGCACGAACTCCTCGCGGAAATAGCCGAGATGGGCGATCGGACCGCCGAACGCGGTGAGCCCGAGCCTGAGAAAGGCGAGGAAGACTTCCCTGACGGAAGCCGCGCGGGCGAAACGGGGTGTCGTCACGTGGCAGGACCTCGAGGGGACGGGGGCGGGGCTCGCTCCCGCGACGTCTTCCTACCCGAATTCCTCATCCTGAGGTGCCGCGAAGCGGCCTCGAAGGAGGGCTCCAGCCTGACCGGCGATCCCCGGAGGCCTCCTTCGAGGGCTCCGCTGCGCTGCGCCGCCTCAGGATGAGGGGGATGGGTGGGATGGCTCCCGGACCCTATCCCAACCCCCCGGCCTCGACGATGAAGCGGGCGACCGTGTCGGCGCCGTGGCCCTCGCGCAGGGACGAGAACACGTAGGGCCGGGTGCCGCGCATGCGCCTGGTATCGGTCTCCATCACCCCGAGATCGGCGCCGACCATCGGGGCGAGGTCGGTCTTGTTGACGATGAGGAGATCGGACCGGGTGATGCCCGGGCCGCCCTTGCGCGGGATCTTCTCGCCGCCGGCGACATCGATCACGTAGAGGGTGAGGTCGGCGAGTTCCGGCGAGAAGGTCGCCGCGAGGTTGTCGCCGCCGGATTCGATCAGGATCAGGTCGAGCTTCGGGAAGCGGCGGCGCATCTCGGCCACCGCCGCGAGGTTGATCGAGGCGTCCTCGCGGATCGCCGTATGCGGGCAGCCCCCGGTCTCGACGCCCATGATCCGCTCCTCGGGCAAGGCCCCGGCCACGGTGAGGATGCGGGCATCCTCCTTGGTGTAGATGTCGTTGGTGATGGCGCAGATCTCGAAGCGATCGCGGAAGCGCTTGCAGAGCTGCTCCATCAGCGCGGTCTTGCCGGAGCCGACGGGGCCGCCGATGCCGACGCGCAGGGGGCCGTTCGGTGAGGGGCCGTTCGGTGAGGTCATGACGGGGTCTTTCACGAGCGGAAAATCCGGGAATACTGGGTCTCGTGCCGGGCCGAGCCGAGATCGAGGCGCAGGGTCGCGGTGCCGATCTCGTCGAGGGTGAGGGCCGGGATGGCGGCGGCGAGCGTCGTCACCCGCGGGGTCAGCGCCGCGATCACCCGCGTGCCGGCGCTCTGGCCGATCGGCGCGCAGCGGAGCGCCGCCGAGACGAGGTTCTGCAGGAAGGCGAGGCCGAATCCGGCGAGAACCGGGGGGAGCGCCATGCGGTGGGCGCCGGCTGAGAGCCCGACCGCCACCGGATAGGCCACCGCGCCGGGGAGCGCCGCGCTCAACCGGTCGAGTTCCGGGGTGTTCCAGGCGGCGCGGGTGGCCTCGAGGAAGCTGCGGCCCTGCTGGGTCGTCTCGAGATGGAGTTCACGCGTCGGCGCGAGGGCGACGGCGAGGTCGTTGACCTCGCTCAAGGCCGGGAGGTCCCCCGCCGCTGCGGCGGCATGGGTATGGGCCAGGAGAATCAGGTCGGTGCGCACCGCGCCGCGTTCGAGCACGTCGCCGAGCCAGGCCAGCAGCGAGGCCTCGCCGCCGACATCGCCGCATTCCACTGCCCATTCGAGCCCGTGCGAATAGGCATAGGCCCCGACGGGATAGCCCGGCGAGAGCCAGGCCATGAGCCGGACGGTGTCGATCATCGAGGGCTCGCCCCTCATCGCCCCAAGCCACCTTCCCCGGACGCCTGCAGCGTCAGCGGAAGGCGATCCGGGGCCCAGCCCGAACCGGGCCGCGCCAGCGGCTCATGATCGGCGGCGCGGAATGGTCGGGCGCTTCGCGGCTTCTCGTGCCGGACCCCGGATCGGGCTCCGCTGCGCTCCGCCCGTCCGGGGAAGGTGGCGGTGGGGGAGAGGACGAGGCTCAACCGGGCACCGCGTCGTGGCTGTGCGGATGATGATGATCATGCCCGTGATGGTGGTGCCCGGCGGCCTCGCCGGCATAGGCGCCGCCCTCGGGCCGGAACGGACGCTCCACCGGCTCGGCCGAACCGCCGAGGCCGCGCACCATCTCGGCGAGGACATGGTCATAGGCGATGTAGACCGCGTCCGCCCCGATCTCGGCCGGGATGTGCCGGTTGCCGATGTGCCAGATCAGCCGTTTCAGGGCGTGGTCGTCGGCGGCCCGGATCTCCAGCAGGCGCTCGGGCGCGGCCTCGACCCAGACGAGGCGGCCGTCCTGCAGCACCAGGGCGTCGCCGTCGTCGAGAACCGTCGGCTCGGGCAGGTCGAGCAGGAAGGACAGGCCGCCGACCCCGCGCATGGCCATGCGCCGGCGGTGGCGGTCGCCATGGTCGAGGACGATGCGGTCGACGATCTCGCCAGCGAGGACATCGCGGCGCAGGACGCTTGTGGCTCGGATCATGGTGCAGCGATCGCTTCCTCAAGCAGCTCGGTCATACCGATCCTCGGCATCAGAGAACGTCCGGTTCTACCGGACCCGGATAGAAGCCATCGTCCATGATCTGCTGGAGCGAGTAGGGACAGGTTTCAGGAAGGCCGCGCTCGCTCAAGCCCGTCTCCTCTGCCGCACGGACGCGTGCCAGGCGATAGGCCTTGGCGAGCACCGCCTCGGGCCATGGCTTGAGGCTGGGACTGACATCGAGAAGACCGTCGATCTGGAGCCGTTGCTCGACGATGGAGGCCCGCCAGCCGTATTTGCGCTTCTGAGGCTGAAACTCCCATTTCAGCAGATGCTGGATCAGGATGGCGAGCCGGTTGCGGATCTCGGATTTCTGTGACCCGCCCAAGCTCTCGATCTCCTCGGCGAGATGATTCAGGTCGGCATCCTGCCAGCGACCCGCGCGCAGGAGCGCCGCCTGCGCCTGTGTCCAGAGATACAGATCGGTCTCGTGGAGATCCTGCCCCGGGGGCGGCCTCACAGCAGCCTTTGCCATGGCATGTCTCCTGTCAGCGCCGCCACCCTACCTCAAAACAGGAAATACCGCTGCGCCATCGGCAGCACCTCGGCCGGCTCGCAGACCAGCAGCTCGCCGTCGGCGCGGACGTCGTAGGTCTCCGCGTCGATCTCGATGTGGGGCGTGGCGTCGTTGAGGATCATGCTCTTCTTCGAGATGCCGCCGCGCACGTTCTCCACGGCGACGAGCCGCTTCTGCACCCCGAGCCGCTCGCCCAGCCCGTCCTCGATGGCGGCCTTCGAGACGAAGGTGAGCGCGGTGGCGAAGGGCGAGCGGCCGATCGCCCCGAACATCGGGCGGTAATGCACCGGCTGGGGGGTCGGGATCGAGGCGTTGGGGTCGCCCATCGGCGCGGTGGCGATCATGCCGCCCTTGACGACGAGATCGGGCTTCACCCCGAAGAAGGCCGGCGTCCATAGCACCAGGTCGGCGAGCTTGCCTGCCTCCACCGAGCCGACATGGGCCGAGACGCCATGGGCGATGGCCGGGTTGATCGTGTATTTCGCGATGTAGCGGCGGGCGCGCAGGTTGTCGTTGCCGCTAGCGTCGCCCGGCAGGCTGCCGCGCTGGCGCTTCATCTTGTCGGCCGTCTGCCAGGTGCGGATGACGACCTCGCCGACCCGGCCCATGGCCTGGCTGTCCGACGACATCATCGAGAGCGCACCGATATCGTGCAGGATGTCCTCGGCCGCGATGGTCTCCCGGCGGATGCGGCTCTCGGCGAAGGCCAGATCCTCGGGGATCGCCGGGTCGAGGTGGTGGCAGACCATGAGCATGTCGAGATGCTCGTCGATGGTGTTCTTCGTATACGGGCGCGTCGGGTTGGTGGACGAGGGCAACACGTTCATCAGCCCCGCCACCTTCATGATGTCCGGCGCGTGGCCGCCCCCCGCCCCTTCGGTGTGGAAGGCGTGGATGGTCCGGCCGGCAAACGCCTTGATCGTGTCCTCGACGAAGCCGGATTCGTTGAGCGTGTCGGAATGGATCATCACCTGCACGTCGTGGAGGTCGGCCACCGTGAGGCAGGTGTCGATGGCCTGGGGCGTGGTGCCCCAATCCTCGTGGAGCTTGAGCGCGCAGGCGCCGGCGCGGACCATCTCGACCAAGCTCTCGGGCCGCGAGGCGTTGCCCTTGCCGGCGAAGGCGAGGTTCATCGGAAAGGAATCCGCCGCCTCGATCATCCGGGCGAGATGCCACGGACCGGGGGTGCAGGTGGTGGCGAAGGTGCCGTGCGCCGGGCCGGTGCCGCCGCCGAGCATCGTGGTGACGCCCGAGCACAGGGCCTCCTCGATCTGCTGCGGGCAGATATAGTGGATGTGGCTGTCGAACCCGCCGGCCGTGAGGATCTTGCCTTCGCCGGCGATGACCTCCGTGCCGGGCCCGACGATGATGTCGACGCCGGGCTGGATGTCCGGGTTGCCGGCCTTGCCGAGCCGGAAGATGCGGCCCTTCACGATGCCGACGTCGCATTTCACCACGCCCCAATGGTCGAGGACCACGGCGTTGGTGATGACGGTGTCCACCGCCCCGTCCGCGTTCGTCACCTGGGACTGCCCCATCCCGTCGCGGATCACCTTGCCGCCGCCGAACTTCACCTCCTCGCCATAGGTGGTGTGGTCGCGCTCCACCTCGATGACCAGGGAGGTGTCGGCCAGCCGGATGCGGTCGCCGGTGGTGGGGCCGAACATGTCGGCATAGGCCGAGCGGGGAAGGCTCGCGGGGCGTGGGGTGTTGGACATGGACGTCGGTCGCCTCCGCTCAGGCAGTCAGTCGCGAGAAACCCGGCTCCATCGCCGCGTCTCCGTCGAAGGTCATCGTCCGAGTCGCGCCGGCCTGCCGGTTGAGGTGGCGGATCAGATAGTCGGGAAAGTCGGCCTTGCCGCGCCGCCACCCCTCGATGGCGGCGATGACGGCCCGCTCGTCGGTGAAGGCGATCCGCCGCGATCGCACCAAGACATCGAGCAGATCCAAGATGACGGGTTTTCCGAAACTCTCGCGCCGCATCAGCGTCCAGACGAGTTCGACGAGCAACACCGGGTTGACCAGGGCGGGCTCGGTCACCCGGCTGTCGTCCATCAGGAACGCCGTCGCGATCGGCGATTGCGTAACATCGTCATCGAGGATGTGGCGGAGCAGAACGTTGGTGTCGATGCCGATCATCGCGGCGATTTCGTCCGCTCGTCTTCGGCGACGAGGTAATCCCCGATCGGATCGCCATCCGCTTCTCGCGTGGCGCCGGCCGCGCGCGCCCGCCGGGCGATGACCTGTAGAGACGACAGGTCGTCGATGTCCTTCGCCAGGGTCGCGCGTCCATCCTCTCCGACGAGAAGAGACAGGCGATCGCCGGGGACCGCACCGATCGCCCGTCGGAACTCCGCCGGCAGGGTCACTTGTCCCTTCGATGTCATGGTCATCGCGAACCGCTGCATCCCGACCTCCTTACAATCCTCGAAACGCCTTTCCTGCATATCATAAGTAAGGAGCTACAGCGTCCCCATCACGTCACCCCGGAACCCGTAGACCGTCCGCGCGCCGAGCAGCGGCACCAGGGAGACCTCGCGCGTGGCGCCGGGCTCGAACCGCACCGCCGTGCCCGGCGCGATGTCGAGGCGCTGGCCCCTCGCCTTCTCGCGCTCGAAGGTCAGGCCCGGATTCACCTCGTAGAAATGGTAGTGCGACCCGACCTGGATCGGCCGGTCGCCGACATTGGACACGGTGAGCAGGGTGCGTGGGGCGCCGTCGTTGAAGACGATCTCGCCCGGCAGGGTCGTGACCGTGCCCGGCACGTCCGACGAGGGCGCGCCGCGGATCGGGTGGTGGACGGTGACGAGCTTGGTCCCGTCCGGGAAGGTCGCCTCCACCTGGATGTCGTGGATCATCTCGGCGATGCCCTCCATCACCTGATCGGTGGTGAGGACATGGGCGCCCGCCTGCATCAGTTCGGAGACCGAGCGGCCGTCCCGCGCGCCCTCCACCACGGCGTCGGTGATGAGCGCGATCGCCTCCGGGTAGTTCAGCTTGACGCCGCGGGCGAGCCGGTTGCGGGCGACCTGGGCGGCCATGGCGACGAGGAGCTTGTCCTTTTCGCGCGGGGTCAGGAGCACGGGAAACCTCGGGGGTTGGTCGCGGGGTGCGGTGACGCGCAGGCAAGGACCATGCGCGGGCCGGAGCGTATCGATACATCGGGACCGTGGGGGCGCAAGCGCGGCGCCTTCGGCTGTTGAAGGACGCGTCCGGCGAAGCGCAACACCACCCGCCCCTGGTCTTGGCGCGGCAGCGCCGCGAGATCTTGCCGTCGATGACGATTAGATCTGGTTCGGTCTTGCGCACGAGCCCGATCCAGCAGGAAAGACACATACGGTGGAAGAGAGTGGCGTCGAGTGCATCCTGCGCGGGCAGGTCCCGTTTGAAGGGGAGACAACGTCGCAACCCCAAGACGCCGTTCACTTCGCAGCGTAATGCATAGAACCAGCAGTAAGTTTTTGGCACCAAATAGATCACTCGCGATTGCTCGCTTAAATCGTCCAGAGAAATAATTAATCGGAAACCGATAGTAAAAACGATCCACAAAGGATAAAACTCGCGAATTGCAAATGTATTTTTCCAGGGCGCTCAATGCGCGCATCACCATGAAAAAAATTATCCTACGAATGTTTATCCCGATGCTTATTAAGGACACCCGCATAGCTCATCATCGGATGGCGCAAATAAACCGCTAGGTGATGGGTATAAATCCGCACTGATCTGGCTTTTCTTTCCAGGACGACCGGAGGGAAACGAAATGGCCCAAGCTCAAGGCTTTTGTGTATTCTGTGGACGACCAGGATTAACGAAACAACACATCGTACCCGATCGTTTATCGGCAATTTTAGGCAGGCCAGATGTTGTCTCTCCTCAACTTAAGCTACGATCCGAATCGCAGCCCGAACGTTTTGATGTTGTTGACGACGATCTAATCATCAAGCAAGGGGCATTTCATATTAAAAAACTCCGCATAGTCTGCGGAGAGCATTGCAATTCGGGATGGATGCGAGCACTGGAAGAAAGGGCCTCTAGCGTTTTTGAGCCGTTAGTCCGCGGCCAAAGTCTTTATCTCAGCGCAGATCAACAGCATTTACTTGCTGCATGGGCAAGTCAAATTGCCATGGTTGCTGAGTACACAGATCCTGAATATGCAGCCATCTCCCAAGCGGACCGAACTCATTTGATGATAAATGGGGAACCTCCGCCCAATTGGCGCATATGGTTGGGGCACTTCCTTGGCAAAGATAAAAATGATTCCTCTTACAATCACCATGGCTTAATCCAGCCATACCTAGACTGGACAATAAAAAACGACAAAAATCTGGCCACCGTGCAGACCAGTACGATTACGCTTAGTCGATTAGTTTTTCACTGTTTCAGCGAAAGGAGACGTGGATCTTTTCGATACAACGTAGAAGAAAAATGTCGTGGCATCATTCCTATCTGGCCGATCAAAACAGAGAATTTAAACTGGAAAAAAGCGGGTAGCATGAACGAAGCGGATAGAAATTGGCTATCAATGAGCTTACCCGGTCTAGCTCACGCGCAGAACAAGGAGAGCAGACGCTGATCGCAGGGAGACCTCGATAAGACCCGTGGGCTCGCTTCCCCGCCGCTGCACATAGAGATCTCTGGTTGGAACGGATCTATGACCCAAGCTGCACCAACCTTCGTTTCAGCACCACGGCTCCCCTATGCTTCCCGGATGGATTGTCCAGGGCTTGCGCGAGGGCTCGGCTCCGGGTTCGAATGCGGCGGACGGCGCTTCGCGCACTCAGACCATTATCGAACCTTATTGGCAGGCCCCGTGACCTATCCCCGCGACCTCGTCGGCTATGGCCGCAACCCGCCGCATCCGCACTGGCCGAACGGGGCGCGGATCGCGGTGCAGATCGTGCTCAACTACGAGGAGGGCGGCGAGAACTGCATCCTGCACGGGGACGCGGCCTCGGAGGCGTTCCTGTCGGAGATCGTCGGCGCCCAGGCGTGGCCGGGCCAGCGGCACATGAACATGGAATCGATGTTCGAATACGGCTCGCGCGCCGGGTTCTGGCGGATCTGGCGGCTGCTCCAGGCGCGCAAAGTTCCCGTCACCGTGTTCAGCGTCGCCACGGCGCTCGCCCGCCATCCCGACATCGCCGCCGCCATGAAGGAGGCCGATTGGGAGATCGCCTGCCACGGCTTGAAATGGATCGACTACCGCGACTTCACCCGCGAGGAGGAGAAGGCGCATATGGAGGAGGCGATCCGCATCCATACCGAGATCACCGGCGAGCGGCCGCTCGGCTGGTACACCGGCCGCTCCTCGGTCCACACCCTCGATCTCGGGGTCGAGGCCGGCTTCACCTGGCTCGCCGATTCCTACGCCGACGACCTGCCCTACTGGATCGAGGCGCCGGGCGGGCGCGGCCTCGTGGTGCCCTACACGCTGGACGCCAACGACATGCGCTGCGTCGCCCTCCAGGGCTTCAACACCGGCGACCACTTCTTCACCTACCTGCGCGACACGTTCGATGCCCTCTACGCGGAGGGCGGGACGGCGCCGAAGATGATGTCGGTGGGGCTGCATTGCCGCCTCGTCGGACGGCCGGGCCGGATCGGGGCGCTGGCCCGCTTCCTCGACCATATCGCCGCCCATGAGGACGTCTGGGTGGCGCGGCGGATCGACATCGCCCGGCACTGGATCGACCATCACCCGCCGGGGGCATAGAACCCGACATCGACGAGGCGGGCTCTTGTGAGTTCTCGTCGTCGTCGTCCGGTATCGGGCAGCGGGAGGGAAAGGCCGACGTGACAACGAGCCCCGCAGACAAGCCCCCCGCCCGCCGCCGCCGCAAGGACGGCGAGGCGAGGCGCGAGGCGATCCTCGATGCGGGGCTGGAGGTGTTCTCGGGGCTCGGCCTGCACGGGGCGAGCGTGGACAGGCTCGCCGAGCGGGCCGGGCTGTCGAAGGCCAACCTGCTCTACTACTTCCCCTCGAAGGAGGAACTCTACGTCGCGGTGCTCCGCCGCGTCCTCGACGTCTGGCTCGACCCGCTGCAGGATCTCGACGCCGACAGCGAGCCGGGGCACGCGATCCGGGCCTATATCCGCACCAAACTCGCCCTCTCCCGCGACGCGCCGCAGGCCTCGCGGCTGTTCTGCCTGGAGATCGTCCAGGGGGCGCCCCTCCTCCGGGCCGAGCTCGAAGGTCCGCTGCGCAATCTCGTGGAGAGCAAGGCCGCGATCCTGCGTGGCTGGATCGCGGAGGGCCGCATCGGCCCCCACGACCCGCACCACCTGATCTTCTCGATGTGGGCGATCACCCAGCATTATGCCGATTTCGCCGTGCAGGTGGATGCCATCACCGGCCGCGGCCTCGACGATCCGGACTTCTTCGAGCGGATTGTGGCGAGCACGCAGGCACTGATCCTGGCCGGGCTCGGCCTGCGGTGACGGGATATCCCGTCCTTGGGGGAGAGACATGGGTGCGGATCGGCGCCGATTCCCGCTCGCGCTTTCGGCAGAATCCGCCTCTCCCGCAGGCAGAACGAAGAGAGTTTGCGCAAACGGTCAAAATCTTCGATTCCGAGTTTGACCATTCGGTCTAACCGGCTACCGTTCACCACAGGGCGGATCGGCGAATACAATCTTCGGCCGCATTCTTGACCGGACCTCGATCCGCCCATCCAATCTTCGCCAGCATAGCGAGGTTGCCATGAACGTCGGCGTCTTCATTCCCATCGGAAACAACGGCTGGCTCCTGTCGGAGAACGCGCCGCAATACAAGCCGAGCTTCGAGCTGAACAAGCAGGTGGTGCTGAAGGCCGAGGGCTACGGGCTCGATTTCGCCCTGTCGATGATCAAGCTGCGGGGCTTCGGCGGCAAGACCGAATTCTGGGACCACAACCTCGAATCCTTCACGCTGATGGCCGGCCTCGCCGCGGTGACAAGCCGGATCAAGCTGTTCGCCACTGCCGCCACCCTGTGCATGCCCCCCGCCATCACCGCGCGGATGGCCTCCACCATCGATTCCATCTCCGGCGGCCGCTTCGGCCTCAACCTCGTCACCGGATGGCAGCGGCCGGAATATTCGCAGATGGGCCTGTGGCCCGGCGACGAGTATTTCTCGCGCCGCTACGAGTATCTCTCCGAATACGCCCAGGTGCTGCGCGACCTGTGGGAGACGGGGTCCTGCGACCTCAAGGGCGAGTTCTTCCAGATGGACGATTGCCGGCTCTCGCCACGGCCGCAGGCGGAGATGAAGATCATCTGTGCCGGCCAGTCCGCCGCCGGCATGGCATTCACCGCCCGATACGCCGATTACAATTTCTGCTTCGGCAAGGGCGTGAACACGCCGAAAGCCTTCGCCCCCACGGTGGAGCGGCTGGAACTCGCCAAGGCCGAGACCGGCCGGGACGTGTCGTCCTACGTGCTGTTCATGATCATCGCCGCCGAGACCGACGAGGAGGCCCGCGCCACCTGGGAACATTACAAGGCGGGGGCCGATGAAGAGGCCATCGCCTGGCTCGGCGTCCAGGGGGCGGCCGACACCAAGTCCGGCTCCGACACCAACGTGCGCCAGATGGCCGACCCGACCTCGGCGGTGAACATCAACATGGGCACCCTGGTCGGCTCCTACGCGGAGGTGGCGCGGATGCTCGACGAGGTCGCAACCGTTCCCGGCACCGAAGGCGTATTGCTGGTGTTCGACGATTTCCTGAAGGGGCTCGACGCCTACGGCACCCGCATCCAGCCGCTGATGGCCTCGCGGGCGCATCTCGCCGCCGATGCCGCACCGATGGCGCAGATCATGTCCAAGGTAGCGTGATGGTCGCCGGATACCACGACGCGAGGGGGCGCCATGGCGGCATCACCCTCCCCGCCCGGCCCGAGCCCATCGCCTTCGACCCCGAGGCGACGGCCCTCATCGTCGTCGACATGCAGAACGCCTATGCCAGCAAGGGCGGCTATCTCGATCTCGCCGGGTTCGACGTCTCGGCGACCGGGCCGGTGATCGACCGGATCGCGCAGGCGGTGGCCGCCGCGCGAGGGGCCGGGATCAGGATCGTCTGGTTCCAGAACGGCTGGGACCCCGATTACGTCGAGGCCGGAGGGCCGGGCTCACCGAACTGGCACAAGTCGAACGCCCTCAAGACCATGCGCGCCAGGCCCGGCATGAACGAGCGGCTCCTCGCGAAGGGCACCTGGGACTACGCCCTGGTGGATGCGCTGAGCCCCGAGCCCGGCGACATCGTGCTCCCGAAGCCGCGCTACAGCGGCTTCTACAACACCCAGCTCGACAGCCTGCTGCGCTCGGCCGGCATCCGCACCCTGGTCTTCACCGGCATCGCCACCAATGTCTGCGTGGAATCGACCCTGCGCGACGGGTTCTTCCTCGAATATTTCGGCATCGTCCTCGCCGACGCGACGCATCAGGCGGGGCCGGACAGTCTTCAGGCGGGGGCGCTCGCCAACATCGCGACCTTCTTCGGCTGGGTCTCCGACGTGGCGAGCTTCGAGGCGGCTCTGGCCGAGGGGGCCGCCGCGGCGGCGGAGTGACATCCTTGCCTCCCAGACTTGCCTTCGACCCTGGCCTCTCATCCTCTCACCTCATCCTGAGGTGCCGCAGCGTAGCGAAGGCCTCGAAGGAGGCCTCCAGTTCACTCCCCGGGTCCTGGAGGCCTCCTTCGAGGCCCGCTGACGCGGGCACCTCAGGATGAGGTCGGGAGCAGGGACGAAGGACAAGGGCGGGTAAGACGACAACGACGACAAGGGACCAGATCGACCATCGAACGAACGGGAGCACCTCGAAACATGCCCAAGACCGTGATCATTCCGCCCGGCACCGGCAAGCCGCTGGCGCCCTACGTTCCCGGCACGCTCGCCGACGGCGTGCTCTACGTGTCCGGCACGCTCCCGCTCGATGCCGACGCCAACGTCGTCCATGTGGGCGATGCCGGCGCCCAGACGAAGCACGTGCTGGAGACGATCAAGGGTGTGGTGACGGCGGCCGGCGGCACCATGGACGACGTCACCTTCAACCACATCTTCCTGAAGGACTGGGCGGATTACGCCGCGATCAACGCGGTCTACGCCACGTATTTCCCCGGCGAGAAACCGGCGCGCTACTGCATCCAGTGCGGCCTGGTGAAGCCCGACGCCCTGGTGGAGATCGCGTCCGTCGCGCATGTGGGCAGGCCGTGAGTGCCGCCATCCACCATGAGATCCACGGCTCCGGCGCGCGGACGATCCTGCTCTCGCCGGGGCTCGGCGGGTCGTGCGGCTATTTCGCGCCGCAGATCCCGGCCCTGGCCGAGCGGTTCCGGGTGGTCGGCTACGACCATCGCGGCACCGGGCGCTCGCCCGATACGCTGGAGGAGGGCCACGACATCGCCGCCATGGCGGCCGACGCGCTGGCCGTCATGGACGAACTCGGCATCGCCGCCTGCGACATCGTCGGGCATGCGCTCGGCGGGCTGATCGGCCTCGAGATCGCCCGCACCCGTCCCGAAAGGGTCGGGCGCCTCGTCGTCGTCAACGGCTGGGCCAAGGCCGATCCCGCGACGAAGCGCTGCTTTGCCGCCCGCAAGGCGCTCCTCGCCCATGCCGGAGCCGAGGCCTACGTGGCGGCGCAGGCGATCTTCCTCTATCCGGCGCCCTGGCTGTCGCTCCATGCCGCGCGGGTGGCGGCGGACGAGGCCCATGCCCTGGCGCATTTCCCCGGAGCGCCGAACACGTTCCGGCGGATCGCGGCGCTCGAGGCCTTCGACCTGAGCGATGATCTCGCCGGTATTCCGCACGAGACCCTGGTGATGGCGGCGGAAGACGACGTGCTGGTGCCCTATCTGTGCTCGGAACGGCTCGCGGCGGGCCTGCCCGCCGCCACGCTGGATCTGGCCAAGAGCGGCGGCCATGCCCATAGCGTGACGCGGGCGGAGGCGTTCAACCGCGCCCTCCTCGCCTTCCTCGACCGACCCTGACGCTTCTTCGACCACCTCTGACGCTTCCTGGACCGATCATGACCGAGACGACGACGCCCCCGGTCGAGCCCGGCGCCTTTCGCGAGGCGATGGCGCATCTCGCCAGCTCCGTCCACCTCGTCACCACGGACGGGCCGGGCGGGCGGGCGGGATTCACCGCCTCCTCCGTCTGCAGCGTCAGCGACGCACCGCCGACGCTCCTCGTCTGCATCAACCGCGGTTCCTCGGCCTATGCGGCGATGAGCGCCAACACGGTCCTGTGCGTGAACACGCTGTCGGGCGAGCAGGCCGGCATCGCCGGCGCCTTCGGCGGCCGCACCCCCATGGACGAGCGCTTCGCCGCGGCGGCCTGGGGCCGCCTCGCCACCGGGGCGCCGGTGCTGGAAGGCGCGCTCACCGCCTTCGATTGCCGCATCGTCGGGCGCCATGCGGTCGGCAGCCACGACGTGCTGTTCTGTGAGGTGGTGGATCTCGCCGAGCCCGGTGGCGGCCAGGGTCTCGTCTATGCCGGCCGGCGCTACCACACCCTGCCCGTGACGGTCGTACCGCCGCACGACGCGGCCGCCTGAAGGTCCGGTCCCGAGCGGAGCGTCCTGCCACGCTCCTTGCATCACCCGATCCCACCGTCCGGAGACGACGCGACCATGGCAGCCGATTCCTTCTTCCCGACCTGGCGCGCCAGGGACGCGACGGCCGAGACCACGGACGTGATGCCCGACGAGCGGCTGCCCGCGGGCCAGACCATTCTGCTCGGCTTCCAGCACGTGGTGGCGATGTTCGGCGCCACCGCCCTGATGCCGATCCTGATGGGGTTCGACCCCAACCTGGCGATCTTCTTCTCCGGCATCGGCACGCTGCTCTTCTTCGTCGCCACCGGGGGAAGGGTGCCGAGCTATCTCGGCTCGTCGGCGGCCTTCGTCGGGGTGGTGATCGCGGCCACCGGCTATGCCGGGTCGGGGCCGAACCCCAACATCGCCATCGCGCTCGGCGGCATCGTCGCAGCGGGGCTGCTCTACAGCATCGTCGGCGCCGTCATCGGCCTCGTCGGCTATGCCTGGGTCGAGCGGGTGATGCCGCCGGTGGTGACCGGTGCGGTGGTGGCCGCCATCGGCCTCAACCTCGCGCCGATCGCCACGCGGATCCTCTCGGGCAGCGCCTTCGACACCTGGTTCGGCCTCCTGACCGTGGTGATCGTCAGCGTCATCACCATCTACGCGCCCGGCCTCGCCCGGCGCCTGCCGATCCTGATCGGGGCGGCGCTCGCCTATGGTCTCTATCTCCTCCTCGCCAACGGGCTCGGGCTGGCCAAGCCCATCGACTTCTCCGCCGTCATGGCCGCCCCCTGGATCGGCACGCCGCATTTCGTCACGCCGGTCTTCGACGGCACGGCGATCGCCCTCATCGCCCCGGTCTTCGTGGTGCTGATCGCGGAGAATCTCGGCCATATCAAAGCCATCGGCGCGATGACGAGCCGCAACCTCGACCCCTATATCTCCCGCGCCTTCCTCGGCGACGGCATCGCCACCATGCTGTCGGGCTCGCTCGGCGGCACCGGCGTGACGACCTATGCGGAGAATATGGGCGTGATGGCCATGACCCGGATCTACTCGACCCTGGTCTTCGTGGTGGCCGGGCTCACCGCAATCCTGTTCGGCCTGTGCCCGAAATTCGGGGCGCTGATCCTGACCCTGCCGGTGCCGGTGATCGGCGGTCTCTCGGTGGTGGTGTTCGGCTTGATCGCCGCCACCGCCGGGCGGATCTGGGTGGAGAACCGGGTCGATTTCGCCAGCGCCCGCAACCTGCTCACCGTCGGAATCGCCGTGGTGCTGGGGGCCGGCGACCTGACCCTGAAATTCGGCTCCTTCGCCTTCGGCGGCATCGGCACCGCCACGTTCGGGGCGATCCTGATCTATCATCTGCTCGGCTTGACGAAGCTCGGGACCGTGCCGGGCAAGATCGGCGACGCGCGGGCCTGACCGCGCATCGTCTCCTCGATCCCTTCACATCTCGAACGTCGGGGGCTCAGCGGGCGCCGCGCTCGCCGCGACGGGTCGAGCCCGTGGTGATCTCTCCCTCGTGTCCGCGGCGCGGTGCGTGAGCGGAGCGGCCGTCGCGGAATTCCATGAGGTTCGACGGAGCGGCGCGGCCTGCGAGGCCGCCCGGTGCGACCGCCGCGGGGATGCCGGCCGGCGCATTGTAGCTCTGGGCCGAAGCGGCCGAGGCCGCCACGCTGAGGCCGAGCGCAAGAACAGTGGTGGCGAGACGTGCGGTCATGGATGTCGTCCTGATCGTCGATTCCGTGCCGATCAATCGGCATCGTCGATTCGAGTTCCCAAGATTTGAGCAGGACTGCCCTCTCAAGCAACAGCAATTGCCGTCTTGCTGTGCAGCGTGACGATCACGGCAGGATGAGAAGTGGCACCTTTCCGAATGGTCTTCATCCGGAAACCAGGGGATTCCGGTGCGCTTTTAAAGACTTGAGCGCCGCCGGACACGAATCCGCAGCGCGGCGCCGCGTCTGGCACGACTATTTCGCCGCGGGTGCAATTCAGCACCGGCTCATCGGTCTATTCGGCGGCGAACAGTCCCGGCATCTCGGGCTCGGCGCTTCCCGGCAGGACGGCCTTGGGGTCGCCCGGTCCGGTCTCGCAGCCAAGCGACGGCAGGGCGATGACCCGGTTTCCGCGAAAATCCATGCGGCAGACGATGGTGCCGCGGGTCTCCACATAGGCGAGCAGGCGCCGTGCCCGGCCGGGCGAGCGGCTGCCGATGGCGCGCGCCAGGGCCTCGTCCCCGGGGCAGGGCTCCCCGGCGAGAGCCGCGCGGGCGAGGAGCAGGAACAGGCCCTGGACCTCGTCGGGCAAGGAGGCGGCAGCTTTCTGCGCCTCCTGCCAGCGCCCGTCGCTGTCGGCGGGAGCACCCTGCCCGTCGATTCCCGCGCGGGCGACGCCGAGGCGGCGGCGGAAGGCGGCGAGGGGTAGGGATTCGCCGTCGAGCCCGCGCATGCGGCAGCGGACGAGGAAATCCTGGTAGATCACCGCCACGGGCTGGCGCCCGGCATCGGGATCGGCGGCGATGCCGCGCAGGACCTCGTCGAGGCCGGCACGCAGATCCTCCGCGCTCAGCGGCACGGGCGCCTCGGCGGGTTCGGGCCGGTAGGCGCTGAGTTCGCGCAGGAGATCGGCCGGGCTGGCGCGCGGCGTTGGCGGGGTACGCGGCGCCGGCACCCAGGAGGCCGTGCCGTCCTCGGCCGAGCGGGTGAGGATGAGCGCGAGCAGGTCCGCATCGGCGGGGGCGGGGAGCGGCACCAGCTTCGGGGAGCCGGAGCGCGCCGAGGTCGAGACCGGGCCGATGCGCAGGGCCAGCGGCCGGCGGCTCAATGCGGGCCCCAGCGCCACGAATTCGCCGCGCGAGAGATCGCGGAACCGCTCGGCGCCCCGGCGGTCGAGGCCGAGGAGGTCGGCGGCCCGCGCCATGTCGATGTCGAGGAAGGTGCGCCCCATCAGGAAGTTGGTGGCCTCCGCCGCCACGTTCTTGGCGAGCTTGGCGAGGCGCTGGGTGGCGATGATACCGGCGAGCCCACGCTTGCGGCCGCGGCACATCAGGTTGGTCATGGCCCCGAGGGAGGCCTTGCGCGCCTCGTCGGACACATCGCCGGCCGCGGCCGGCGCGAAGATCTGCGCCTCGTCCACCACCACCAGGACGGGATGCCAATGGCTGCGCTCGGCTTCGAACAGCCCGCCGAGGAAGGCGGCGGCGGCGCGCATCTGCGCCTCCATGTCGAGGCTCTCCAGGGTGAGCACCACCGAGACCCGGTGGGCGCGCACCCGCGCCGCGATGGCCTGGAGGTCGCCCTCCCCGTGGGCGCCGTCCACGACCACATGGCCGTAGGCCTCGGCCAGGGTGACGAAATCGCCTTCGGGATCGATGATCACCTGCTGGACCGCACCGGCGCTCTGTTCGAGCAGGCGGCGCAGGAGATGCGACTTGCCCGAGCCGGAATTGCCCTGGACGAGAAGTCGGGTGGCCAGCAGCTCCTCGAGATCGAGCCGAGCGGGCTCTTCGCCGGGACCCATGCTCAGACCCATCTCGATCCCGACCGTCATTCCCGCTCCGCTATCCTCGACCGGACCGACCCTAGCATGAAGGGGCTGACCGCGCGTCGGGGTGGGACGATGCGTCCACAGGCAGGGGCGCAGGAGCATAGGCCAGGAGACCTAGGCTTTAGATCTTATGTTTTTATACCTAGGACTAAGTGCTTTAACCGTGTCACTTGAAGTGACTACGCAACTTGCGTATGGTTTTGTCACGGAAGAGGATATCCGAGGGTGCCGATCAGGCTGGAGATCGTTTCCGACGAGAGCGATGAGCCGGTCGTCGTCGCCCTCATCCACCTGCCGGTGGGCATTCTCGAAGTGATGGCCGAAGTGATCTGGGAAGAGGAACGGCTGCGTCTGGACGGTCTTCATTGCCACGGCGTTGGGTAAGGCCGAACGACGTCGGGCTTCCCGCCCTGCGAAGGATTCTGCGGGAGGTACTGGATGAACTCGGACTCGATGAAGCCATCGTCAGCGGCGCGATCCGGACGACCGGTGCCGCACCGGGACGTCTGCCGCGTCCTCTCAGGATCACCCGCCACACTTGCCCTTCGCGCGGACGCTCATAGGGCTGACGCCCCCGGCGTCAGCCTGGTCCTCGCGAAGCGACATCTGAGTCTCAGAAGCGCGCGGGTGGCCGCCACGAAGCTGTTCGACACGGGCTTCGTCGTCGTCATACTTCCCGCCCTGGAGAATCTCGAAATCCTGCGAAGCGAATTCGCGGATCTGCAGGTGGATGCCGTCCTCCATGGTCCACCCGACCGCGTCGACGTGAAGCGCCTGCGCGAGCGGCAGGGCCTGACGCAGGAAGAGTTCGCGACCGAATTCGGCCTCGATCTGTCGACGCTCCGCAACTGGGAGCAGGGACGCTCGGAGCCCGACACGGCAACGCGAACGCTCCTGCGCACGATCGCCGCTCACCCGGCGGCCGTCCACGCGGCGCTGAAGCGGCAGGACTAAATTCCAAAGCGAGGCCTGAACGGGGGGATCAAGGCTGCATTTTCTTGCAGCCTTCCCTTGCCGCCCTGCTCCGCGCGTCTAGGTTCTGTGCGCATGAACTCAGTCCTCATCGTCGCCCTCGTCTGCGCCTCCACGGTCCAGGCCCCCGACTGCTCCCGCGAGACGGCCCTCGACGTGATCACGGGGCCGGCCCATACGCTCCAGGAATGCATGATGCAGGGGCCCGTCCTGGCGGCCAATGCCGGCCACGGCAACGACACGGACACCTACGTGAAGACCCGCTGCGAACCGCGGCGCTGACCGGCGGGAGCGACCATTCCATGAGCGACGACAGCGTCAGCCCCGACCGGGCGGTGATGATCCGCCTGCGCGCCCGCCTCGCGGTGGTGGAGCGGGCGGCCTGGTTCGGCTTCGCCGAGGCGATGCGGCGCCAGCCCGAGGAGACCGAGGCCTATATCGCGGCCGAGCGGGCCAAATGCGCCGAGGGCTTCGCCGGCCCGAAATGGGCGCGCGACCTCACCGATGCGGAGCGGGCGATGCTCGGCGCCGAGGTCGATGCGGGGCTGGCGCAGCTGGTGGAGGATGCCAAGGCCGGGTGAGTCTCCCGGCTCCCTCCCCTTCCCCGGACGGGTGGAGCGAGAGCGGAACCCGATCCGGAGCCCATCCTGGGACGTCGCAAAGCGTCCGAAGCCTTATGCCGTCCGTATCGAGCCGCTGACGCGGCCCTTCTTTCCCTGGGTCCCGGCTCACCTTCCGCTCCGCTCCAGGCGGCCGGGAAAGGGGAGCGTCAAGGGATAGGAGAATGCGGTCTCTCCCGGATCGAGAGATGGACCACAAGGACCGCGCCCCCTTCCCCGGACGGGTGGAGCGAAGCGGAGCCCGATCCGGGGGCCAGACTACGATGCCGCGAAGCGTCCGAAGCCTCGTGCCGTTCGTATCGAGCCGCTGACGCGGCCCTTTTTCCCTGGGTCCCGGCTCACCTTCCGCTCCGCTCCAGGCGGCCGGGAAAGGAGAGCGTCAAGGGATAGAGCGCGCCCCCTACCCGCCCCACAGATCCCGCCAGGCCGGCGGCATCGACGATCCGGGCGGGCTCGTCGCCGCGTGGGTGCCGATGGCGACCGCGCGGGCGAGGGTGTCGGCCGCCGCCGCGCCGATCCGGGCGAGGTCCGTCACCGGGTCGGCCAGGGGAACCCGCCCGGTGGAGACCGCGAAGACCACGTCGCCGTCGAGCGGGGTATGGACCGGATGGATCGCCCGCGACAGCCCGTCCTGCGCCATCACCGCGAGGCGGCGGGCCTGGGCCTTGGTGAGGGCCGCGTCGGTGGCGACGACCGCGAGCGTAGTATTGGCCCCGGGCAGGGCCACGCGCGGCCAGGTGAAGGCATCCTCCGGCATCGCCGCCGGAAAGCCGAGGCCGCCGAACTCCCCGTCCCGCTCGAAGGGGGCGGCCCAGAACTGCCGCCCCTCCCCCACCGTGACCCGGCCGAAGGCGTTGACGGCCACCAGCGCGCCGACCCTCGCCCGCGTGCCGTCGACGAGGGACGAGGCCGAGCCGAGGCCGCCCTTGAGGTTGGCCGTGCGCGCGCCGTAGCCCGCCCCCACGGTGCCGAGGGCGAAGTCTTCGTCCGCGGCGGCGGCGGCCGCGTAGCCGAGGTCGCGATAGGGCGAAAAGCGCCCCCAGTTCTTGTCGCCGCCGTTGAGGAGGTCGAACAGGATCGCGCCGGGCACGATGGGCACCCGGACGTCGCCGATGGGAAACCCCCTCCCCGCCCCGGCGAGCCAGGCGACGACGCCCGCGCCCGCATCGAGGCCGAAGGTAGAGCCGCCGGAGAGGACCAGGGCGTCGATGCGCTCCACCGTGCGCTCGGGGTCTAGGAGGTCGGTCTCGCGGGTCCCCGGCCCGCCGCCGCGCACGTCGATACCGGCCACCACGGCTGCGTCGAACAGGATCGCGGTGGTGCCGCTGACGACCCGCGCGTCGTGGGCGTGGCCGACCCTGATGCCGGCGATGTCGGTGATGCGGTTGCGCATCCTGGCTGACCTCCGATGTCTCTCAGAACGATCGCATGCCGGGGCGACCCGGACCAGCGGCGACGGGTTCTGACAGAGCCTTGGCCCGCCGCGCGGCGCGGACGGAATCGGCGGCGTAGAGGGCGAGCGCCAGCCAGATCAGGACGAAGAGCAAGGCCCGGTGCGTCTCCAGCCGCTCGCCGTAGACGAGGACGCTGAGGCCCAGCAGGCACGAGGGGGCGAGGTACTGCATCAGCCCGAGGGTGGAGAGGGTGAGGCGCTGGGCGGCGGCGGCGAACCAGATCAGCGGCAGGGCGGTGGTGGCGCCGGTGAGGAGCAGGAGCGCGAGCCGGACGGGATCGCCGTTCACCACCGGCCCGGCGAGGAAGGCGAGGTAGAAGCCGGCGACGGGCAGGAGCAGGAAGGTCTCGGCGGCAAAGCCCACCATGGCGTCGACGCCGACGACCTTGCGCACCAGGCCGTAGAGCGAGAAGCTCGCGGCCAGGCTCAGGGAGACCCAGGGCAGCTGCCCGGCCAGGATCACCGCCAGCACCACGGCGGCGGCGGCCAATCCCACCGCCACGGCCTGGACCGGCCGCAGCCGCTCGCCGAGGACGAGCGCGCCGAGCGCGACGCTCATCAGCGGGTTGATGAAATAGCCCAGACTCGCATCCAGCATGTGCCCGGACTGGACCGCCACGAGGTAGAGCAGCCAGTTGAAGGCGATGAGCCCGGCCGAGACCACGAGAAGCGCGTGGCGCCGCCTGAGGGGAAACGGGTTGCGCACCCGCCGGCGCAGGATCGCCAGCAGGCCGACCACGAGCACGCTCGACCAGACGATGCGGTGGGCGAGGATGCTGCCGGCCGGCACGGCATCGAGCAGCCGGAAATGCACCGGGACGACGAGGCCCCAGCTCAGATAGGCCCCGAGCGCGTAGATCAGACCCACGACGTTCCTCCCGTCCCATTCCGAGGTTTGGGACGGGGTCTACACCAAGATCCGGCGGGCCGCGCCGCGTCTCGAACCACCTGTCCCGGACACCCGCAGCGTCAGCGGACGGCGACCCGGGAACCAGCGCAGGACGGGCCGCGCCAGCGGCGCGCTATGGACGGCACCGAAGGTCGGACGCTACGCGGCTTCTCGGGCTGGACCCCGAATCGGGTTCCGCTCCGCTCCACCCGTCCGGGGAAGGGGTAGTGGGTGAAGCGAGCCGCCATCCTCGCGCCGCGGCCTGGGCCACCTGTCCCGGGCGCCTGCAGCGTCAGCGGAAGGCGACCCGGGAACCAGCGCAGGACGAGCCGCGCCAGCGGCGCACTATGGACAGCGCCGAGAGTCGGACGCTGCGCGGCTTCTCTGGCTGGCCCCCGGATCGGGTTCCGCTTCGCTCCACCCGTCCGGGGAAGGGGTGGTGGGTGAAGCGAGCCATCCTCGCGGTCTGGGTCAGACATCATTCTCTCCTCGCGAGATGCGGCGACAGGAAGGGTATGATCGGAACGACGGCGAAGGCTGTGGCCGCGGCGGCGAAGGCCGCCCATTTCGGTCCCACCGCGTCGCCGAGGGGGCCGTAGAGCAGGGGTGCGGCGAGCGCGCTGCCTCCGAGCGTCCAGGTGTAGAAGACCGCGAAGGCTCGCTCGACCCGGCCGTGCGGAGCGAGTTCCGGCACGGTGCCGTAGAGCACCGAGGACGTCCCGTTCAGCATCAGGCCGAGGAGCGGCAGCAGGACAAGCGCGGGGGCGAGCGGAAGGACGACGACCAGCAGGATCGCCGCCGCCGTCCCCGTCTCGGTGAGGACCACGCTGCGCGTCACCCCGAAGCGTTCGCCGATCCGGCCGAAGACGGCCTTGCCGAGCGCACCGCCGACGGCGACGAGGGCGAACGCGACGCCCACCGTGACGAAGGCGGCTCCCTTCTCCTGCAGCAGGAACGGCAGGTAGACGAGAAAGGCCGGACGTGCGGCGTTGTCGAGCACGCCGATGGCGACGAGCAGCCCGAAGCCGGCCCGGCCCGTCGACGGGTCGCCGCCGGGCGGAACCGCCCGCGTCGTCTCCCGCACCGCGTGGCGCGAGACGGGCTCGCGCGGCAACAGGCCGGCGACGCCGAGCGCGACGACGGCGCCGAGACCGGCGGCGAGCCAGAGCACGGAACGCCAGTCGGAAGAGGTGAGGAGGAAGCCGGCGAGCGGCGGCAGCGCGGCCTTTCCGAGATCGCCGGCGAAGTTGTAGGTGCCGAGGGGGCCACGGGCGGTGCTCCCGTAGGCTCGGGTGATCACCGCCGAGGCAAGCGGGTGCTGAGTGCTGCTGCCCGCGCCGGAGAGGGCGAGGGCGGCGCAGAGGCCGATGAGCCCGCCCGATGCGCCGGCCAACGCGTAGCCGCCCGCACTGAGCAACGTACCCAGGACGAGGACGGTGCGCGCGCCGAGCACGCGGGCGAGGGCCGTGGCGGGCATCTGCAGGCCGGCCAGCGCGCCGACATAGAGCGAGCGCAACAGCGCGAGGGCGACGTAGCCGAGGCCGAACTCCGCCTGCCAGACCGGCAGCAGCACGTAGATCAGGTCGGTATAGCCATCGTGCAGGGCGTGATTGACGCCGGCCGCCGCGAGCGTGCGGGCCGGCTGCGGGCCGGGGCTGTCGCGCTCACGGTCCGTCGGGCTCCCCGCCCGCTCGTCGAGGGTCGTCGTCGGCATCGCTCACCGTCCCGTTGTCGCAGGCGACGCTACATCCGTGAGCATTCGGCGATGAGAGACGTTCGCCTCACGTTATCCGTGCGCTAGACTCACGGGTCACGCGTCCCTTTGGGGAGGAGGTACAGGTCCGATGCGTCGTCTTCCGCCCCTTCACGCCTTGCGCGTCTTCGAGGTCGCCGCCCGCGCCGGCAGTCACGCCGCCGCCGCGGCCGAACTTGGGCTGACGCACGGGGCGGTGAGCCGCCAGGTCGCGGCGCTGGAAGCGTGGTTCGGGCAGCGCCTGTTCGTGCGGGTGGGGCGGAACGTGGTCCCGACGCCGGCGGCCCGGGCCTTCGCGGAAGCCGTCAGCCTCACCTTCGACCGGCTCGATGCGGCGGCCGAGATCTGCGGCAGGCCCCTCGCGCCGCGGATCCTGCGGGTGAGCACGCCGACGACCTTCGCCATGCGCTGGCTGATCCCGCGTCTCGACGGCTTCCACGCAGCGCGGCCGGAGGCGGAGGTCGTCGTCACCACGACCACGTCCCTGCACAACGCCCTGCGCGGCGGCTTCGACCTCGCGGTCCGGCGCGAACCGCGGATCGGGACGGGGGCCCGCCATCCCTGGGGCGCCTACCGCGCGGTCCCCTTCCTGGCCGAGGCCAACACGCTGGTGGTGAGCCCGTCCCTGCTCGCGGCCCACCCCCTGCGCGCGCCGGCCGACCTCGAAGGCGGCACGCTGCTGACGAGCGAGACGCGTCCCGGCGATTGGAGCGACTGGCTCGCCGCCGCCGGCCTCCCGGCGGATCTCGGCAGCCGCCGAACGTTCGACCATTATTTCGTCGCGCTGCAGGCGACGGCCGACGGGCTCGGCTACGGCGTCGGGCCGATGCCGGTACTGTCCCTCGATCTGGCGGCGGGCCGCCTCGCCGCGCCCTTCCCGGAGATCGTCGTTCCGCGCCCCGGCTACGTCGCCCTCGTGCCGAACGACGCGGACAAGACGTCGACCCTCACGGCCTTCGTGGAGTGGCTCGTCGCCACGGGCGCGCCATGACCTCCCCCCTTAAGGGATGGCAGCGCTCCATCGGGACGCGCGTCTGGAACGCGTCCCGACGGCAGTGTCACCTTTCCCGGGCGCCTGCAGCGTCAGCGGAAGGCGACCCGGGAACCAGCGCAGGACGAGCCGCGCCAGCGGCGCGATACGACCAGCGCCGGGGTTCGGACGCTTCGCGGGTTTCGATGCTGGGCCCCGGCTCATCTTCTGCTTCGCTGCAGGCGGCCGGGGAAGGGGTCATGGCGAGCGATCAGCGGCGCGGCGGGGTGATCGGGTCGCCACGCAGGAGGGCGTTCAGGCGCTCGGTGTCGAATCCGTCCATGCCCTTCGGCTTGGCGGGCTTCAGCGCGGCGGTCTTCGTCGCCGACGGCTTGGCGGTGGACGCGGCGGGTTTCGATCCGGTGGGCCTGGCACCGGTCGGGCGGGGCGCCACCGGGCCGGTGGTCGAGAGCTCGGCCGGCAGGTCCGACAGGGCCGCGATCGAGCCGGTATCCTGCGGTTCGCTGGGGAGGGGCGCGCGCACCATCTGGGGCACGGGCGCCGTCGGGAGATGGGCCAGCCGGTCGGCGCTGACGAAGCCGATCGCCAGGACGCTCAGGCCGAACACGCTGCCGACGACGAGGAAGCGCAAGATACGCACGCGACACGCTTTCTGAAGAGACTCAACACCTTGAACACCGGTTTTAAACCAAGGCCGTTAACGAACCCGAGCATCGCCCGCCGGCCGGACCGTGCCATTTTCTGACCCTTCGCCCGTCCCTTCGCCCCGTCGCGGGGAGCGGATCTCACAGGATCTGGCTGAGGAAGGCCTGGGTGCGGGGGTGCCGGGGGCTGTCGAAGAACGCGGCCGGCGGGGCCGTCTCGATGATCTGGCCCTCGTCCATGAAGACCACGCGGTCGGCGACCTCGCGGGCAAAGCCCATCTCGTGGGTGACGCAGAGCATGGTCATGCCGCCGCGTGCGAGCTCCGCCATGGTGTCGAGCACCTCCTTGACCATTTCCGGATCGAGGGCCGAGGTCGGCTCGTCGAACAGCATCACCTTCGGGCTCATGCAGAGGGCACGCGCGATCGCCACCCGCTGCTGCTGCCCGCCCGAGAGCTGGCCGGGAAACTTGCCCGCCAGTTGCGGAATGCGGACGCGGTCGAGATAGCCCATCGCCAGCTCCTCGGCCGCCGCCCGTCCCATGCGCTTCACGTGGATCGGGGCCAGCGTGCAATTCTCCAGCACGGTGAGATGGGCGAACAGGTTGAAGTGCTGGAACACCATGCCGACCTCGCGGCGCACGGCGTCCACGCTGGCCGGCACCCCGGTGAGCGCGATCCCGTCGACCTGGATCGTGCCGGCCTGATGCGCCTCAAGGCCGTTGACGCAGCGGATCAGGGTCGACTTGCCCGAGCCCGAGGGGCCGCAGATCACGATCTTCTCCGCCTTCGCCACCGTAAGGTCGACGTCGCGCAGGACGTGGTGGGCGCCGAACCACTTGTTGACCCCGGAAAGGGCGACGGCGGGACCTGTCTGCGGTGTGTCCAAGGCTTCCCCTCTCATCGCCTGTCCCCCGCCGCGAGGCGGCGTTCGATGAACCCGGCATAGCGGGCCATGCCGAAGCACACGCTGAAATAGACCAGGGCCGCGAAGGCGTAGGCGGTGGCCGGGATGGTGGGGGCCGACCAGCGCGGATCGGCGCGGGAGGCTTCCAGCACGCGGATGAAATCGCTGATGCCGACGATGGAGACCAGGGTCGTGTCCTTGAACAGGCCGATGATGGTGTTGACGATGCCGGGGAGCGCCACCTTGAGCGCCTGGGGCAGCACGACGAGGCGCAGGCTCTGGGCGTGGCCGAGGCCGAGCGCCGCCGCCGCCTCGGCTTGGCCCTTCGGCACGGTCTGCAGCCCGCCGCGCACCACCTCCGCCATGTAGGCGGAGGCGAAGAGGGCGATGCCGACCAGCGGCCGCAGCAGCCGGTCCACGGTGATGTCGCCGGGCAGGAACAGCGGCAGCATCACGTTGGCCATGAACAGCACCGTGATCAGCGGCACCCCGCGCCAGAACTCGATGAAGGCGGTGGACAGCACCCGCACCACCGGCATGGTCGAGCGGCGCCCCAGCGCCAGCAGGATGCCGAGCGGCAGGGAGACGACGATTCCCACGACCGCCACCACGATGGTGACGAGGAAGCCGCCCCACAGACCCGTCGCCACCGGAGCCAGCCCCAGCGACGGCGCGCCTGAGAGCAGCAGATAGGCCGAGACCGGGAAGGCCAGGAAGGCGAAGATCGCGCCGAGATCGCGCCGGGGCGCCTCGAGCCACAGCATCCAGCCGGCGGCGAGGGCCAGCAGGGCGAAGGCGAGGTTCGGGCGCCAGCGCTCGGGCGCGGGGTAGGAGCCGTAGGCGAGGTAGTTGATCTTGTCGGCGATGAAGGCCCAGCAGGCCCCCACCGGCCGCCCCGCCACGTCCGGCCGGCATGCGTCGCCCGACGCGCCGGTCCAGACCGCGTCGATGACGAGGAAGCGGATCGCGGCGGGGAGCGCCCAGGCGAGGAAGCCGAGGATCAGGAGCGTGGTGACGGTGTTGCCGAGGCTCGAGAATAGGTTGCGGCGCAGCCAGCCGAGGGGGCCGCCCACGGCGGCGGGCGGCGCGCGCGGTGCGACAAGATCGGAACGCAGATAGTCCGCCATCGTCAGCGCTCCACCATGGTCACGCGGCGATTGTAGAGATTCATCAGGAAGGCCGTGGCGAGGCTCAGCGCGAGGTAGACCGCCATGGTGATCGCCACCACCTCCACCGCCTGGTTGGTCTGGTTGAGCACGGTGCCCATGAAGACGTGGACGAGGTCGGGATAGCCGATCAGCACGGCGAGCGACGAGTTCTTGGTGACGTTGAGATACTGGCTGGTGAGCGGCGGCACGATCGCCCGCAGGGCCTGGGGGATCACCACGAGGCGCAGGGCCTGGCCCCGGCTCAGGCCCAGGGCGGAGGCCGCCTCCCCCTGCCCGCGCGCGACGCTCGACAGGCCGGCCCGGACGATCTCGGCGATGAAGGCGGCGGTGTAGGTGGAGAGCCCCATCACCAGGGCGGCGAATTCCGGTAGGATCGGCAGGCCGCCCTCGACGTCGTAGGGGCCGCGCGCCGGCCAGTGGAGCGCGACCGGATGGCCGGCAAGCCCCAGCCCGATCCAGGCGAGGCCCGGCAGCAGCAGGACGAGGACGAGCCCCGGCAGCCAGACCCGGACCGGGGGCCGCCCGGTCTCCGCGGCGATGCGCGCCCGCCGTCTCACCATCCCGGCGGCGACGATGCCGGCGATGAAGGCGAGCGGCACCAGCCAGGCGGCGCCCGAAAAATCCGGCCGCGGCAGGACGAGGCCGCGCTGCGAGACGAAGGCCGCGCCGCCGAGGCTCGCCGGCGCCTCGGCCGGGGGCAGCGCCACCCGCACGGCCACGTACCAGACGAGGAGCTGCAGCAGCAGCGGCACGTTGCGGATCGCCTCGACATAGGCGGAGGCCAGCCCCCGCGCGAGGAGGTTCGGCGACAGCCGGGCGATGCCGACGGCAAAGCCGATCAGCGTGGCGAGGACGATGCCGAGCGCGGCGGCGAGCAGCGTGTTGAAGAGGCCGACGAGAAACGCGTCGAGATAGGTCGAGGTCGCCGCCGCGTAGGGGATCAGCCGCTGGCTGATGTCGAACCCGGCATTGCGCGACAGGAAGCCGAACCCGGCGACGATGCCCTGTTTCGCGAGCTTCTGCGCGGCGTTGGTGGCGGCGCCGTAGACGAGAACGGCGACGGCGAGGACGAGAAGGGTTTGAAGCGCGACGGCGCGAAGACCGATGGCACGGCGCGGTTCAGTCATGACGGAATCCTCCGCGCGCGACCCCTCTCCCCTATGCGGACCTGCCGGATTCCGGCCTCGGATCGAAAGCGGCTCTCTCGACACACGAGACGTCGAGCCGGGGCGCGGCAAGCTCCCTCTCCTGGAGGGAGAGGAGACCCGCGCCTCCTGCGGGATGCGGAAATCCGGTTGCCGCAGGGTGAGGTGGGGACAGACCTGCGGAGATGGTCCGTCCGTCGCGCAAGCCCCCTCACCGGATCGGTGGCCCGTATTGCAGGCCGCCCTGGTTCCAGAGGGCGTTGAGGCCGCGCGGGATCTTCAGGGGCGTCCCCGCCCCCACGTTGCGCTCGAAGGAATCGCCGTAATTGCCCACATGGCGGACGATCCGGTAGGCCCAGTCGGTGGTGAGGCCGAGACCCTCGCCGTACTTGCCCTCCAGCCCGAGGATGCGCTTCACGTCGGGGCTGAGCGCCGATCTGCGCATCTCCTCGACATTGGCCTGGGAGATTCCCGCCTCCTCGGCATCGATCATGGCGTAATGGGTCCAGGCGACGAGGTCGCGCCAGGGGTCGTCGCCCTGGCGCACGCCCGGCGCGAAGGGCTCCTTCGAGATCGCCTCGTCGAGGATGACGTGCTCGTCGGGATGCGCCGTCTTCAGGCGCTCGCCGTAGAGGGAGGACTTGTCGGTGGAATAGGCATCGCAGCGGCCGGATTCGTAGGCGCCCAGCGTCTGCTCGCTATTGGCGAAGGTGACCACCTGGTAGGTCAGCCCCCGCGTGCGGAACCAGTCGGCGAGGTTGAGCTCCGTTGTCGTGCCCTGCTGCAGGCAGATCGTCGCCCGGTCGAGCTGCTTCACCGACGCGACGTTCAGCGCCTTGCGCACCAGGAACCCCTGCCCGTCATAGAAGGTGATGACGGGAAAGTTCATGGCCGCCGTGTCGCGCGACAGGGTCCAGGTGGTGTTGCGCGACAGGACATCGATCTCGCCCGATTGCAGGGCGGTGAAGCGCGCGGCCGAGGATTGCGGGATGAACCGCACCTTGGCGGGATCGTCGAAGATCGCCGCGGCCAGCGCCCGGCAGAAATCCACGTCGAGCCCGCGCCACTGGCCCTGGCTGTCGGGAATGCTGAACCCGGCGACGCCGCCGCTGACGCCGCAGACGAGATGCCCGCGGGCCTTCACCTGGGCGAGGGTGGCCTGGGCGAAGGCGGGGGTGGCGAACAGAAGCACCACGCATCCCATCCAAACCCTCATCCTGAGGTGCTGCGAAGCAGCCTCGAAGGAGCCCTCCAGCCAGCATCGAGCGATCTGGAAGGCTCCTTCGAGGCCGCCGCTACGCGGCGTCACCTCAGGACGAGGTGAGCGGGTCGGATTTGGCGTCGAGGATGCCGGAAGTCCTTTGGTCATGCCTGCGCATTGCAGAGGATCGGCGGGCTCGGTCAAGGGCCCTCCGGCTTGACGCCACCGCACCCACCGGGCTGAGGTTGCGGTGCAAACGCCCTCTCCCCATACCGGTTTCCATGTCGAACACCCCTCCCCGCGATCCCGCCCGCTTCGGTCCGGCCACCCGCCTCGTCCATGCCGGGCGCGATCCCTCCGCCCAGCATGGATTCGTCAACACGCCGATCTATCGCGGCTCGACGGTGCTGTTCCCGACCTATGACGACCTGCAGCACCGGCGCGGGCGCTACGATTACGGCACCAGCGGCTCGCCGACGATGGATTCGCTGACCCAGGCCTGGAGCGAGCTCGCGGGCGCCAGGGGCACCGTGCTCACCCCCTCGGGCCTCGCCGCCCTCACCGTCGCCCTGATGAGCGTGGTGAGCGCCGGCGACCATCTCCTCGTCACCGACAGCGCCTACCGCCCCACCCGCATCTTCTGCGACGGGGTGCTCAAGCGCTTCGGGGTGGAGGTGACCTATTACGATCCCCTCGTCGGCGCCGGCATCGGCGAGCTGATGCGCGAGAACACCAAGGCCGTTCTGGTGGAGGCGCCGGGCTCGCAGAGCTTCGAGATGCAGGACGTGCCGGCGATCGCGGAGGTCGCCCATGCGCGCGGCGCCGCGGTGATCATGGACAATACCTGGGCGACGCCGCTGTTCTTCCCACCGCACGAACGGGGCGTCGACATCGCCGTGGAGGCGGGCACCAAGTATCTCAGCGGCGGCTCGGACCTGCTGCTCGGCCTCACCTCGGCCAACGAACGATACTGGCCGGCGCTCCACCGCACCTTCGAGCATTTCGCCATGTGCGCCGGGCCGGAGGACGCGTTCCTGGCACTGCGCGGCCTGCGCACCATGAATCTGCGCCTGCGCGAGCACGAGCGCCAGGGCCTCGCCATGGCGCGCTGGCTCCAGAACCGGCCGGAGGTGCTGCGGGTGCTCCACCCGGCCCTGCCGGAGGATCCCGGCCACGCCATCTGGAAGCGCGACTTTTCGGGGTCGTCCGGCCTGTTCGGCGTGGTGCTGAAGCCGGCGCCGGCCAAAGCCGTGGCGGCGATGCTCGACGGGCTCGAACTGTTCGGGATGGGCTTTTCCTGGGGCGGCTTCGAGAGCCTCGTCATCCCGTTCGACTGCCGGACCTACCGCACCGCCACCCGCTGGGAGCCGGGCGGACCGGGCCTTCGCTTCCATATCGGGCTCGAGGAGGTCTCGGACCTGCAGGCCGATCTCGATGCGGGGTTCGCACGGTTGCGCGCGGCGCTGTAGTCGAAACACATTTCGATTGCCATAGGAAGGCAACCTGTGCGTGTCTATTGGTATGAGCAATTTGGACCAACAGGCCTATGACAGTCGAGCATCGATTTGGCGGACGGTGGACAGATCGGAAGCTCGATATCTTAAGCCAGTATCTCACTTTCTTCACGACAGCCCTACGAGCGCAGAACTTTCAACTGCTATACATTGACGGTTTTGCTGGTAGCGGAAACCGACTGATAGAAAGAATTATTGCACAAGAAGAGCCGCTTTTTGGAATCGAGAACCGTTCCGAACGGGTTCATGCACCAGGATCGGCACGTATTGCACTCGAAACCAATCCACCGTTCAACCGAATTGCTTTGATTGAACGTCATGCAAAACGCTTTGAGGAGTTAAAGAAGCTTTGCTCTCACTATCCTACAGTCCAAGTGGATCTATTACAAGGCGATGCAAATGAGGCAATTGTCGAGTTATGCCGGACGATTCCGTGGCGCGGGCCAAATGCTCCGGGTCGGGGCATAAGAGCTGTTCTATTCCTCGATCCTTACGGGATGAACTTGGCATTTTCGACTCTTGAAGCCATAGCAGCAACAAAGGCAATTGACGTTTGGTACCTATTCCCCATTAGCGGTGTCTGCCGGCAAGCCTCACGTGACGGCGGCAAATTAGCTCCTTACAAACGCGCAGCCATAACTCGTATATTGGGCACAGATGAATGGGAAAACGAGTTTTATAATTATCCAGTCACAGATGATCTCTTTGGACATCTAACAGCAAAGCACCGATCGGCAGACATAAAGACTATCGAAGGATATATTAAAAAAAGACTATCTCTTGTCTTTCCTATAGTTAGAGACCCACTCACGCTAAAGACTGATAATGGATCCCCACTATATTCTCTGTTTTTTGCTCTATCGAACTCAGATCCAAAAGCAATCGGTTTGGCCCTCAAAGGCGCTGATCACATTCTAAGAACAGGCATTTCATCCCAAGTTCGTCCGCGGAAATAACGACCGCTTTTGCGTTTGTTTGGTCCACCCCATTGCTTGAAGAAAAACGCGGCGTCGCTAACCCGACACAGCACCTCAATCTCCTCGACCCATGTTTCTTCGATAGCTCGCGACTTTGGGCCACTTTCTCCACCAACGATGGCCCAATCAATCTTTGTTAGATCAGCATCGCGGACTGACGTCAGAAGTGGCTCAAAGGAAACGAAGCGAATTGCAGCGGGGGCTCTTCTCAAATCATCGAGACGGCTCAGAACATCTATAGATTCGACACTTGTTCCAAGCCAAACATTTGGAAGAACAGGTATTTCATTTATACTAACGACCTCTGCCATACGCTTTGGTCTTTTCGTAAGGATTTGAAACGTATGCTGTGGCGTCTGAGCCATCACGGACCATACACGCTTAATAAAAGCGATTGGGACATCTTCGTGAAAAAGATCGCTCATTGAATTTACGAATACGAGACGCTTGCCCCGCCAATGCAGTGGGGCATCAAGCGCCTTCTCGTCACATCGAATCTGGCCAGTCCAGACCGCACGACCGCCACTCTTACGTGTCAGCCCATCATATTTCTCGATACCCATGGCTTCAAGGCGAGATGCCATTCGCATTGCATAGCAATTTGTGCAGCCTGAGCTGACGATGGTGCACCCCACCACTGGGTTCCAAGTCGCGTCGGTCCACTCGATTTTTGTTTCAGCCATGGCTCCGTTCTCCACGGTAAGGCTGCTTTAGAGCGTGAACGAATCGACAACACAAGTGGGACTCCTCTTCAGGTTGCGCTGATTACTAATGCATGCATTCACGGCGCCAGCCACGTCCCCGTCCACCCTGCCCCTTCGCGAGTCCACGCGGCGCGGCGATGCCCGCGCCGGTCGAGGAACAGGAATTCGAGCCGGGTCGCCGTCACCACCACGGCGCAGAAATTCGGCCGGCCCAGGGCGATGGCCGCGTCGGTCTCAGGCAGGGAATAGGCGTCGCCCGAGGCGAGCTCGACCCCCGGCCCAGGGGCCACGCCGTAGCAGACCCGGCTCATGACCAGCGATCCGGCCCAGGCCTCGTCCGCCAGGGCGTCGTCGGTATGCAGCATCGCCGTGCCGGAGATCCGGATCTGGACCTTGCTCGCCGAATCGTAGCCGTGCAGGGCCGCCCGGCCGGTGGCGGCGATCTCGGCGGCCTTGCGCGAGCGTCGGTCGCAATGAAAGCGCAGGGTTCCCGCCACGGCCTCCGCCTCGCGCAGGACGATGGTGCGCAGCTGCGGCGCGCCCGTCTCGTCCACGGTCGCGAGGGCCGGCATGTGGAAGGCGTTGCGGCGGAGGCGCGGCCCTTCCTCGAGGAGCCGCCAGAGATGGGCGAGGCTGGCCTCGATGTCGTCGTAGAAATCCGGCAGCGGGGTCACGGACACGGGATCACGACGCCGCGTCCGCTCCGGGCTTGCGGCGCCTCTCCTTGAGGATCAGCGCGACGTTGCGGAGATAGATGCCGGTAGAGAGGAGCTGGCCGAAGATGATGACCGGCTCGCGCCGCACCAGCCCGTAGACCAGGGTCATCAGCCCTCCGGCGATGGAGAGGAACCAGAACGACAGCGGCATGACGCTGCGGCCGGCTTTCTCGCTGGCGAGCCATTGGAAGACGAAGCGGGCGCCGAACACCACCTGCGCCAGGATGCCGAAGACGAGCCAGGCATCGAACTTGGTGACGAAGATGTCGTAGGCGTAGCCGCGGAGATCCTCCGAGAGATGCATCAGCATGGGTCAGGCCTCCCCGCCCGTGGTGACCGGCGCGATCTCCACCGCCTCGGGCGAAGGCCGCTTGCGGCGGATCAGCCACCACACGCCGGCGAGGTCGAGGAGACCGACCCAGAGCCGGTCGAACAGGCCGTAATTGGAGCGCCCGGTGAAGCGCGGCCGGTCGACCACGTCGGCATGGACCACGCGGTAGCCCTCGCGGGCGACGAGCGCCGGCATGAAGCGGTGGAGCGCATCGAAATAGGGCAGCGCCCGGTAGACCTCGCGGCGGAACACCTTCATGCCGCAGCCGGTATCGCGGGTGGAATCCTTGAGGATGCGACCGCGCACGCCGTTGGCGATGCGCGACTGCATCGTCTTCAGGCGCCCGTCCTTGCGGCCGACGCGCTGGCCCTGGGCGAGGCCGGTGCCCCGGCCGCCCTCCTCCAGGGCCGCCACCAGAGCGGGGATGAAGGCGGGATCGTTCTGGCCGTCGCCGTCGAGGGTGGCGACGATGGCGCCCCGCGCCACGGCGACGCCCGAGCGGATCGCGGCCGACTGACCGCCGCTGCGGGCATGGCGGACCACCCGCAGCCAGGGGCGCGTGCGGCGCAGATCGGCGAGGACCGCGCCGGTGGCATCGGTGGAACCGTCATCCACGTAGATCACCTCGAACGGGCTCAGGCCCGAACAGGCGCGCTCGATCTCGGTGACGAGGCTCTCGACATTGCCGGCCTCGTTCTTCACCGGGACGACGATGGACAGGCGCGGGGACAGGGCTGGATCGGTCTGGGTCACGGGGTCACCGCATAGGCCGAGAGGTCGATCCGCCGGCCGCTGTTGATGTTGAAGCCGGAGACCCGGCCGACCGGAGCGGCACGATCGCCACCGGCCGACGGGACCTCGGCCAGGAACCCGGCGAGGAACGGATCGGTGACGAAGACGAGGCGGCAGCCACCCCGGGCCAGGAACTCCTTCGCCTCGGCGCCGGTGTTCAGCATGGCGAGATCGGTCCCGATGAGGAAGACGAGGCTCGGCTCCCGGTAGCCGAGGCTCGCCACCTTCGGATCGGTACAGGGCAGTCCGTCACGGATGGCGGCGAGGCGCGGCGAGACCTTCAGGGCCGCCAGGACCGGCTGGGTCAGGCCGAACACCGCTGGCGAGAGCAGGGCGGAGGCGAGGATGGCGCAGGCGAGAGCCCGCTCGGGCAGGCGCCGCGCGAACAGGATCCAGGCGAGGATCGCGGCGGCGCACGAGGCCAGCAACAGCGGCAATCCGGCCAGGGGAACCACGTGGTCGAAGGTCCAGGCGATGGTGACGAGGCCGATGGTGAGCCCGACCGGGATCACCACCATCAGGGCCGCCATGGCCTTCGCGCCCCACCTGTCGGGATCGAGGGCGCCGCGCGCCAGGGCGAGGAGGGTGAGGATCGCCACCGCCGGCATCAGCGGCAGGACGTAATGCGGCAGCTTCGTCGGCACTGCCTCGAGCAGCAGCCAGGCGGGCACGATCCAGGCGATGAGGAAGGCGGTGGCGTCGTCGCGCCGATTGGCGAAGGCGAAGGGGGCAGCGAGTGCCGCGAAGGCAGCGCCGGGCCAGAAGGTAGCGAAGAACACCACCAGATAGGTGCCGGGCGGCGCGCCGTGCTTCTCGGCCGCTCCCCCCACCTTGCCCAGCATGTCGTGGCCCACCGCCTCGCCGAAGAAGGCGCCGCCGCTCTTCCAGGCGATGGCGACGAACCAGGGGGCGACGATGACCAAGGTCAGGACGAGGCCAAAGCCGGGACGCAGGTCCATGAGCCAGAGGCCGGACCGCTGCTTGACCGACAGGGCGACGGCGGCGAGGCCCACGAAGAGCGGCACCATCGGACCCTTCACCAGGATGCCGATCGCCATGGCCAGCCAGAACACCAAAAGAGTCGTGAGATCGGGCCGGCCCCGCGCCCTGCCGGGCGATATCCGTCCGAGCCAGACCCGCGCCAGCGCCCCCATCGCGGCGACGGAGCAGGCGGTGAGGAGAGCGTCGGTCTTGGCGAGGCGCGCTTCCGCCGAGATCATGATGCAGGCGGAGAACAGGGCGGCGGCAAGGAGCGCGCCCCGGCGCGGGAGGAAGGCGAGAGCCGCCCAATAGGTGAACAGGCTGGCGAGCACCGCACCGACGAGCGAGGGCACCCGGTAGACGGCGATCGTGCTGCGGGCTTGGTCGAATCCGAGGGCCTCGGCCCCCTTCACCACCGCGCTCTGCGCCCAGTATATCCCCACGGGCTTCTTGTGCCGGGCCTCGCCCTGGAAGCGGATGTCGACCAGGTCGCCGGTCTCGATCATCTGTTTCGAGGCCTGGGCGAAGCGCGGCTCGTCGCGGTCCATCGGCTGGAGCGAGACGAAGCCCGGCAGGAAGCAGACGAGGCAGAGGGCGAGGAGCAGGGCGCAGGCGCGGGCATGGCTCGCGCCTGCCGCCGCGATCAGCCCGTCGAGGAGGCTCGCGGGATCGCCCCGCGGCACGGCATGTCCGGCATCGGCGGTTCTCATGGCACGGGCCGAGTTGGGACAGGACGCGTTGGGGCGGACATGAGGCGGCTCCGGGCCGGCATGCAGCCCCTGACGATCGGTCGATGCCGCGACCGGCGGCGGTGTCGATGATGCGGGCGGGAAAGTCAAATTCGCCCGTACCGGAAGGCGCTGCCAGGATCACGCAAAAGCAGCGAAACGACGGCGATACTCGCCGGGCGTCGTCGCGATCCGGCGCAGGAAGACCCGGCGCAGGGTCTCCTCCGCGCCGAAGCCGCAGCGCTCGGCGATGCGCTTGCCCGGCAGGTCGGTCTCTTCGAGGAGCCGGCGGGCGGCCTCGAAACGGATCGTCTCGATCGCCGCGGCCGGCCCGCGGCCCGTCTCGGCGCGGTAATGCCGGGCGAAGCTGCGGGGACTCATGCCGGTCCGTTCCGCGAGGGCGGGCACGGTGAGATCGGCGCGGAGGTTCTCGGCCACCCAGGCATGGAGGCGGCCGAAGCGGTCGTCGCCGCCCTGCAGCGCCAGGGCGGCGCTGAACTGGGCCTGACCGCCGGGGCGCTTCAGGAACACGACGAGGTGGCGGGCCACCGCCAGGGACAGCGCCCGGCCGAGGTCGGCCTCCACCAGGGCGAGGGCGAGATCGATGCCGGCGGTGACCCCGGCCGATGTCCAGAGCGGGCCGTCGTTGATGAAGATCGGGTCGGCCTCGACCAGGGCCTTCGGGTAGCGCGCACGCAGCTCGTCGCAGCGGGTCCAGTGGGTGGCGACGCGGCGCCCGTCGAGGAGCCCCGCGGCTCCGAGGAGGAAGGCCCCGGTGCAGACCGAGGCGGTGCGGCGGCAACGGGCGGCCCGGCCTTCGAGCCAGGACAGAAGAGCCGGATCGTCGAGCTGGGCATGGACCCCGCGCCCGCCGGCGACGATCAGCGTGTCGATGGGCGCGGGGTCCGCGATCGCAGCCTCGGCCGCCAGGACCAGGCCCGAGGAGGTGGCGACGGGACCAGCCCGCTCGGCGACCACCCGCACGCGATAGGGAGGCGGCAGGTCGGCATCGGTGGAGAGATCGTTGGCAGTGGCGAAGACCTGGAGCGGACCGGCGACATCGAGGAGCTGGACGCCCGGATAGGCCAGGATCGCCACGTCGAGGGGCGATTCCGGAAGCGTCGAATCCGGCAGCCGGGATTTTGGCAGGATGCGAGGGTTTTGCGGCATGTCGGCCGCGAGCCTGTGCCCTTATCCTCGGCGCTGTCCAGTCGCGACCCGAACCCCGATCCAAAATCCCGATCGATGTCGCACCTCTCGTGGAGACGAATGCCATGCCGCAGACCGAGACCCGCTTCGAGATCGGCCTCCTCGTCTTCGAGGGGGTGCAGCAGCTCGACCTCACCGCGCCCTACGAGGTCTTCGCCTCGCTGCCGGGCGCCCGCGTCCACCTCGTCGGGCTCGACCGCGCGACCGTCACCAGCTCCACCGGGTTGCCGCTGACGCCGACGACGGATCTGGCGAGCTGCCCCGGCCTCGACCTCCTCTGCGTTCCGGGCGGGATCGGCGTGAACGCCTTGATGACGAACGCGGTCGTGCTCGATTTCATCCGGGCACAGGCGGAGCGGCCGATCCTCGTCACCTCGGTCTGTACCGGCGCGCTGGTCCTCGGCGCGGCCGGCCTGCTGAAGGCCAAGCGAGCGACGACCCATTGGGGCGCCCTCGACCTGCTCTCGGCCTTCGGGGCGATTCCCGTCGATGCCCGCATCGTGCGCGACGGCCGGATCATCACCGGCGGAGGCGTCACGGCGGGGCTTGATTTCGCCCTCGCGGCGGTGGCGGAACTGGCGGGCCGGATGGAGGCGGAGACGATCCAGCTCGCCCTCGAATACGCGCCGGCGCCGCCCTTCTCGGCGGGACATCCGGACACCGCCCCGCCGGAGGTGGTGGCGGCCGCCCGCCTGAGACTGGCCGCCTCCCGCGCGGAGCGCGAGACGATCATCGCCGCGATCACCGGGCGAGGCTGACGCTCTCACCCCTCTTCGGGCACTACTCGTCGGAATCGTGCCCGGACGACAGGGCGTAGACGGCGTCGCCGAGGCGCTGGAACGGGCCATCGGGTCCCGACCGCTTCCACAGCCGGGTGTTGAGGGCGGCCACCGGATCGATGCCCGGGACGGAAAGACCGCGCCGCGCCAGACCGTCCAGGATCTCGGCGGCGTGGAGGGGGCGGTCGGCCTCGCCGAGGATATCGGCCGCCGCTTCCATGAGGAGACGGCCCTCGCGCCGCGCCAGCGATCGGTCGGTGCCGGATTCCTCCAGCGGCATTGTCGATCCAGGATCGCCGTACCGAGCCTCGATCGTCGATCCGCGCGGCTCGGGCAAAGGATCGCGCAAGGGGTCACGCCTCTCGGACGATCCGCCGCCGACATGCCGGCGACCGATATCGAGGAAGAGCGCCAGATCCGCGATGGCCCGTTCGAGCCGGGCCCGTTCGCGATGGAGATCGGCGAGACGCCGCTCGGCTTCGGCTTCCGTCAGGAACATGAGACGATCCCTAGAATATTCCACATTCCGGAATATCTAGCCGATCGACCCAAAGAATGGAATATTCCATTCGACCGATAGGAACAGAAGTCAGCTCGCCAGCGCCCGCTTCGCTGCGCCGGGCTTGGATCCGCCGAGTCTGGGTGGGACCAGCAGGGCGCTCGGATGGGCGGGCTGCAACGTCATCCCGGCCTCGTCGAGGGAGACGGGCAGTTTCGGGAAGACCTCCTGCATATGGGCGAGATCGGCCTTGAAGGCCTGCCGGAAGCTGCGGATGCTGGCATTGTCGGCGCCGAACTGGCTGTGCAGGTTGGCCCAGGTGAGGCGCAACGGCCGTTGCAGAACGCGCAGGCGGTAACCGAGCCAGAACAGGAGATCGAGCTTGCGGGCCGAGCCGGCGAAGGCGCGGGCGGCCCGGATGTCCACCGGCAGGGCGTGCTGGATCAGATTGTCGTAGAAATCCTGGTGGAACTGGACGGTCTTCGACCAGACCTGGCCCTCGCCGGCCCCGTGCGCGAGCCAGAGGTCGAGCTGGCGGAACGGCGGCACATTGAGGGTGCTGGCCTTGTCGCTGCCGTCCCAGAGGCCGATCTGCAGGGTACAGGCGGCGAGCCGGTTGAGCTGTTCCTTGAACTGCCGGATCGTACCGCGCTCGCCGCCGGTGACGGCGAATCCCATCTCCTTCATGAAACCGGACAGGCTGTCGGCCACCGTGATGGTGGGGCTGCGCTGGCGCACCGCCTCGGTGCAGAGATGCAGCAGGACGAGGCGGGCCTTGGGCCCGTAGGGCAGGCCCTGGAATTCCATCTCGCCATTGACCGGGTTCTTCAGGCGGCCGGCGAGCAGGCTGAGAGAATTGCGGCCGTATTCCCGGAAGAACTCGCGGGCATCGCCGGGATCGCGATAGGGTAGGCCGCAAAGGGCCAGGACGCTGTGGATGTGCTGAAGGTTCTCCGGCAGGGTCGGTTCGTTCTCGATGACCTCACGGACCATGTCGCGCCGGCGCCGATCGCGGGGCATGGCGCCGCGTTTGTCGGCGGCCTGGCGCAGGTCAGCGATCTCGGCATCGCGGGCGCGCTGTCGATGAAGAATGTGCTCGACGATGCTTGCGAACAGGAAGCTGCCGCGGCCGGCCTCGACCTCCTCGAGGAGGTCCGGGTCACGGATCTGGGCGAGCTTCTCCTCGATCCCCATGGACGTCATCGATACCGGCAATCTTCACAGTCCGATCTCCGCCATCGCATGATTCGAGCGCCAGGAGTCGTCCGGCCCGGAGCTTATCCCGAGAATCCACGCAAAGCCGTGCCCCTCGATCGACGGGTGCCGCAATGGCTCGTCCGGGCATGGCCACCGGGCTCGCGCAGAGTTCGATACGGGGCCTCGTTCCGACCTGTCCCCATACTTCACCGGCATGCAGCGTTCTCCCGCAGAATTCCATACGGATCGACGCAGAATTCCATACGGTCGGGACGGGATCCTGCGCAGAATCGGCTACGGACTCACGCAGAGTTTCATACGCCGGCACGCAGAGTTCGATGCGCGAACACAGCCTAAACCCCGATCATGAAAAGGGAATTCGCCCTCCCATATAACTTGCTGAACTGACTCTCTAAAAAGACGTTACTGATATCTTTCCTACTGGGTTCCGGCACGTTCGCTTTAGCGGACGACACGGGATTTCGATCGATTTTTGGGAATTAATAGAATTTCTCCTCAGCTCCTCAACAGGTTCGGCACAGGCCATGCTCGTTCACCGGGACCTTGAGGTCGGAGGACGGCTTGCCCTACCCCTTCGTATCGAGGCCCTCCGTATCGAATCCCTGCGCCCGAGACTGGTGCGCCCGAGACTGGTGAACACGTGACATCCGAACCGCCCATCGACACCCTCCTCCGCCTGATGGCGGCCCTGCGCGACCCCGAGCGAGGCTGCGCCTGGGACCAGGCCCAGACCCTGGAAAGCCTCGCGCCCTACACGCTGGAGGAAGCCTACGAGGTGGTCGACGCCATCGAGCGCGGCGACCTCGCCGAGCTCAAGGGAGAGCTCGGCGATCTCCTGCTCCAGGTGGTGTTCCAGGCACAGGTCGCCCGGGAAGCCGGCAGCTTCGCCTTCGACGACGTGGTCCGGGCGATCTGCGCGAAGCTGATCCGCCGGCATCCGCATGTCTTCACGGCGGATGGGTCACTGCTTCCCGACGGGCCCGACCGCCTGAGCCTCGCGGAGCTCGATGCCAGCTGGACCGCGTCGAAAGCCGCCGAGCGATCCGATGGGGGAGGGACCGACCTGTTGGGCTCCGTCGCCAAGACCCTGCCCGCCCTCACCCGGGCCGAGAAGATCAGCCGCAACGCGGCGCGGCACGGCTTCGACTGGCCGGATGCGGAATCGGTGATCGCCAAGATACGCGAAGAGGTCGACGAAGTGGCCGACGCGCTCCGGCACGACGACAACGACCACCTCGCCGAGGAGATCGGAGACCTGCTCTTCGCCGTGGTCAATCTCGCCCGCCATGCCGGAATAGATCCGGAATATTCTTTGAAAAAAGGGAATATCAAGTTCGAAAGCCGCTTCCACGCCATGGCGGCCTTGATCGGGGAGGATGGAGGAAGCCTCGCCGAGGCCGACCTCCCCGCGATGGAGGCGGCCTGGCAGCGGGTGAAGCGCTCTGAGGGCTGATCTCGCTCACCCACCCGACGCCCCGACTGTCAGATGCCGCCGCGCCCTCCCCTTCGCGTCTTCCGAAACGGCCAATCGACGACATGCGTCGCATGGAGCGCCCACCAGACGAGGACCGGCTGCAATGCGAGACGAGGCCCGTGATACCACCAGCTCTCGGGCAGGCCGGGTACGGAGATGCCCTCGACTGCGTGCTTGATGTTGGCCGGAAACACGCAGATCGCGTAGGCCGCCAGCGCGTAGCCTGCTGCTCTGCGGCTACGCGCGAACAGCAATCCCGCCACGCAGGCGAGTTCGTAGAACCCCGTCAGGATGACGACCTGACGCGGCCACGGCACCCAATCCGGCATGATCGGCAGGAATTGGTCGGTGGCGACGAGATGGACGATCCCGACGACGCCGTAGAGGGCGACGAGGCCGAGCCGCGAGAGCAGGCGGCTTTGCGCAGGCGGCTCCGGCGTGATGATGTCCGGCCTCACGGCAGGTCCGGCGGGACGCCGCATTCCGCGGCGATGAGCGCGCGCAGCGCTCGGCTCAACGCGGCGACGATCGCGTGCGGGCCGGCGAACGTCGTGGTGCCGATGGCGGTCACCGGCGAGAGGCCGCGCAGGGAATTGGTCATGAAGACCGCCTCGGCGCCCAGAACTTCGTCGAGATCGAGGGAGCGTTCCTCGGCCCCGATGCCGAGGGCGTCCGCCAGGCCGAGGATGCGCGCCCGGACGATGCCGGACAGCACGCCGTCCGAGAGGGGCGGGGTCACGAGGCGGCCCTCGATGATCGCGAAGAGGTTGCCGGTCCCGGCGCAGGCGATGCGCCCTCGCATGTTCAGGAACAGGGCCTCGTCGAAGCCCTGCGCCCTCGCCTCACGCGCGGCGAGCACCGCGTCGAGATAGCCGAGCGTCTTGATCCTCGCACCAGGCGAGGTCTCGTTGCGGCGGATCGCCGTCGGATGGAGCGAGACCGGCGCGAATCCCGATCCCGCCCGGCGTGGCGTGGCATTGATCCACCAGACCGGGCTCGCCGGTTCCGGCGGCGCGAGGCCGCGCGGACCGGAGCCGCGGGTGACCGTGGTGCGGATCACGCCGTCACCGATGGCGGTGGCGATTTTTTCCAGCCCGGCCTCCATGGTCTGCCGGTCGATGGCAAAGCCCAGAGCTTCGGCCGAGGCGACGAGCCGGGCGAGATGGTCCTCGCTGAAGGCGATGCGACCGCCGAGGCAGAGAGCCGTGTCGAAGATGCCGTCACCGAGGGTGAGGCCGCGATCGGCGAGGTCGAAACCGTGCCGCGTGCCCTCGTGCAGGGCGCCGTCAAACCACAGCATCGCGCCTCTCCCGCCACCGGCGTGCCAGGTCGAGGAAATTGCCGAACACCGCGTGGCCGTTCTCGGTGAGCACCGATTCCGGGTGGAACTGCACGCCCATGGTCGGATGGTGCCGGTGCGACAGGGCCATCACCTCGCCCTCCCCCGAGAGCGCGTCGATGGCGAGATGCTCCTCCATGCCGGGACGCGGCGTGACGATGAGGGAATGGTAGCGCCCCACCTGCATCGGGTCGGGCAGGCCCTCGAACAGGCCCGTACCGTCGTGGCGGATCGCGGTGGCCTGGCCGTGGAGCGGGCGCGCCGCCCGTTCGACCCTGCCGCCGAAGGCCGCGCCGATGGCCTGGTGGCCGAGGCAGACGCCGAGGATCGGGATCTCGCCCGACAGGGCCTCGATCGCCGGCAGGGTCACGCCCGCCTCGTTGGGGGTGCAGGGGCCGGGCGAGAGGATCAGCGCATCGGGCGCCAGCGCACGGATGCCGGCGACGTCGACGGCGTCGTTGCGCAGGATTCTGACCTCCTGGCCGAGTTCTTCCACGTAGCGCACCACGTTGAAGACGAAGGAATCGTAATTGTCGACGACGAGGATCATGGCGCCTCGCTCGTCGCCGCGTCCCGGTCCGGCTCGAAGGCGGCGAAGACCCGCGCCGCCTTGGTCAGGGTCTCCTCGTATTCGGCGGCCGGATCGGAGAGGAGCGTCACCCCTCCCCCGGCCTGGAGCACGGCGCGGGTCCCGTCCATGAACACGGTGCGGATGGCGATGGAGGTGTCCAGCGACCCGTCGAAGCCGATGGCGCCGATGGCGCCGCAATAGAGCTCGCGCGCGTCGCCCTCGATCTCGGTGATGATGTCCATGGCGCGCAGCTTGGGCGCGCCGGTGATCGAACCGCCCGGGAAGGTGGCGGCGATCAGGTCGATGGCGTCATGGCCCTGGCGCAGAGTTCCGGTCACCACGGAGACGAGGTGGTGGACCGAGGCGTAGGATTCGAGCCCGCACAGGACCGGCACCTTGACGCTGTGCGGCTCGCAGATGCGCGAGAGGTCGTTGCGCAGGAGGTCGACGATCATGATGTTCTCGGCCCGCTCCTTGACGTTGGCCTGGAGCGCTTCGCCGAGCGCCCGGTCCTCGTCGGGATCCTCGACCCGGCGCACGGTGCCCTTGATCGGCCGCGTCTCCACCGCCCTGCCCTGCAGCTTCATGAAGCGCTCCGGGCTGCTCGACGCGATGGTGAGACCGTCGAAGGCGAGATAGGCGCCGAAGGTGGCGGGATTGGTCTCGCGCAGGTGGTGGTAGAGCGAGAAGGCGTCGAAATCCGGCGGCAAAGCCGCCTCGAAGCGCTGGGCGATATTGGCCTGGTAGATGTCTCCGGCCCGGATGTAGTCGCGGACCGTCTCCACCGCCGCCTCGTAGGAGGCCCTGGTGAAGTTGGAGCGCCAGGACAACGCGGCATTGCCCTTGCGCTGCGGGGATCGTTCCCCGGACTCGAAGAGGTCCGCGAACTGGGCGAGCCGCGTCCGCGCCCTCTCCGCCCGGGCGGATTTGTCCGTCTCCGGAAAGCCTGTGGCGATCAGGCGGCAGGTCCGGCTGTCATGGTCGATCCTCAGGACCGTGTCGTAGAGGTTGAAGGCGATGTCGTCGGTGAGGCCCGCCCGGCGGGACGGCGGCGTCACCCGCTCCAGACGGGCGCCGAGATCGTAGGCGAAGTAGCCGATGGCCCCGCCGGGAAAGCCGATCCCGTCCTCCTCCGTCACCCTGTAGGGCGCGAGGCAGGCCCGCAGGGCCTCCAGCCCGGACCCTTCGAGGGGGCGTCCGTCGAGCGTCGCGCGGCCTTGCATGTACCGGAACCGCCCGAACGGATCGGCGGCTACGATCGAGACGCGCCCCAGGGTCTCGTGGCGCATGGCGCTGTCGAGGAAGGCCAGCCCCGGCAGGGACGAGAGCGCCTCGGCCGCCGCGACCGGATCGATGAAGGGGATCTCGCGGGTCCACATGATGCGGTCGGACTTAAGGGCTTCGCGCCGGCGGGGACACGGGCCCCTCCTGCGGCATGGTTTCCTGACGACGACGCCACAGGTGGCACGGGGCGCGGCCCGACGGAAGCCATGTGCCGCGCATGGGCCGGGACGGCTGCCGGAATGGGCCGTCGAACCCCTGCCCTCGCAACCGCAGGCGGATCGGCGTATAGGGACACCGCAACCCGGCACCCTCGCCCAGCGATTCACGGCCGGTCGAGCCTGTCCTCGACCGCGACCGACGAGCGACCATGACCTTACCCGTCTCCGTACTGCCCCCGGCGAAAGCCGCGCCCAAGATCGCGCCCAAGATCTCGTTCGTCTCGCTGGGCTGCCCCAAGGCGCTGGTGGATTCCGAGCGCATCCTCACGCATCTGCGCGCGGAGGGCTACGAGCTCGCCCGCCGGCACGACGGGGCGGATGTGGTCATCGTCAACACCTGCGGCTTCCTCGATTCGGCCAAGGCCGAGTCGCTCTCCGCCATCGGCGAGGCCATGGCCGAGAACGGCCGGGTCATCGTCACCGGCTGCATGGGCGCCCAGCCCGACGAGATCCGCGAGAAATACCCGAACCTCCTCGCCGTCACCGGACCGCAGGCCTACGAATCGGTGGTGGCGGCGGTCCACGAGGCGGTGCCGCCGGCCCACGACCCGTTCCTCGATCTGGTGCCGCCGCAGGGGGTGAAGCTCACCCCGCGCCACTACGCCTATCTGAAGATTTCCGAGGGCTGCAACAACCGCTGCACCTTCTGCATCATCCCGTCGTTGCGCGGCGACCTCGTCAGCCGGCCGGCCGGCGACGTGTTGCGCGAGGCCGAGAAGCTGGTCAAGGCAGGCGTCAAGGAACTGCTCGTCGTCTCGCAGGATACCAGCGCCTACGGCGTCGACATCCGCTACGCCACGAGCCCCTGGCGCGATCGCGAGGTGCGGGCGAAGTTCTACGACCTCTCCGCCGAACTCGGCGAGCTCGGCGCCTGGGTGCGGATGCACTACGTCTACCCCTACCCGCACGTGGACGAGGTCATCCCGCTGATGGCCGAGGGCAAGATCCTGCCCTATCTCGACATGCCGCTGCAGCACGCCAGCCCGTCCGTGCTCAAGCGCATGCGCCGGCCGGGCAATCAGGAGAAGCAGCTGGAGCGCATCCGGCGCTGGCGCGAGATCTGCCCGGATCTCGCCATCCGCTCGACCTTCATCGTCGGCTTCCCCGGCGAGACCGAGGCTGAGTTCGAAGAGCTGCTGACCTGGATCGGGCAAGCCAAGCTCGAGCGCGTCGGCTGTTTCGAATACGAGCCCGTGGGCGGTGCGGTGGCCAACGGCCTCGGCGACCTCGTCCCGCCGGAGGTCAAGGCCGAGCGCAAGCGCCGCTTCATGGAGGCGCAGCAGGGCGTCTCGATCCGCCTGCAGAAGGCGCGCGTGGGCAAGCGACTGCCCGTCATCATCGACGAGGCCAACGGCACCGTCGCCAAGGGCCGCTCGAAATACGACGCGCCCGAGATCGACGGCAACGTCCACGTCACCTCGCGCCGGCCGCTCCGGGTCGGCGACATCGTCACCGTGAAGATCGAGCGCGCCGATGCGTACGATCTCTACGGCAGTGCGGTGTGAGATGCGGGCTGGTTCCCGTTAGCCGGGCCTGAGCGGGTCAGCCGATCTCGCCGCTGACCGTCCGCCCGATCCCGTTCTCCCGCATGGTCGCCCAGGCCCGCTCCACCGACCCGTCGAGATCGATGCCCCGCACGGCATCCTCGATGACGGTCACGGCGAAGCCCGCCTCGCGAGCGTCGAGGGCCGTCCACAGCACGCAGTAATCGGTGGCGAGGCCCACGAGATGGAGATGCGCGAAGCCGCGCTCGCGCAGGTAGCCGTCGAGCCCCGTTCGCGTATTCCGGTCGGCTTCCAGGAAGGCCGAATAGCTGTCGGTATGGGCATGATAGCCCTTGCGCATCACCAACTCGGCCCAGTCGGCGTGAAGCCCGGCCGAGAGCCGCGCACCGTGCGAGCCCTGGACGCAATGGTCCGGCCAGAGGACCTGGCGGCCGTAATCGAGCTCCACGCTCTCGAAGGGCGCCTTTCCCTCATGGCTGGAGGCGAAGGAGATGTGGCCGGCCGGATGCCAGTCCTGGGTCAGGACCACGTGCGGGAACCGGGCGGCGAGGCGGTTGATCGGGTCGATCACCGCATGGCCGTCCGGCACCGCGAGCGCACCGCCGGGCAGGAAGTCGTTCTGGACGTCGACCACGAGGAGAAGGTCGCGCTCACCTGGGATCATCGTCCTCGTCTTCCTGTCGTCATGTGATCCAAGGATCACCGTAGCCTGGGATCACCGTATCCCGGGATCACGGGATCATGACGGTGGCACCGGTGGTCTGGCGTCCGGCGAGGTCCTTATGCACCTGTACCGCATCGGCGAGCCTGGCCTTGGCATGGACGGGGATCTTCACCGCGCCGCTCGCCACCACCCCGAACAGGTTCTCGGCCATGGAATCGAGGGTCGACCGCGTCCCGGCATGGGCGAAGAGCGAGGGCCTCGTGGCGAAGAGCGAGCCTTTCTGGCCGAGCAGCGCGATGTTGAAGTTCTCCACGGGGCCGGAGGCGGAGCCGAAGCTCACGAACATGCCGAGGGGGCTGATGCAGTCGAGGGAGGCGGGGAAGGTGTCCTTTCCGACGCCGTCATAGACGACGCGCACGCCCCGGCCGCCGGTGATCTCCTTCACCCGCGCGGCGAAATCCTCGTCGCGGTAGAGGATGACGTGGTCGCAGCCATTGGCCTTGGCGAGCTCGGCCTTCTCGGCCGATCCCACCGTGCCGATGACGGTGGCGCCGATCTGCTTGGCCCATTGGCAGGCGATGAGACCGACGCCGCCGGCGGCGGCATGGAACAGGATCGTGTCGCCCGGCTTCACCGCACAGGTCCGGTGCAGCAGGTACTCGGCGGTGAGGCCCTTCAGCATCATGGCCGCCGCGGTGGCATCCTCCACCCCGTCGGCGAGATGCACGGCGGCGCTCGCGTTGATGACCACCTCCTCGGCATAGGTGCCGGCGGCCGAGCCGTAGGCCACGCGCTCGCCGACCCGGAAGCCGGTGACGCCCTCGCCGATGGCGGTGACTTCCCCGGCGCCCTCGTTACCGGGGGTGAAGGGCAGCTGCGGCGCCTTGTAGGCGCCCGAGCGGAAGTAGATGTCGATGAAGTTGACGCCGATCGCCGTCTGGCGGACGCGGATCTGGTCGGGCCCGGGCTCGCCGAGCGCCACCTCCTCGTAGCGCATCACCTCGGGCTCGCCGTATTCGTAGACCCGGATCGCCTTGGGCATCGTCGTCACTCCTCGCCTGTTCGATGGACGCGACATAAGCCGCCTCCGGCGAGGAGCAAGCCCGGCTCCGGCGATCCTGTACATGGGATGCCGGCATGTCTCTCGTGCACGCCACTCTCATGCACGCCCGCAGGCGATCACGGGCGGCCGGGTACACTTTGTCCCGATCAGACCGCCTCGTCGGGTTACAATCGAAGACGTGATTCGTCCTCGGAATGAATCGTGCGCACGGGCTGTCGCACATCCGCGCCCGATTTGTGCTTAGGAAGCGTGGCAGTGCCGTCCTTCGGGCATTCGCCTGGAGAATGACGAAAAGCGGCTCATGGAAGAGATCGTCTGGATCAGGCCCGCCGATTACGACCCGTCCGTCACGGCGGGGCTCGTGTTCCAGCCGGAACCCCACCTCCCCGCCTTCCAGGTGCTGGCCCGCCGCCGTGTGGTGATGATGTTCAATGCCGGCCCGACCTGGGAGATCAGGCCGTTCACGCAGCTCACCCTGCGGATCGTCGAGGATGAGGACGACACCTGGGGGTAATGTCTCACGGGATGCGGGACAGGTCCCGATCGCGCCGGATCGCCAGAAGATCGAGGATCGCGAGAACGAGCCAGGGTCCTGCGATCCCGATGAAGAATGCCATGGCGACCTCTCCTGTCCCGGCGATCATTCCGCGTCGCCGGGTGGAACGATAGGGCAGGTCTCGGCGTCCGGCAAACGGCGCGTGCGAGCCCGCCCCTGTCCTGCCCTCAACCGCCGCTCAGGGCCGTCCGGCGGCGTCCAGGATGAGTCGCGCGATGATGTCGGGCTGGGAGATCAGCGACAGGTGGCTCGCCTTCACCTCGATCGTCGTAGCGCCCATTCGCTTCGCCATGAAGCGTTCGAGATCGGGATCGATCGTCCGGTCTTCGGTGGAGACGGCGTAGAAGCTCGGCTTCGACCCCCAGGCCGCCTGGGTTGTCCTGCCGGCGAGCAGTGCTTTCGCGAAGGGCTGCTGCACGGCGTAGAGCACCTTCGCCTTCGCCTCGGGGAGGTCGCCGGCGAAGTCGCGCAGGAAGGCCGCCTCGCCGAGGCGCCCGTACTCGCCGTCGAAGACGATGCCGGCGCCCGTGCCGCCACGTAGACGAGGGCGGTCACTCTCGGGTCGATGCCGGCTTCGCTGACGATCATGCCGGCGAAGGAATGGCCGACGAGCACCGTCGGGCCGTCCTGCTGCGCCAGCACCCGCCGCACCGAGGCCACCGCCTCGTCGAGACTGGTCAGCGGGTTCTGCACGGAGGTGACCGTGAGACCTGCCGCCTGCAGCCGCGCGATGACCTCGGACCAGCACAACCCGTCGGCGAACAGCCCGTGCACGAGGACCACGTTGCGCGCCACCGGAGGGGATGGTGAAGGGGCTGCCGGAGCAGCCGCCATGGCCGCGTCCCGCACGAGGGGGATCGCGGCACCGGCGGCGATGAGCGTCAGGAAGGTTCGACGATCCATCGGAGGGCTCCTATTATGTCTGATGTCCCGGCATTGATCGCCTCCCAGAGGGGAAAATCCAGCATTCCTGAGACCAGGACGCCGCTGGCCGCGCCTCACACAAGCCCGGTCAGGTAGTAGACCCCGATCACGAGAAACACCGCGCTCGTCTTGAGCACGGTGATCGCGAAGATGTCGGCATAGGCCTGGCGGTGGGTGAGGCCGGTCACCGAGAGCAGGGTGATGACGGCGCCGTTATGGGGCAGCGTATCCATGCCGCCGCTCGCCATGGCGGCCACCCGGTGCAGCACCTCCATGGGGATATCGGCCGCCTGCGCCGCCGCGATGAAGGTGGAGGACATGGCGGCGAGCGCGATGCTGAGCCCCCCGGAGGCTGAGCCGGTGATGCCCGCCAGAGCCGTCACGGTCACCGCCTCGTTCACCAGCGGGTCGGGGATGGCGGAGAGCGCCTCGCGGATGACGATGAATCCCGGCAGGGCCGCGATGACGGCGCCGAACCCGTACTCGGAGGCCGTGTTCATGGCCGCCAGCAGCGAGCCCGCCACCGCCGCGCGGCTGCCCTCGGCGAAGCTCTTCGAGACCGGCCTCCAGGCGAAGACGAAGACCATGAGGATGCCGGCGAGCAGAGCCAGCTCCACCGCCCAGATCGCGGTGACGGAGGAGAGGGTGGTGACGATCGGCTTGTCGAGGCCCGCCAGCATGGTCTCGGTCTTCGCCCCGTAGAGGTGCGGGATGAGCGCGGTGAAGGCGAGGTTCGCGATCCCGACCACGAGGAGCGGCAGCAGCGCCACCAGGGGATGGGCCAGGGACTCCTCGGCGACGGGGGCCGGCTCGTTGCTGTGGCCGCTGCCGTAGCCTTCGCCCCTGGCCTTGGCCGCGGCGATGCGGCGGTCGAGATAGGTCACGCCGACGACGAGGATGAAGGCGGCGCCGATCAGCCCGAGCCAGGGGGCGGCCCAGGTATTGGTGCCGAAGAAGGTGGTGGGGATGATGTTCTGGATCTGCGGCGTGCCGGGCAACGCGTCCATCGTGTAGGAGAAGGCGCCGAGCGCGATGGTGCCGGGGATGAGGCGCTTGGGGATGTCGCTCAGCCGGAAGGCTTCCGCCGCGAAGGGATAGACCGCGAACACCACGACGAAAAGCGAGACGCCGCCATAGGTGAGCAGGTTGCACACCAGCACGATGGAGAGCACGGCCCGGCGCGCGCCCACGAGATCGATGACCGCCGTGACGATCGACCGCGAAAAACCTGACAGTTCGATGACCTTGCCGAAAACCGCGCCGAGCAGGAAGACCGGCAGGTACAGCTTCACGAAGCCGACCATCTTCTCCATGAACAGGCCGGAAAAGACCGGCAGCACGGCGGAGGGATCGGTGAGCAGAACGGCGAGGAGCGCCGCCACCGGGGCGAACAGGATGACGCTGAAGCCGCGATAGGCGACGAGCATCAGGAATCCGAGCGCCAGCAGCGCGATGGCGAGGCTCATGACGACGCTCTCATGATGGGCAACTTCCGGGCACTCGGCCCCTGTCGGGGCGCGCAGCCGATGCTAAGCGGGTTCGCATTGGCAAGCCAACGCTTCACCTCGCTCAGGCCTTTGGAGTGTCGCAGGTTTCGCAAAACCGGTGACCACTTTTGCGAAACCTGCTTAGAAGCCGCAGCGTGGCAATGCCACAGCGAGGTGACCCGGGACGGACGGCACCTATCTGAAACGTCAGCGGTCCGGTCGGCGCCGCTTTGACTGGTATGGCGAGGCGGACCTTGCCGAGGAGCGAAGCATGGATTCGGCCTCTCCCCGTTTCGACGTGGCCGTCGTCGGCGCAGGCGCCGCCGGGCTCGGTCTCGCCCTGGCCCTCGCCCGCGAAGGTATCGCCACCGCCCTGGTGGGCCGCCACGCTCCCGTCGCCGATGGGCGCACGGTCGCCCTCCTCGACGGATCGGTGCGCTTCCTCGGCGCGCTCGGGGCCTGGGCGGATGTGGCGCCGCATGCCGCGCCCCTGGCCGAACTCCATATCGTCGACGACACCGGCAGCCTGTTCCGGCCGCCGCCGGCGCGGTTCGTCGCCACCGAGATCGGCCTTGATGCCTTCGGCTGGAACGTGGAGAGCGCCCGCCTGGTGGAATCTCTGCGCGCGCAGGCACGGTCGGTCCCCGGCCTGACCCTGTTCGAGAGCGATGCGGTGGGGCTCGAGCGGGATGCCGACGAAGCCAGGATCGGCCTGGAGGAGGGCACCGTCTCCGCCCGCCTCGTCGTCGGCGCGGATGGCGCGCGCTCGCGCATGCGCGATCAGGCCGGCATCGCCACGAAGGACTGGTCCTACCCGCAGGCCGCCATCACCACGCTCTTGGCCCACGAGCGTCCGCACCGGGACGTCTCCACCGAGTTCCATACCCGACAGGGGCCGTTCACCCTGGTCCCGCTCCCCGGCGGGCACCGTTCGAGTCTCGTCTGGGTCACCGGCGCGGGAGCGGCACGGCGCCTCGCCGACCTCCCCGATGCCGATCTCGCTTGCGCCATCGAGGGCCAGGCCCAGTCCATGCTCGGCGCCATCCGCATCGACGGGCCGCGCGGGCTCGTGCCCATGCGCGGCCTCTCCGTCGCCTCTCCCGTGGGGGCCCGGGTGGCGCTCATCGGCGAGGCGGCGCACGCCTTCCCGCCCATCGGCGCGCAGGGGCTCAATCTCGGCCTCCGCGATGCGGCGGCTTTGCGCGACAGCGTGCTGGCCGCAATCTCGGACGGTCGCGATCCGGGCTCGCGCCATGCGCTGTCGGGTTTCGCCCGGTCTCGCTCACTGGATGCCCGCCTGCGCACGGTCGCCGTGGACACGCTCAACCGCAGCCTGCTCACCTCACTCCTGCCCGTGGACGCCCTGCGCGGCCTCGGCCTGCTGGCCATGACCACGATCGGGCCGCTGCGCCGGATCGTCATGCGCGAGGGTGTGCTGCCGCGTCTCGGCGCACCGTCCCTGATGCGGTAGGAGCTTGCCCTGATGCGGTGAGGATCAGCGCCGGGCGAGGCTCCTGGGCGCCTCCGCCGATCCGAAGCGGTCACCCGCCGAGCCGGTGGGGATCGAGGCGGCGGGCGTCCCCCGGACGAAGGCGGTGCCGTCGCGCCCGAGGCGCTCGCCATGGGCGAACAGGGCCTTCATGTAGTCCTGGTCGAAGGGCGCCGAGGTGGTGCGGGTGAAACGGTCGTCGATCTGCGCCACGTCGAGGTCGAGGCCGTTGCGCTCGGCGAAGCTCTTCGTCAGGGCGAGCGCCGCGCGGGTCTGGGCCTTGATCGCGGCGGACATCGAGCGGCCGAGCACGCTCAGGGTCGTGCGGCTGGCCATCTGGAAGTCGGGCGTCACCGTGTTGTTGACGACGAGATAGATCGTGCTCGCCGGCAGCCTCACATCGGCCTTGCCGAGGATCGCCGCTTCCGGCGCCAGGTAGAACGGCGCCGTGGTGCCGCCATCAGCATGCATCTCCTGGAAATGCTTTCCGTCCGGGCCGACCGCGTCGATCATGACGGGAGGGAACACGCCCGGCACCGCCGAGGAGGCGAGGATGATCGAGCGGAACAGGTCTAGCGCTTTGGGGCCGCCCTGCGAGGCGATGGCGCCCATGTCCCACAGGACCGGGCGCTCGCTGTCCACCGCATTGGTCGCCACCAGCAGGCGCCGTCCCCTGGCATGCTCGGCGGCGATGTCGGCGAGGAGCTGTCCCGTCACCATCCGATCGATCCGGCGCTTGAGCGGCCAGGTATCGGTGAGGGCCTCGTTGGTGCCGCCGAACTCGAACACGTCGGCGGCGGAGATCTCGGTATAGGCCCGCGCCAGCGTCGCATCCGCGCCGGAGCCGAGGAAAGCGAAGGGCGCGATCATCGCCCCCGTGCTGACGCCGGTGATGATTCCGAAATCGGGCCGGTTGCCGGCCTTCGACCAGCCGTTCAGGAGGCCGGCGGCGAAGGCGCCGTTCTCGCCGCCGCCGGACAGGACCAGCCATGGGCCGGACGCGGCGCTCGCATCGTCGATGAGGGCCTGGAACGCCTTGGTGTCGTCCGCCGCGATCCGGAGATGGCCCTTGAGCCCGTCGGGGCGGGCCTCGGCCGCATCGCCGGCCGTGAAGGGCGTGCGCTCGGAGGGTTTTCCCGCGGGTGCCTTGACCGGGCTGGATTTCGGGGGGGCGCTCGCATGAGCTGCCGAGGAGGGAGCGGCCTCGCCCGGCACGGTGATTCCGAGCATGGCGATCATGCCGGCGGCGTACAGGAGCCCGTGTCGGGTGGATGATCCGGACATGGCACGTGTCCTTGGTAGTTCTCGAAACGCCCGCCTCTACTGCGAGAACCCGACGGCTTTTGCCGGGTTCCTCCCTGCATTCCCCATGAGGTCCACCAACATGCGCCAGCGCACGCGGTTGGGGAAGTGGTCTTCTGCGAAACCGCGCTTTACGCGACCGGTAACCTTGACTACCCGCTTCAGCGGATAATCCCGCACGCCACGAGAGCCGGAGCCCGAGACCCGATGAAATTACCGCGTCGCTTCTTCCAACCCCTCGCCACCGGCGCGCCGGCCCCGTTCCGCGAGCTTCCGGTGAAGCTCGAGCGGATGATCCACTTCGTGCCGCCGCACAACGACAAGGTCCGCGCCCGCGTGCCGGAACTCGCCGCCACCGTGGACGTGGTGCTCGGCAACCTCGAGGACGCCGTGCCCGTCGACCAGAAGGAGGCCGCCCGCAAGGGCTTCGTCGCCATGGCGCAGGCCACCGATTTTGCCGCGTCCGGCACCGGCCTGTGGACCCGCATCAACGCGCTCAACTCGCCCTGGATTCTCGACGACCTGTTCGAGATCGTGTCCCAGGTCGGCGACAAGCTCGACGTGGTGATGGTGCCCAAGGTCGAGGGTCCGTGGGACATCCACTACATCGATCAGCTGCTGGCGCAGCTCGAGGCGAAGCACGGCGTCTCCAAGCCGATCCTCGTCCACGCGATCCTCGAGACCGCCGAGGGCGTCGCCAATGTCGATGCCATCGCCTCCGCCTCGCCCCGCATGCACGGCATGAGCCTCGGCCCGGCCGATCTCGCGGCCTCGCGCGGCATGAAGACCACCCGCGTCGGCGGCGGCCACCCGGATTACCGCGTCATCGCCGACCCGACGAGCGACGGCGCCGCCCGCGCCTCCGCCCAGCAGGACCTCTGGCACTACACCATCGCGAAGATGGTCGATGCCTGCATGGCCAACGGCCTCAAGGCCTTCTATGGCCCGTTCGGCGATTTCTCGGACGGAGAGGCCTGCGAGGCCCAATTCCGCAACGCCTTCCTGATGGGCTGCGCCGGCGCCTGGACCCTGCACCCGAATCAGGTCGCCATCGCCAAGCGCGTCTTCGCCCCCGATCCGGCGGAAGTCGCCTTCGCGGTGCGGATCGTCGAGGCGATGCCCGACGGGACCGGCGCGGTGATGCTCGACGGCAAGATGCAGGACGACGCCACCTGGAAGCAGGCCAAGGTCATCGTCGACCTCGCCAGGCTGGTGGCCGAGAAAGACCCTGAACTCGCCAAGACCTACGGCCTGAAATGAGGCGCGGCCCGCGATCGGAGACCGTCGCTCCGATCGCGTGGCATCGATCCGTCGTCATCGGCGTCGCAACGCCGCCGATGACAACCTGCTCGATGCATCTTATTTTGATGCCATGACCGATCTGTTTGCGACCGAATCCAAATTGCAGCCCGCAGAGATGCGGATCGCCAAGTTCGGCCTGGGCGCCGTGGTGCGCCACCGGGTCTATCCGTTCCGCGGCGTCGTTTTCGATGTCGACCCGGTCTTCGACAATACGGAGGAATGGTGGCTGGCGATCCCCGAGGAGGTCCGCCCGCGCAAGGACCAGCCGTTCTACCACCTTCTCGCCGAGAACGCGGAGAGCGAGTACGTGGCCTACGTCTCCGAGCAGAACCTCGTTCCCGACACGTCCGGCGAGGCCCTGCGCCATGCCGGGATTCCCGACGTCTTCGACCTGGACGAGGACGGCGCCTATCGTCTCCGGAGCGCGCACGCGAACTGATCCGGGCGCGGATCGGGTGATGCGAAAGTCTCGTCCTCGGACGCGGTCATGAAAAAGGCCGGGCATCATGCCCGGCCTTTTCCTTGCCCTCGATCGTGTCAGAAGCCCGGTATCAGGGCTTCGGAGCGGCTCCGGCGGCCGGAGCTGCTGCGCCGCCGGCGGCGTTCTGCTTCTCGAGGTTCTTGCGCATGTCCTCGCTGCGCTTCTCGAGCTCGGCCTGGAGCTTCTTCTGCTGCTCTTCCAGCACCTTCGGATCCACGGCCGGGCCGTCGAAGGCCTTGCCGAAGCCGGCCAGCGGCACGGCGAAGGTCACCTCGCGCTGGGCCTGGTTCTGGACGCTGATGTTGAGGGTGGTGCCCTTCTTGAGCGCGTTGACGAGATCGGCACCGACATTGCCGGCCTCGGCGAAGCAGCCGTTGGGGAAGCAGACGGCGAACTTGCCCGGCGTCGCCTGCTGTCCGTCGACGGTGAAGCGGATGCCCGGGCCGAGGAGCAGGCCCAGCGGCAGCAGGTAGCGCACCACGCGCACGCTCTGCTGGGCGTTCTTCATGTCGTAGACCGCCACGGCGAGGACCGGCTGGCCCTGGTCGGAGACGAAGTCGCGGGTGGTGTAGCAGACGTCGGTGGCGCTGTTCTGGTCCTTGCCGCAGACCTTGGTCCAGTCGGCCTGCGACGGCTCGGACTTCACGTTGACGATCTGAGGACCGGCCGGCTGCTGGGCGGCCGGAGTCGGGCTCGCCGGTGCGGCCGGGGCAGGAGCCGCCGGAGCGGGGGCCTTGCCCTTCGGAGCCTGGGCGAGGGCCGGTGCCGCCAAGCCCGCATTGCCCATCATGCCGGCCAGGGCGAGGATCGCGGCGGCGCGCATCGGGCGCGCAGGACGGTTGGCAAAGAACATCAGCTCTGACCCCTTGGATATCGCAATGACGAATGGGTGCTGCGGCTCTCAAGCTCCGCAGGACGTTTCCTGAACTCGATTGTGCGGATCGAAACCCGCGGACGGCGTTCGGCCGAGCCCTCGCCGCCCTGGTCCGTCCGGTCAAGCCCTCGGCGCGCGCAAATCACCCGCTCCTGAACCTTCGACGGCCGATCTGGGCTGGCGAACGCATCGGACGGGGCGTTCAGCGCCTCGAACCCGCTCGAACGACCGGGCGGCCTGATTCCGTGCGGAATGCGGCGAAGACATGACACCTCTCCCGTCCACGAGGCCGCGGCGCCTCCGTGAATCCTCTCCGCGGGACGCGGCCGCTTAAGCAAGGCTTAACCCTGATTGTTCATGACCGGAGGTGCCGATGCGCGCGAGCGGTCGATGCGCGCGGGGAGTTGAGGCGGACGTGTCGGCGCAGCCAGCGACCATATCCTTTCGCGACGCCGTGCCCGTCGCCATTGTGGCTCCCGCGCCCGCCGCCGTGCCCGAGGCCGTCCTGCCCGGCCTCTGCACCCTGCTCGCCGCGACCGCCCATGCCGATCCCGGCCGTATCGCCTTCGTCGATCCGAGCGACAAGGCCGACTGGTCCGGGCGCAGGCCCATCACCTGGACCTACGCGGCTGCGGCCGAGATCGTGGCGCGCCTCGCCAACGGCCTGAGGCAATGGCGTCTCGCTCCGGCGAGCCGGGTCGGCCTCATCGCCGCCGCCGGGTCGGAGACCCTGCTTTCCTACCTCGCCATCGAGGCCGCGGGCCACATTCCCTGCCTTCTCCCCCTGGCCTGGGACGAGGACACCCTCGTCGCGGGCATCCAGGCCGCCGGCATCCAGGCCGTCCTCACCCAATCCCGCGTCGCGGGCGTGCTGCCGGCCGAGCGTCTGTGCCGGGCGGCATTCCGCTATTTCGGCCTGCGCTACCTCGCGGCCTTCGGACCGGACGTGCCCGACGGCGTCATCAGCCTCGACGGGATGGTCCTCGACGGGCGCGGCGGTCCTTTCGCGCCGGGGAGTGCCGGACTGGTCACCTTCGCCGCCGGCGATCCCGCCTGCCCGGTCTATCGCCCCGCGGACGCCCTGATCGCCGCCATCGCCGTCCACCTCGCCACCGCCCGGATCGCGCCGGGCGAGCGTATCCTGAGCCTCCTCGCCCCGGCCGACCTGCGGGGCCTCGTCACCGGCCTCGGTGCCGCCCTGGTGGCGGGGGCCGGGCTGGAGACGCTCGGACCGTTCGATGCCGTTCGCCTCGCCGAGGCGCTGGCCCGGCCGGTGCCGACCCATCTCGTCGTGCCGGCCGCCCTGGAGCGGAATCTCGCCGCGAGCCGCTGCCCCGACGGCCTCCACTCGATCACCCTCGCGCATCGGCTGCCGAGCCGCTTGCCCGCGCGACTGCTCGCACCGGATGCCGGCCGCGGCCCGAGACGGGTGGTCGATGTGCTGGCCTTCGACGAGACCGCGCTTCTCGCCGCCTCGCGGGCGGACGGGGATCTCACCCGCCTCCTCGCGGACCCTCATCCGTCGAGCCCGTTTCCCACCCTCATGGACATCGTCCGGGATGAGGACGGGCGATTCGCCTTCCGCGGCCATGCCTGCAAGGCGAGCCCGTTGCGACGCGGCAATCCGCCGGAAACAGCCGCGGATCGATGGAACGTCTCGCCCTTTGCGGTGAAAATATTTGCCGGCCGAGCAACCGAGATCACGCGCCGCTGATCGCCCCACGGCCAAATTTCGTCCGAAATCCGCCTCTTTCGAAGCTCGGCGGAAATGCCGTGCCGACGCGTCCTCACCTGCATCGATCAACGGCCAATCAAAGAGAAATTATTTCATAAATCCAAATGCTTGGCGAAGTTTTCTTGTGTCTCGCACGAAGAATGACGATCGCCTGACACCGATATTCACCTCCGGCTCATCCGCTCGGCGTCAAGGTCGCTTTCATCATATCGCCGGCGAACCAACCGCGTTCGCGTGTGTTATCGCACGGGTCCCTTCCCAAGGGACGATCGATGGGCTAACCCTGACAGTCATGAGTGCGCTGCAACAAGTGCTGGTCGTCGATGATGGTCACCGCGCCATCGATCACTCCCTCGCCGCCGAGCTCGCCGAGCTGGGTTATGCGAGCGTTACCGCATCCCTCGAGGCCGCCGACGACGTTCTTGCCGTCATCGCCCGCCCCGCGGCCATCCTTCTTCAGACCTCGTCCCGGCTCGACCCGGCCTATGCCATGCTCTCGGAGCGCCTGCGCGAGCAGATGCAGCATGCAGGCATCCCCGTGATCGTCGTCGATGGCATGACGGGGCGTGGCAGCGGATCCGCGATCGACCTGCAGAGCCGCATCGGACCCTATGTCCTGAACGAGCCGGATCTCTGATCCCGGATGTGAGCGTGCTTGCGTAAGCAGCTGATCGAGAGCAAGAATTCGTTTCAACGGCGGGCCATCGTGCCCGCCTTTTCTTTGGTCTGGATCGATCGTCCCGGTTGCCGCAGCTCCTTCCCCCACCGCCCGGAGCGAAGCGGAGGCTTCCAGGGAAGGAGCGCGATGCCGTTCAGGCCGCCTTCTTCTTGGCGCGGGCGATCTTGGACAATTCGCGCAGGATCGAGGTCGTGATCTTCAGGCGCTCGGGGATGGAATCGAGCTCGCGGATGAAGACGATGCTCATGTCCGGGCGCACCTTGGCGAAGGAGGCCTGACCGCCGACGAAGGCGACGAGCCCCTGCGGATTGGCGAACGACTTGTCGCGGAAATGGACGACGACCCCCTTCGGTCCGGCCTCGACCTTCTCCACGTTGGTGTCGCGGCACAGGATCTTGATCGTGACGATCTTGAGGAGCTGCTCCACCTCCGGCGGCAGCGGGCCGAACCGGTCGATGAGCTCGGCGCCGAAGCTCTCCATCTCGGCATCGTTCTCCAGGGTCGAGAGCCGGCGATACAGGCCGAGGCGAACGGTGAGGTCCTCGACGTAATCCTCCGGGATCGTGACCGGGGCACCGAGCGCGATGGTGGGCGACCACGCTTCCTCCACCGGCTCGTCGATGCCGGCCTTCAGGGCCGTGACGGCGTCCTCCAGCATCTGCTGGTAGAGCTCGTAGCCGACCTCCTTGATATGGCCGGACTGGGCGTCGCCGAGCAGGTTGCCGGCGCCGCGGATGTCGAGATCGTGGGAGGCGAGCTGGAAGCCGGCCCCCAGCGTGTCGAGGGTCTGGAGCACCTGGAGGCGCTTCTCCGCCTGCACCGTGAGCTGCTTGTTGGCCGGCGTCGTGAACAGGGCGTAGGCGCGGGCCTTGGCGCGCCCGACGCGGCCGCGCAGCTGGTAGAGCTGGGCGAGGCCGAACATGTCGGCCCGGTGCACGATGAGGGTGTTGGCGGTGGGGATGTCGAGGCCAGATTCGACGATGGTGGTGGAGAGCAGCACGTCGAACTTGCCCTCGTAGAAGGCGGTCATGACGTCCTCGAGCTGGCCCGCCGCCATCTGGCCATGGGCCACCGCCACTTTGGTCTCCGGCATCTCGGTATCGAGGAAGCGCTTCACCTCCGCCAGATCCTCGATCCGCGGCACCACGTAGAAGGACTGGCCGCCGCGATAGCGCTCGCGCAGCAGGGCCTCGCGGATCATCAGCGCGTCGAACGGGATCACGAAGGTGCGCACCGCGAGGCGGTCCACCGGCGGTGTCGCGATGATCGAGAGTTCGCGCACTCCGGTCATGGCGAGCTGGAGCGTGCGCGGGATCGGCGTCGCCGACAGGGTCAGCACGTGCACATCGGCCTGGAGCGCCTTGAGGCGCTCCTTGTGGACCACGCCGAAATGCTGCTCCTCGTCGACGATGATGAGGCCGAGATCCTTGAACGCCACATTCTTGGCGAGCAGCGCATGGGTGCCGACGACGATGTCGACGGTGCCGGCGGCGAGGCCGGCACGGTTCTGCTTCATGTCGGCCGCGGAAACGAAGCGCGACAGCTGAGCCACCTGCACCGGCAGCCCCTTGAATCGCTCCGCGAACGTACGAAAATGCTGGCGCGCGAGCAGGGTGGTGGGGACCACCACCGCCACCTGCTTGCCGCCCATGGCGCCGGCGAAGGCGGCCCGCAGCGCCACCTCGGTCTTGCCGAAACCGACATCGCCGCAGACGAGACGGTCCATGGGACGGCCTGCATTGAGGTCGGTGAGCACCGCGTCGATGGCGGTGGCCTGGTCCTCGGTCTCCTCGAAGGCGAAGCGGGCGGCGAACTCGCCGTAGAGCCCGTCCGGCGCCTGGAGGCGGGGGGCCTGGCGCACGAAACGCTCGGCGGCGATCTTAATGAGCTGGCCGGCCATCTCGAGGATGCGCTTCTTCATCTTGGCCTTGCGGGCCTGCCAGGCACCGCCGCCGAGACGATCGAGGGCGACCTCGGCATCCTCCGAGCCGTAGCGCGTCAGCAGCTCGATGTTCTCCACCGGCAGCAGCAGCAGGCCGCCGGCATACTGGATCTCCAGGCAATCGTGCGGTGCGCCCGCGGCCGTCACCGTCTTCAGGCCGACGAAGCGCCCGATGCCGTGATCGGCATGGACGACGAGATCGCCGGGCTGGAGCGCCTGGACCTCCAGGATGATGTCCTGTGGCCGCTTCGACTTGCGCTTCTGGCGCACCAGCCGGTCGCCGAGGATGTCGCCTTCCGAGATCACCGCGAGCTTGTCGACGACGAATCCGGAATCGAGGCCCCAGACCGCCACGGCGACGTCGGTGCCGCGCTTCAGGGCGTTCACCGCCGAGAGCGTGTTGATGGAGACCGGCTTCTTGAGGCCGTGATCGGCCAGCACCCCGCACAGGCGGTCGCGCGACCCGTCGGACCAGGATGCGAGGATCACATGATGACCCGATCCCTGGAGCTCCTTCACATGCGCTACGGCGGCGTCGAACACGCTGGCCGTCTCGTCCGCCCTCTCGGCGGCGAAACTGCGGCCTGCCTTGCCCTCGCAATCGATGGTGAGGCGGTCCGGGCTTTCGGGCATTGCGAAGGGCGAGAGCCGGGCGACGGAGGCGGCGGCGACCCGCTCCTTCCAGTCGTTCTGCGTCAGATAGAGGGAGGACGGCCTGAGTGGCTTGTAGGGCGCGACGCCGGTGGACGGCGTCTTCATCGCCTCGGCGCGGGCGTCGTAATAATCGCGGATCAGGGTGAGGCGCTCGGCGACTGCCTCCTCCGCCTGCGCGTCGAAGACCAGCGGCACGCCCGGCACGTAGTCGAACAGGGTGTCGAGATGGTCGTAGAACAGCGGCATCCAGTGCTCGAGGCCGGCATAGCGCCGCCCCTCGCTGATGGTCTCGTAGAGCCGATCGTCGCGGGTCGCCGCGCCGAAGGTGGAGATGTAGCCCTGGCGGAAGCGCCGGATCGTCTCCGTGGTCAATTGCACTTCGCTCATCGGAACGAGGTCGAGGGAGCGGAGCGAGCCCACCGTGCGCTGGGTCTCCGGGTCGAAGGCGCGGATCGATTCCAGGGTGTCGCCGAAGAAGTCGAGGCGGATCGGGTTCGGCAGGCCGGGCGGCGACAGGTCGAGGATGCCGCCGCGCACGGCGTATTCACCCGTCTCTCGCACCGTCCCCGTGCGTAGGAAGCCGTTGGCCTCGACCCAGGCGGTGACGGTATCCATCGGCACCACGTTGCCGATCGCCGCCGAGAAGGTCTCCACCGCGATCTTCTCTCTGGGAGGCACCCTCTGGATCAAGGCGTTGACGGTGGTGCAGAGGATGCGCGGCTGTTCCTCGGAGGAACGCGAGCGCGAGAGCCGCGACAGGGCGGTCATCCGCTGGGCGGCGATGGCGGCATTCGGCGAGACCCGGTCGTAGGGCTGGCAATCCCAGGCCGGAACGCTCATCACCTCGATCTCGGGGGCGACGAATTTCAGCCCGGTCTGGAACGCGTTCGAGCGCCCGGAATCGCGGGCTACATGCACCAGAACCGCCGGCCCCTCGAAGCTCCGGGACAGCGCGCGGGCGAGATCCGCCACCACGACGGCATCGAACCCTTCGGGCACGTTGGCGAGCGTCGGGCTGTCGCCGCGCTTCAGCGCCTCCAGCGCACGGGCGAGTGCGCCGGATTTCGGCAGGGCGAACCGCGCCGTCTGCGGCTTCGGGGCGGGCACGGGAGCTTTGGGCTGGGGTTTGGCCATCGGGTCGGGGTTTCGAACTCATGGGAATGCGTCGATCGGACCATCTCATCCCAACCATTCACCTCATCCTGAGGTGCCGCGAAGCGGCCTCGAAGGAGGCCTCCAGCAGGCGCGGCGAACACTGGAGGGCTCCTTTGAGGCCTCCGCTGCGCTTCGGCACCTCAGGATGAGGTGAATGGGTTGGACAAGACGATGACCGGATGTCACGCCCGCAGGCGGCGCCGGAATCTAATGAATCGGTGCGTCGTGCTTATGGAACGCCTGGAGGCGGCGGTATACCGGTGTGTCGTAGTTCTGCGGCGTCTCGTCCTCGCCGGTGAGCCAGCGGAACAGGTCGCGGTCGGGCACCTCGATCAGAGCCTCGAAAGTGGTCAGCTCCTCCTCGCTCAGGGTGCCGATCTCGGCATCGGCGAAGCGGCCCATGATCAGGTCCATCTCGCGCATGCCGCGATGCCAGGCGCGGAAGAGGGTGCGGCGGCGGCGCGGATCGAGATCCGCGCTGGTGCGGGTGGTACCGGACATCGGGTCGGCCTGTGATGCTGCGATCCCGGGATCCTATGATCTCGGCAATCTGGAATCCTGTTGTCGGCCTCGCACCCCTATGGCGGCAAAGGCCTGTGCTGTCGTCTATATAGACCCGCGCGATGGCATCACCATGCCCGTTCGCGCGGCTCAACCGGCTTTGCATGACAGACGAACCCCGCCCGACGAACCTGCGCCCCAGCATCCTCGATCCGCTCTTCGCAGAGGCCCGGACCCTGCCCGGTGTCGGGCCGAAGATGGCGCCGCTGATCGAACGGCTGCTCGGCACGCCTGAACAGCCCGCGCGGATCGTCGACCTCCTGTTCCACCTGCCCCAGGGCGGGGTGGCGCGCACGATGATGGGGTCCATCGCCGAAGCGCCGCCGGGCGAGCCGGTGACGCTCGGCGTCACCGTGACCGGTTATCGCCCGCCGCAGGCCGGGGCGGGGCGGCGCCCGTTCCGGGTCCTGGTGGAGGACGGCACCGGCGACATCACCCTCGTCTTCTTCGGCATGCCCCAGGCCCGCGTGGAGAAGATGCTGCCGCTCGGCGCCCACCGCTACATCTCGGGCCGAATCGACCTGTGGGACGGGCACCGCCAGATGGTGCACCCGTCGCGAATCGTCGACGAGGCCGGGCTCGCCGCCCTCCCCGCGGTGGAACTCGTCTACGGTGCCACCGAGGGACTGACTTCGCGGGCAATCTCGAAACTGGCGCATTCCGCCCTGGACCGTCTTCCGACCCTGCCGGAATGGCAGGACCCTGCCTGGCTCGCACGGGAAGGGCTGCCGGGCTTCGCCGACGCGCTCAGGGCCGAGCACCGGCCCGAGAGCGCGCCGCCCGCACCCGCGAGTGACGGCACCGTGTCCCGCACCCCCGCCGCGCGACGGCGGCTCGCCTATGACGAACTCCTCGCCTCGCAGCTGGCGCTGGCCCTGATGCGGGCCCGCAACCGGAGGGCGCCCGGCCGGGCCAATGCCGGCGACGGCCACCTCAAGGACCGGATCGAGGCCGCCCTGCCCTTCGCGCTGACCGGGGCCCAGGCCCGGGCCGTGGCCGAGATCCGCGCCGACCTCGCCTCCGATCGGCGCATGCTGCGCCTGCTCCAGGGGGATGTCGGCTCGGGCAAGACGGCGGTGGCGCTGCTGGCCATGGCCTCGGCGGTGGAGGTCGGCCGTCAGGCGGCGCTGATGGCACCCACCGAAATCCTGGCGCGCCAGCATTTCGAGCGCCTGACGGGGCTCGTCGGACCCTTGCGCCTGCGCCTCCTCACCGGTCGCGACAAGGTCTCCGAGCGCCGCGCGACTCTCGCCGACCTCGCCGACGGCCATATCGACATCGTGGTCGGCACCCACGCCCTGTTCCAGGACAGCGTGATCTTCAAGGATCTCGGCGTCGCCGTGGTGGACGAGCAGCACCGGTTCGGCGTCCACCAGCGCCTCGCGCTCGGAGCCAAGGGGGTGGCGGTGGACATCCTGGTGATGACCGCGACCCCGATTCCCCGCACCCTGGCGCTCACCTGCTTCGGCGACATGGACGTCTCGATCCTCGACGAGAAGCCGGCCGGGCGACAGGCCATCGCCACCCGCCTCGTCTCCACCGATCGCCTCGACGAGGTGGTGGCGGGATTGGGCCGGGCGCTTGCCGCCGAGGACAGGGTCTACTGGATCTGCCCGCTCGTGGCGGAATCGGAATATGTCGATCTGGCCGCCGCCGAGGACCGCTTCGCCGACCTGCGGCAGGAATTCGGCGACGCCGTCGGCCTGATCCACGGCAAGATGCCGGGGCCGGACAAGGATGCCGCCATGGAGCGGTTCGCCGCCGGCGAGACGAAGATCCTCGTCTCCACCACGGTGGTGGAGGTGGGCGTCGACGTGCCCGAGGCAACGATCATGGTGATCGAGCATGCCGAGCGCTTCGGCCTCGCCCAGTTGCACCAGCTGCGCGGAAGGGTGGGGCGCGGGGCCAAGGCCTCCACCTGCCTGCTGCTCTATCGCGGGCCGCTGGGACAGGTCTCGCGGGCCCGACTCGAGATGATGCGCGAGACCGAGGACGGATTCCGCATCGCCGAAGAGGATCTGCGCCTGCGCGGCGAGGGCGAGGTGCTGGGCACCCGGCAATCGGGAGCGGCCGCCTTCCGGCTCGCGAGCCTCGAGAGCGATGCCGCCCTGCTGGAGGTCGTCCGCGACGATGCCCGGCTCATCGTCGAGCGCGATCCCGGCCTCAAATCCGAGCGCGGCAAGGCCCTTCGCGTGCTCCTCTACCTGTTCGAGCGCGATGCGGCGATCCGGCTGCTCGGGGCGGGTTGAGTCGATTCGTGACCTGAACGAATCCGACGCCGGACATGATCACACCGCCGCGCGAGAGGCGATCCGGTGCGGCTGAGCGCCTGCGCACTCTACCTCCGGGGGGCATGGCGCCGCAGCCGAGATGTCAGGAAAAACGTTTCTTCTTCAGCGGCTTGAAGAGACGCAGGCCCCTGCCCGGCAAGGCAATTGTGCGATGCGGCACGGACTTCCTGAACTTGAAATGAACGTATTCTCCCCTTAACTGAACATGAACGAACGGCCCGCCAGACTGGGCTGCCACACAGTTTTCAGGAGGATGGATATGTCTGCCGGACTGTTCCAAAACCTGCCGGGTGCCCACGAAATGGGAAGTGCCTATGCGCTTCCGAGCGAGCCCTGGCTGCTTCCGATCTCGGATGGCAAGGAGCCTGCGCCCAAGACGACCGACGATGTCCTCCTCGCGGTCCGTCGATCCGCTCGCCCCTTCCGGATCGCCGCGAATGCGCTGATGGCCCTGCTCTTCGTGGCCGTGACCGCCCAGATCGCCATGGGCTGGGGCGGTTCTGCCGTCGCTCCTCCCTCGGCGACCAGCCACGTCGCCGATGCCTCGCCTCCGACGCTTCCCGTCGAGAAGGCATCGATGACGGTCCACAACTAGACCTCACTCATCGGCCCGGGACGCGGAGTTCGCCTCCCGGGCCGATGGATCAGAGCGACTTCTCGACGATCTTCTCTGTCCCGGCGCCTGATTCCCGACGGCGGGACGAGGCCTCCAGCATCGCTTCGGCCTCCGTAGAATGGATGGCCCCGCCTTGCGCCGCCCGGATCGACGCCGCCATGGCCTGAAGCTTGGCCTGCGGGTCCTCCGGTTGAATCACCCCCGCCGACATGACGAGCTTGGCCGCGTCGTCGATGCTCATGGCGACTTCGATGATGTCCGCCCGCTTCAGGTAGAAGAAGAACCCCGTCGTGGGGTTCGGTGCACAGGGCAGGAACACGCCCACATGGTCGCTCTCCTCGCCGAGCGCGTTTTGGACGTCGGGACCGGCAGGGGCCGACACGAACACCACCGACCACGTTCCCTTCACCGGGAATTCCACCAGACCGACGGTGCGGAACGACGTGCCGTTGGCCGAGAACAGCGTCTCGAAGATCTGCCGCAGGCCCTTGTAGAGGCCCGAGATCACCGGTGTGCGCGCCAGCAGCACCTCGCCGAACTCCACCACGCTGCGGCCGACCAAGTTGGCGGTGAGGAAGCCGAGCAACGTCACCGCGACGAAGGCGATGACGAGGCCGATGCCCGGGATCGAGAAGGGTAGGTAATGGTCCGGCAGGTAGCTCGCCGGCACCAGCGGCTTCACCCAGCCGTCGATCAGGCTGATGAACCACCAGGTGATGTAGATCGTGATCGCCAGGGGCCCGGCGACGATGATGCCGGTGAGGAAGTAGGTCCTCAGGCGGCTCTTCTTGCTCACGCGGGGCGGTGGTCGTGCTCCGGCGGAGTCTGGTTCCGGCAACGGGGTGAGCGTTTCGCGCACGGGCGGCCTGTCTCGTAGGAGGCCGATCCTCGGCCTGCAGGTGTTCGGCCCGCAGCTTTTCGGCCCGCACGACAAGGGTTAGCGGGTCGGGCGTGTCACCTCAAGCGCGAGGAGATAGCACGTCGTTCAGGATCGTCTGTCGGCCAATGCCGCCTCCGCCGCGAGCGCCCTCTCCTTCCAGACATCCCGTTCCGCCTGGGCCTCCTTGAGGGCGAGTTCGGCTTGCCGCGCCTTGACGGCGCTGGCCGAAGCCAGGGCCTGCGCCCGTTCGCGGGCGCGGGTCTCGCCGGCCATCTGGACCTTCAGGTCGCGCGGCGTTGCCATGGTCGTCTCCGTTCTCGGCGGGGGAGGGTCACAGGATGTCCCGCCGGCGCCCGATCCGCCAGAGCCGGGACGCTGCTGCACCGTGATCTCACGGTGAAGAATGCGGATCGTTCGCCAGCAGGATCGGCTCGCCATGCGGGGTCGCCGCGGCGGCCCGCAGGAAGGCGTCGCTGCGGGCCTCCACCATCTCGGGATCGGCGATGCCGCGCTCGGCGAGCAGGGTTTCGAGCGCTGCGAGCCAGCGTCCGTAATCGGCGGCGGCTTCCGCCTCGCCCTCCGGGCGGATGCTCCGCCCGAGGGCGTGAGCCCATTCGCCCGCCGTAAACAGCCCCCTTTCCTGCAGGGTGACCACCAGGGCGAAGACCTGCGCCTCCCACGGCTCCGCGAACGGACCCGGATCGTCCTTCCGGCAGCCGGCGTTCATCGCGCGGCTCCCGGCAGCAGGTAGCCCTCGAAGGCGGCCACGGTGACGCGCCCGCCGGGATCGGCGCTCGCGCCCCACAGGTCGGCGGCCGCGAAGCCCACCGTGTAGAGCCATTGCGGCGGGACATCCCGGCCGACCGCACTGGCATCGGGCAGGACGAAGGCGCCGTGGACCCGCTCCACCACGCCGCGCCGTCCGCGGGCGTAGCGCGGCAGGCGGGTATGGCCGGTGGGATGGTCGTTGCGGGTCAGGACGGCATCGCCCACCGAGAAGAGCGCCGGTCCCTCCGCTGGCCGGTCGCTCGGGAAGCCCGCCGAGAAGCGGGGCGGGGTTTCCTCCGCTCGAAGCACCCGCGCCACGGGCTTTGCCGACGCTTCGCTCACGCCGCCGGCGATCTCTTCCCGCGTGGCGAGACCGGTGGCGACGATCTGGGATTCGAGGGCCGCGAGCCAGATCTCGTAATAGCTCGACGAGAGATATTCGGCCGGCGGCAGCGATTCCCGCGCGGCGCGGCTGCCATCCAGGGTCCAGGCGCCGGTATAGCCCATCGCCAGAGCGAGGGCGAAGACGCGCCGTTCCCAGGGCGCGTGGAAGATCGGCTCGTCCGCCTCCGCCACCACGGGACCGAAGCCGTGGGCTCCGCCGAGATCCTGAGCGCCGTTCACCGGCCTGCCTCCGGGGCGAGCGGCAGCCCGGTGCCGATCATCGAGTCGCGCGTCACCAGGGCGGCGAGTCCGGCCTCGCTCAGGGATTCCGTGCCGTCGGGCCGCCGGGGCAGGACCATGAAGCGGGTCTCGGCGGTGGAATCCCACACGGTGATGCGGGTCGTGTCGGGGAGGGTCAGGCCGAATTCGGCGAGGACGCCGCGCGGGTCGATGACCGCGCGGGCGCGATAGGGCGGCGCCTTGTACCAGACCGGCGGCAGGCCGAGCACCGGCCAGGGATAGCAGGAGCACAGGGTGCAGACGACGAGGTTGTGGGTGTCGGGCGTGTTCTCGACCACCACCATGTGCTCGCCGCCGCGTCCGCCGATGCCGAGTTCGGCGATGGCCGGCGTCGCATCGGCGAGGAGCCGCTCGCGATAGGCCGGGTCGGTCCAGGCGCGGGCGACGACGCGGGCGCCGTCATGGGGGCCGACCCGGGTCTCGTAATGCTCGACCAGCGCGTCGAGGGCGTCCGCCTGGACGTAGCCCTTCTCCAGCAGCAGCGATTCGAGCGCCCTCACCCGCGCCTCGACGGGCGTGAGGGTGCTGCCATGGGCGTGGTCCGGATGGTCGTGCAGGTGTTCGTGACCGTGCAGGTGTTCGTGACCGTGCTGGGGATCGTGGTCGTGGTCTTGCGCCATGGCGTCTCGTCCTGAATCCGGGGCGGTCCCGCGTCTTCGCATCGTGGTTCGGCTCAGGGATATCGATCCGGCGGCGCCCGAACCGCACCGCCTTCCATGACGAATCTGGAGCCGGAGAACGGCCGTGTCGACGCCGTTCCCGGTTCCGAGCTCGGAAGAGTCGTCAGCGCGCGGCCTCGATGGCTTCCTGGGCGTCGCGATGGTCCTCCGCATCGGCCTCGGGCTTGTCCTGGCGGGCAGGGGCGCTCGGCGCGGCGCAGAGGCTGACGGAGATCGGGAAATGGTCGGAGCCGATGTCGGGCAGCCGCTCCATCCCACCGAGGAGGAAGTGCTCGCTGAAGAAGACGTGGTCGAGGGGCCAGCGCATCATCGGCCATTGCGCGTGGAAGGTCGCGAACAGGCCGCGGCCCTGGCGCGGGTCGAGCAGGCCGCTGATGCTCTGGAACAGCTGGGTGGTGCGGGACCACGCCACGTCGTTGAGGTCGCCGGCGACGATGGTCGGCCCTTTGGCCTTCGCGACCTCGCGGGCGACGATCACGAGCTCGGCATCGCGCGGCGCGCTGCTTTGGCCGGGATGCGGCGGCCGGGGGTGCAGGCCGTAGAGCGTCGCCGTCCCGCCGTCCGGCAGCATCACCTGCGTGCGCAGCGACGGCACGTCGTCCTGCAACAGGAAGCGGATCTCGGGGCCGCGCAGGGGCAGTCGCGAATAGAACAGCAGGCCGTAGGTGTTGTCCTGCGGCTGCTCGACCCGGTGCGGGTAGAGTGCGCGCAGCGGAGCCATGGCGTCCCGCCAGCCGGTATCGGTCTCGAGCAGGAGGACGATGTCGGGGGACCGGCGCGTGACGAGATCGAGGGCCGCACCGAAATCCCGGTTCGACTGAAGCACGTTGAGCACGAGGAGATTGAGCCGCGCTCCCGGTTCGCAGGCTTGCGCCGATTTCGCCTGGGTGGCGGCAAGCGGCGTGAAGGGCAGGATATAGCGGACCTGCATGACCAGGGCGGCCGCCATGACGATGGCGAGGATCACCGCCGTTGCATCCCTGGAAACCCACAGGAGGGCAAGGATGCAGGCCGCGAGCGCCACCGCGATCTGGAGCCTGGGAAAGTCCAGGCTCCGGACGAATCCGAGATTGGTCTCGATCAGCGGCAGCGCCGTCCCCGCCACGAGGAGGGCCGCCACGGCCTTCAGGGCGATCGAAAGATACGTCAAGCCCGTCTCCCGCCGCGCCGTTCATCGGGCGCCGGGCGTCCTATCACTCCGGCGAGGCTTTGGCATCCGGCGTCTGCTCCCGGCTCTTTCGGCGGCGCGGCTTCAGGGGCGTGCCCGGAGATGGGCGAGGGCCTCGGCATGGAGGCCGGCATTGGCCGCGGCCACGACCCTGCCGTCGAAGTCGGGCGTGAGCGGGCATCCCTCCCAATCGGTCAGCACGCCCCCCGCTCCCTGCACCACCGGAACCAGCGCCATCACGTCGTAGACCTGGAGCCCCGCTTCCACCACGAGGTCGCAATGGCCGGAGGCGAGTAGGCCGTAGGAATAGCAATCGCCACCGAAGCGGCGCAGGCCGACGGCCCGGCTGAGCGAGGCGAAGGCCTCGGCGTCCGGACCCTCGAAGATGTCCGGCGAGGTCGCGAACAGGCGGGCATCCGCCAGGGCACGGTCGCTCGTCCGCGCAGGCGTGTCGCCGAACCAGGCGGCATCGCCGGTGCCGCTCCAGCGCTCGCCCAGAGCAGGTATGTCGATGACGCTCAGGATCGGCCGCCCGCCCGAGACGAGGGCGATGAGCGTGCCGAACAGCGGCATGCCGGTGATGAAGCTCTTGGTGCCGTCGATCGGGTCGATCACCCAGGTGAGGGGCCGCTCGAAATCGCCGCCCTCCTCCTCGCCGAGGATGCCGTGCTCGGGATAGCGCGCGCGGATCTCGGCGCGCAGCAGGGCTTCGATGGCACGGTCGGCGACGGTGACGGGGCTCGCATCGGCCTTGGCTTCCACCGGCAGTTCGGTGCGGAAATAATGCCGGGCGAGAGGGCGGGCGAAATCGGCGAGGCGATGGGCGAAGGCGATGAGATCGGCCGGAGCCGTCCCCTCCCCGGCCTGGACGGATCCCGCTCGCACGGATGCGTCTTCCACGGCGATCACAGGCGCCTCAGCCAGAGCGGCCAGTCGGGGTGGTGGAACAGGGTGCGGGCGCGCATGTGCTTCCAGGTTCCGTACTTGTAATAGTCGAAATCGAGGGTCGAGACGGCTTCCTGAATCATGGCCCAGGTGGCCCATTTGAGGTCGCCGAGTGCCTTCAGCACGGCGATCCGTGCCTCGATCTCCGACGACCAGCGGCCGAAATAGGCCTCGATCATCTCGCGCTCGATCGCCTCGGGGAACGCCATCTCGTCGAACCAGAGGGCGAGTTCGTAGGCCCGCTCGTTGTTGGAGGCGTATTCGAAATCGACGAGCAGCACCCGGGCGGCCTCATCGATCATGAAATTGCCGGCCAGCGTGTCGTTCATGCAGGGAACGAGGTCGAGACCGGAGGCGGTGATCGCCTGCTCGGCCTCCGCCATGCGCCGCATCAGGAAGGCCTGGTCGGCGGGAAGCCGGCCGCCCACCTCCGCCACCTGGTCCACATGCTCGGCGATCATCGCGAAGATCGTCTTCGTCAGGCCCAGCGGCGCGGAATCGTTGAAGGCCTTGAGGGCGCGCACGGCGTTGTGGCGCACGGCCGGGCGCAGGAAATCGAGATTCGAGGAGGCGCGGTAGCCCTCGACGAAGGCGAAGATCTCCACGCCGGCATCGGGCAGGTAGTCGATCACCTCGACGCCGTAGCCGCAGGCATGGGCGCGCCGGCTGGCGTCGTTGGCGCAATCGCGGGTGATGAACATCTCGGTGCCGCGACCGGGCATCTTCACGAAATAATCCTGCTCGCCGCCCGCGCCGACGCGCCAGTTGGTGTTGCTGATCCCGCCCGCCACGGGCCGGTAGCGCAGGGGCCGGCCCTTCCATCGGGCGACGCGCGCGAGAATGCCCTCGAGGGCCCGTTCGCTCTCGCTGATGCCTTCGCCGAAGCCTTTCCACGTCATCGCCGCCCCGCGCCCCTCGCTTCGGATGCCTGCGTCACAGCCGGCGCAGCCAGCTCTCGAACTCCCTCGCGCCGATCGTCGTGCGCGCGTGCAGGAGCCGCCAGGTCCCGTATTTGTAGAACTCGATCCCGCCCCGCGCCGAGGTGATCGCGCGGGTGACGCCCCAGAGCCCGTTCATCACGTCGTCGACGGCGCCGTAGAGGCGGCAGCGGTTGTAGAGGCGTTCGTCGAACGTGCCCGCATAATGCTCGATCGCCTCGCGCCGCTCGGGTTCGAAGGCGCAGACCTCGTTGACGAGGGCGCCGACGTCGAACCAGGGGTCGTTGTCGCCGGCGAGGTCGAAATCGACGAGGCGGACCGCGTCGTGTTCGGTGCCCTCCCCGATCATGATGTTCGAGGCGATGCCGTCATTGTGGCAGAAGCGCAGGTCGATGCCCGAGGCGTGGATGGCCTCGCGGATCAGGGCGGCCGTCGCCACGAGACCGTCCGTTCCGTCGGGCAGTGGCGCGGCGGCGGCGCGGGCCTCTTCGGCGAGCCGCGCGATCCGCTCGAACGGGCAGAGGCGATGACCGAGGAGGCCATCGCCGTGGAGACGCTTCTTGGCGTCGAGGGCGCGGGCCAGCAGGGTGCCGTCCTGGAGGTCGCCGACGCGGGCATAGCGCCAGGGTTCGGGCAGGTAGGCGAGGCCGAGCACCCCGTCCGACTCTTGCAAAACCTCCGGTCCGACGCCGAGGGCGGCGGCCTTCCGCGCTGCCTGCACCGCCGAGGGCGTGACGTCGCCCGCCATGTCGGCATGGCGGATCTTGAGGAAGACCGGTGCGCCCTCGGCGAAGACGATCCCGACGCAGTCCGATGCCACGGCCCGGTGGGTCGGGGACGCCACCGGCGCCGCGGCGAGCGCATAGCGCGGATGTCGTGCGATCCAGTCGGGCCGCGTGGCGATGACGGATTCGACGCGGTGATCGAAAGGGGTGGTGGCCTCGCCGTAGGCGATCATCTCCGCCCTCCGCGCGTCTCGGTCGGCGACCTGAAGAGCAAGGCGCGTTCCGGGGAGCCGTCTGCGCGGCACAGGCGCCATGCGGCGCGCAAAGCCACCGCGAGCCCGGCTTCGAGATCGGCCGGCCTCGTCAGTTCGGCCTCGTTATGCGCCACGCCGTCGACGCTGGGCACGAAGACGATGCCGGTCGGGCACAGGCCGAGCAGGCTGATCGCGTCGTGGCCGGCCACCGTATCCATGCGCAGCGAGCGCAGGGAGGCCTCCTCGGCACAGGTCGAGACGAGGTCGCAGACCGCTTCCGGCAGGGCGCGGATCGGGCGCAGCGTCCGGCTCGGGATCGACGCCGAGACGCCGGCACGGCGGGCCGCCTCCGCGATGGCCGCCTCCGCCCTCAGGCTCGCCTCGGTGAGCAGGCGGTCGTCGGCCGAACGCAGTTCGACGCTGAGCTCGACCCGGGCCGGGACGACGTTGGGGGAATTGGGCTCCACCACGATGCGTCCGACCGAGGAATGGACCCGCCCCGGCCAGCGGTCGGCGATCTCCCTGACCTCGGCGATGAGATGGGCGGCGGCCAGAAGCGCGTCGCGGCGGCGCGGCATCGGCGTCGGGCCGGTATGGGCCTGCTCCCCGGTGAAGACCACCTCGACCTTCGCCGCGCCCCAGTTGCGGGTGACGATGCCGATGGTCGCCTGCGCCTTTTCCAGGACGAGACCCTGCTCCACGTGGAGTTCGAGGTAGCAGGCCGGAAGCGGCGGTGCCCGGTCGGAGCCGAGGAACCCGATCCCGCCCAATGCCTCGCGCAGGGTGATCCCGACATCGTCGCGGCCCGAGAGCGCGTCCTCTGCGCGGAGCAGGCCCGCATAGGTGGCGCTGCCGAGGATGCTCGGGCGGAAGCGTGCGCCCTCCTCGCCGGTCCAGTTCACCGCGCAGAAATCCGCGCCGAAGGTCTCGCCGTTGCGCCTCGCCCGCATCAGGGCCGCGCCGATGCTCGCTGCCGCGACGACCCCGTAGGTCCCGTCGAACCGGCCCGCCCTCGTCTGGCTGTCGAGATGCGAGCCCATCATCGTCAGCGGGGCGCCGGGGGACCCGGCGAGGCGGAACAGGGCGAACTGGTTGCCGATCTCGTCGGTCAGGACCTCCGCGCCGGCTTCGCGGGCGGCATCCGCGAAGAGGTGACGGGCCTCGCCGTCAGCGGGGGAGGCACAGAGGCGGGTGATGCCGCCGCCGGCGGTCGCCCCGCATGCGGAGATGGCGTCGAAGAGGGCGTGGAACGCGCGTGCCGTCTCGCCCGCCTCAGGAACTGATGAGCTCGATGTCATGCTGGGTGAAATAGTCCAGGAAAGGGTCGGGCGGCGGGCGATCGGTCACGAGGGTGAGTCGCTCGGAGAGCCCGAAGGTGCAGAGATTCGCCTGCCGCCCGAACTTGCGGGAATCGGCGAGCAGCACGCTCTGCCGCGCCTGGCCGCGCAGGACCTTCCGCAAGGCGGATTCGTGCTCCTCGTAATCCATCCAGCCATGGGCGATGTCGCAGGCCGCGATGCCCATGAAGGCGAGATCGAAGAAGAAGCGCTGCGCGTAGGCCACCGTCTCGTAGCCAACCAGGGCGTTGTCCCGGGCGCGCAGCATCCCCGGCGTCAGGTTGACCCGGGCGGGGCCGCTGCCGAGATGGAGCGCCACGTCGATGGAATTCGTGGTGACCGTCAGGTTGCGGCCGCTCAGCCGCCGCGCGAAGGCGAGCGTCGTGGTGCCGGTATCGATAAAGACCGACATTCCGTCGCGGATCAGCCCCTCCGCATTCGCCGCCACCTTCGCCTTCTCGCGGGCATTGGTCTTGCCACGCTCGTGGAGCGGCCGGTCCTGGTCCAGGCGAGGCGGCACCGCGCCTCCGTGGATGCGCCTGAGGACGCCGCGCTCCTCCAGCACCTTGAGGTCGCGCCTGATCGTTTCTTCGGAGACCCTGAGATAGGCGGCGACGTCCGAGACCCCGACCCGTCCCGTCCCGTTCAGACGGGACAGGATCTCCTGATAGCGATGGTCGGTCAGCATCGGCGTGGTCGTCTCCCCAATTTGCCGAAGCGTAGCGATTTTGGAGAGAGGAGGCCCCAGGAAAACACGTGTCCCGAGCTGAATGTCCCATGGAGATTGCAGCCCGCGCCGTCGCGACGGATGGCGATGCCGCAGTGCCGGGGGACGTTTCGTGATCGGCCCTGCGGGGCAGGCGGCGGGGCCGCATACCGGCGAGGGAGGAACGAGACCGCGGGGCGCGCGTCAGACTCTCGCGACGAGACGGGATGCCGGAAGGACCGGTATCGGGCATATCCAATAGGCCGGCATGGTCCATCCGCTTCGTCATGCCCGCTTCCGGAATCCGCTCCGCCCTGCCCCGTCATGCGACCTCGGCCGAGGCGCCGCTCTTGCCGGCCGAGACATCCGCATGAGGCCTCGGCGGCAGAGTGCCTGTCAATCCGATTATGCCCGATTTGTGGGTTTGTTGGATTTTTGCCTGAAATTTCTGCCTTATGCTCTCTGTGGGATCAGGCCTGCCCGATTCTATGACCCGATCGGATCTGATCGGGCGTCGGCCAGCGGCTCGCACCCCGCGAGGGACTCTATCCTTGTGGTTGAAAACAAGGAGAAAAATCTGGATGCCGCAATCTTTCGGTGTGTTTCGAGATATTTTCGCAAGCAAAGGAACCTTTTTCATTCGGCTTCCGAGCTGTGGCATTGGCTTTGCTGAACCAGCCTGATCTCACAATTCCATGCGCCAGCGCTCCTCCTGCGAGCATACGGCCGAGAGGCGCATGGAACATCAGCATGGGGACGTCCGACAATGCCGACAGACGCGACAGAGAAACCCGGCCCCGCCGCGCTTGGGCATCCGCTCGGCCGCACCGGGCTCTCGGTTCTGCTGGGAGGCGCAATCCTCGCCGCAGGCCTGCTCTCCGCCGAGGCCCAGACCGCCTCCCCCGTCGGCGAACTCAACGATCAGACGCAGCCGCGCACCACCCGCGAGGTCGCCTCGAAACCCACCGATCCCGTCCGCACCGGGCCGCTCGCCCTCTGGGCCACCGAGATGGCGGCGCGCGGACTGACCTTCGACGTCAACATCTACGATTTCTACCAGGCCAATCCGAGTGCCGGCCTGCGCACCGGCGAGCAATCGAACTCCGCCTATTTCGTGCTGAGCATGACCGCCGACATGCAGAAGCTCGCCGGCATCACCGGCGGCTCGATCAACTTCACGCAGACCTTCTTCGGCCTCGTGCGCAACCTCAACATGGCCGGTGACATCGGCGACACCACGGTGGGCTACCAGCCGCCCTACAATCCCAACAGCACCCGCCTCTCGCTGCTCACCTACCAGCAGAAGCTCCTCGACGACCGGCTCGTGGTCGAGATCGGCCGCACCCATCCCGACCGCTATTACGGTCTGCCGCCCTGCAACTCGATCAATTCCTGCTTCCAGGACATGTTCTACTTCAATGCCGGCTTCACCTCGCCGCTCTACGGCGTCTGGGGCGCCAACCTCGCCTACAAGCTCTCGCCGACCACCTACATCCAGGCCGGCGCCTTCAGCGTGAACCCGAACACCAACGTCCTGTCGGGCTACGATTTCGGCTACGAGCGCCTGTCGGGCGCGGTGGTCATGACCGAGATCGGCCGCAAGACCGACTATACGATGGAAGCCTATCCGGGCCGCGTCTCGCTCACCGGCTTCTACAACACCGCCGACCACGACGATAACTTCAAGACCATCGCCGGCACCTCGAAGGGGCTCAACCCCGGCACCCCGTCGCTGCAGAAATCCGGCACGTCGGGCGTGGTCCTCACCGGCACCCAGACCCTGTGGCGGGCCGATGGCGGACGCGATGCGGGCAACCCGCACCCCACCGCGATCTCGGCCTATACCGGCACCGGCTACGCCTTCGATCCGACGATCCCGATCCGGTTCAACTCCTTCGCCGGTCTTCTCCTGCAGGCGCCCGACCAGAGCCGGCCCAACGACACCTACGGCATCAAGGCCAACTGGCAGCGGCTGAACGAGAACTACGCCGCCTTCCTGTCCGATGCGAACTTCATCTCGGGCGGCACCGGCGAGCCCTATTCGCGCGACAAGTTCGTGTTCGAGGTCAACGCCCACTTCGATCTCGGCAAGGGCATCGTGCTCGAGCCGGTGGTCCAGTACGTCGTCAACCCGAACTCGTTCTGGAACCCCTACACCGCGCGCCGCGCCAAGGACGGGTTCTACGGCGGCTTCACCCTCGTCGTGCCGCTGGGCACGCTGCTCGGTCTCGCGCCGGGCTAAGCAGGTTTCGCAAAAGTGGTCACCGGTTTGCGTCCTGAAACCTGCGACACGTCAAAGGCCCGAGCGAGGTGAAGCGTTGGCTTGCCAATGCGAACCCGCTCAGGCATCGGGCCGGAAGATGTAGAGCCGGTTCCGCACGGGCGGGACCGGCTCTTTTCGTTGGCGAGAGAAACTTCGTTGGTGCGAGAGACCTGCGCAAAACAGCGTATGGCGCATGCCCGGCGCTCCCGGCATCGCAGGTCGAACAACCATCAGGGACCCGCATGATCGCCGCCGTCGATGCCCTCCACCGCTACCCGATCAAGGGTCTCTCGGCCGAACCCCTGGCCACGATGGCGCTCAGTCGCGACGCCGGGCTGGCCCATGACCGGGAATATGCCCTGGCGCTCGGGACCACGGAATTCGATCCCGGACAGCCGGAACCCCTCGACAAGGGGTTCTTCCTGATGCTGCGCAAGAACACGGCGCTCGCCGCCCTGTCCACGCGGTTCGTCCCCGAGACCGCGCATCTCACGATCCGGCGCGGCGGGGAGGACGTCTTCGCGGCCGATCTCTCCACCGGGACGGGGCGGGCGGCGACGGAGGATTTCTTCGCCGATTACCTTGGCGAGGAGACCTGCGGGCGGCCTCGCCTCGTCCGCGCGGAGAACCACAAGTTCACCGATGCCAGCGTGCTCTCACCGGTGATGATGCGGGCGGTCTCGGTGGTGAACCTCGCCTCGGTGCGCGCTCTCTCGGAGGCGACGGGGCGCGATCTCGACCCCCTGCGCTTTCGCGCCAACATCCATCTCGACGGGCTGGCGCCGTGGCAGGAGCTGGACTGGGTTGGGCGCGAACTGAGCATCGGCCCGGTGCGCTTTCGCGGTCTCGCCCGGACGCCGCGCTGCGGCGCCGTCAATGTCAATCCGGTCACGGCCGAGCGCGACGCCAACCTGCCCAAGGCGATCATGCAGCATGTCGGCCATGTCGACCTCGGTATCTATCTCGAAGTCGTCGAGGGCGGGACGATCGCGACGGCGGATCGCCTCACCCTCGATTGAGGCGGGCGATCACCCCTGCCTGACGAGGCTCGGCGCCTTGCGGTAGCCGGTGGCGGCCTCGTAGGCATAGGCGAAGCCGAGGAGGTCGGCCTCGCTCCACATCCGGCCCACGAAGATCAGGTTGAACGGCGAGCCGCTGGCATAGGCCCCGGCCGGCAGCGTCACGCCCGGCAGGCCGGCGATGTTGATCTCGCAGACCGTGGTCTCGTCGATGGCGAGGCCGCCATGCAGGGGTGGCAATTCGTTGCGCATCTGCGGGAAGACCAGGCCGTCGAGCCCATGCTCGTTCATGACCCTGTCGAAGATGTCGAGATAAGCCTCTCTGAGGGCAAGGAATTCCGACAGATCGGGCGGGCGCGTCGGATCGGCGAGGATCGCCTCGAAGACCGGGTACTGGTGGAGGTAGCGCAGCACGCCCTTGGGGCCGAACGCATCCTCCTCCGCCGTCGCCTCGGCGAAGGCCGCGACGCTCCGCAATGCCGCGCTCGACCCGAGGCGCTGCAGGTAGAGATGCAAGTCGTAGGGCACGGATTCCATGCCGCGGGCGTCGAAATAATTAAGACCCTCGGTGGGTTCGGCGAGTGCTGCGAAGCCCGTATCGGCGAAGGGGTCGGCGATCAGGGTGGCGCCGCAGGCGGCGATCTCGTCTTGTGCCCGCTCGTAGAGGGTCGCGGCTTCCGCCGAGAGCGGCAGGTCGCGCCAGCCAGGTCCGAACAGGCCGAGGCGTTTGCCCCGGAGCCCGTCCTTGTCGAGCTTAGAGGTGTAACCGCCCTTGGGACGGCGGCCGATGCCCGCCACGGTCTTCGGATCGGCGGCGGTGTAGCCGGCGAGCACGTCGAGGGTGAGCGCCGCGTCGCGGACGCAGCGGGCGATGGGCCCGACGACGTCGCGGGTGCTGCCGGCCAGCGGCACCACGCCGGCATTGGGGACGAGGGCGAAGGTCGGCTTGATGCCGACCAGCCCCTGCGCCGAGGCCGGGTTCTGGATCGAGCCGCCGGTCTCCTCGGCGAGGCCGAGCACCGCGAGGCTGGCACCCACCGCCGTGGCGGTGCCAGCGCTGCTGCCGCCGGGCAGGCAATCGGGCGCCGCCGAATTCAGGGTCGGCCCGGCCCAGCTGTCGTTGGCGTGGCTGCCGGTGGCGCTCAAGACCGGCACGTTGGTCTTGCCGAGCATGACGCAGCCGGCCGCCCTCATCCGCGCCACGACGGGCGAGTCTGTCTCGGGGATCAGATCGACGCCGCCGGCCTCGGCGCTGAGGAAGCGCCAGCCCGCCGTGGTCGGCAGTCCGGCCATGTCCATCGGGTCCTTGATCACCACGGGGACGCCCGCCAGCGGTCCGAGCGTCTCGCCGGCGGCGCGGCGCGCGTCGATGGCGCGGGCATCGTCGAGGGCCTGCGGGTTCATGACGATGAGGGCGTTGTAATGCGGGTTGTAGGCGGCGATCCGGTCGAGGAAGGCCAGGGTCAGCGCTTCCGAGGTGACGCCGCTGGCGAAGGCGTCGGCGGCGTCGGCCAGGGTCATCTCGACGAGATCGAGGGCGGGGATTGCGGTCGGGGCAGCATCCATGGCGGGATGTCTCCTTGGCGTTGGGGAAGAGGGGCGACAGGACGATCGGGACGGCGTCAGGCCATGCCGACGAACTCCTCGATCATCGTCCGGTCGCGGGCGATTTCGGGCGGGATCTCGCGGGTGATGACGCCCTTCTGCAGGATCAGCACCCGCTCGGAGAGGCCGGCGATGAAGGTGAGGTTCTGCTCCACGAGCAGGATCGTCAGGTTGCGGGCCCGCCCGATCGCCTGCAGGGTCTCGATGATCTCCTCGATGATCGAGGGCTGGATCCCCTCGGTCGGCTCGTCGAGGAGGAGGATGCGGGGATTGCCGCAGAGGCAGCGGGCCAGCGCCAGCAATTGCTGCTCGCCCCCGGAGAGCGCCCCGCCCGGCCGGTCGAGATAGGCCTTCAGCCGGGGAAAGACGGCGAGGATGTCCGCGATGGTCTCGTCCTCGTTTCGGTCGGAGAGGAGGCAGCCCATGCGCAGGTTCTCACGCACGCTCAGGGTCGCGAAGATTTCCCGTCCCTGGGGCACGAACCCCATGCCGAGCCGCGCCCGCGACGTCGGCGAGCGTCTGGCGATGTCCTCGTCCCCGAGCCGGATGCGGCCGGCGGTGACGGGAAGGTAGCCCATCAGCGTGCGCAGCAGGGTCGTCTTGCCCATGCCGTTATGGCCGAGGATGCCCACGAACTCGCCCTCTCCCACGGCGAGCGATACGCCGCCGAGGATCGGGATGCGGCCGTAGCCGGAATGGAGGCCGTCGACGGCGAGGAGCGCGGGCTTCACCGCCGCGGCGGCGACGTTCGGGCAGGTCGAGAGCGGGATGGGCTCGATCGCGTTCATCGGGTGGCTCACGCGGCCTGCTTGCCGAGATAGACGTCGCGCACGCGCTGGTCGGCGAGCACGCGCTCGACGCTGTCCTCCATCAGGATGCGGCCCTGGTTGAACACGGTGACTGTCCTGGCGATCATTCGGATGAAGGGCATGTCGTGCTCCACCACGATGAGGGCGTGGGTACGGTTGATCTCGCGGATCAGCTCGGCGGTGCGGTGGACCTCGTCATGGGTCATGCCGGCGGCCGGCTCGTCGAGGAGGATCAGCTCCGGCTCCTGGGCGAGCACGGTGGCGATCTCGACCCATTGGCGCTGACCATGGGCGAGCTGGCCGACATTGCGCTCGGCGATGGCGGTGAGCTGGAGTCGCGTCAGCGTCTCGTCGACGATGGCCCGCGTCCGGGCGATGGACTTGCGCCGTCCCGCCGCCACGAACACGTTCTCGCGCACCGACAGGCCGTTGAAGACGTTCGGGACCTGGGTCTTGATGCCGACGCCGAGCCGGGCGATCCGGTGCGGCTCGGCCCCGGTGATGTCGATGTCGCGGAAGCGGATGCTGCCCTCGGTCGGCGTCAATTGCCCGGTGAGCATCTTGAAGAAGGTGCTCTTGCCGGCGCCGTTCGGCCCGATGAGGCAGCGCAGCTCGACCTCGCCGAGGGTGAAATCGACATTGCCCACCGCCGTCACCCCGCCGAAGCGCATGGTGACGCCCTTGGCCTCGACGAGAGGGCGAAGCGGGGCCTTCTTGGAGGGGGCGGGATGCGTCGCGCTCATGGTCGCGTTCATGGGCGGACCTCCGCAGCCCGTGCGTCGCGGACGGGCTCGGACGCGCTTCCCTTGGCCGGGCGAGCTTTCGCGACGAGGTCGGGAATCCGCATCAGGAGGTTCCTCACCACCGGCAGGAGCCCCTGCGGGATCAGGAGCACGAAGGCGACCAGCACGATGCCGAGACCGAGATTGGAATCGACGACGTTCTGCGAGCCAGCCTCGATGATGAGCCACTGGATCAGCACCGCGCCGAGCATCGGGCCGACGAGGGTGCCGAGCCCGCCCACCAGCACGAAGATGATCACCTGCGCCGACATCGACAGGCCGAACACGGTGGGGCTGATGAAGCCGCCCCAATTGGCGTAGAGGCAGCCGGCGAGCCCGGCCACGGCGGCCGAGATCATGAAGGCGAGGAGCTTGTAGAGGCGCGGGTCGTAGCCGATGAGCTGCGCCCTGGTCTCGTTCTCGCGGATCGCCACCACGACGCGCCCGAAGCGGCTGGCGAGAACCCAGCGCAGCAGCGCGTAGACCAGGATCAGCGCGCCCATGGCGGCGTACCAGATGCCGTCGTTGTCGAGGGGATTGCCCGCGTCCCCGAGCTTGTTCAGCGCCGGGATGGCCGGGATGCCGTTGAACCCGCCGAGTTCCGCCTCGCCGATCCGGTACTGGCTGCCGGAGGTGGTGTTCACGAGCTGGAACAGGATCACCGAGACGGTGAGGGTGATGACGCCGATATAGGCGTCCGAGATCCGGCCGTAGAACATGAAGTAGCCGAGCAGCCCCGCGAACAGCGTCGGCACCAGGATCGCGATGAGGATCGGCAGCGTGCTGTCGCCCATGTTGATGACGGACACCGCGTAGGCATAGCCGCCGAGCCCGAGGAAGGCGGCCTGCCCGAAGGACATCACCCCGCCATAGCCCCAGATGAAGCCCTGGCTGAGGGCGAACATCGCGAGCGCGGCAAAGCCCGTGGCCTGGACGAGGCCGAACGTGTCGAGGGCGTGCGGCGCCCCGAACAGGATGACGAGCATGGTGCCGAGGGTGACGAGGAACCCCGCGGCGGAGCGACGGTCGACGGGGGTCATAGGCTGCGCCTCAGGTAGCGGCCGGTGATGCCCTGCGGCAGCACGCGGATCAGGAGGATCGCGGCGACGAGGAGGGCGACGTCGCCGATGACGGGCGTGGTCCTGAACGAGACCAGTTCGTTGATGACGCCGAAGACCGACGAGGCGAGCCCGGTCCCGGTGACGATGGCCGGCCCGCCGCCGAGCACGGTGATGAAGGCGCGCGAGATGTAGGCCGCGCCCATGGCCGGGGAGACGCCGGAGATCGGCGCGAGCACCCCGCCGGCGAGGCCGGCCAAAGCCGCGCCGAGACCGAAGGTCGCCATGTAGATGCGGTCGGGAGAGACGCCCATGGCGGCGGCCATGCGCGGGTTCTGCATGGTGGCGCGCAGGATCAGGCCGAACTTCGTCATGCGCAGCAGCAGGAACATGCCGGCGAGCGCGGCCACGGCGGCGGCGATGATGACGAGGCTGTAGAGGCTGGCGCCGTAGCGGCCGATCTCGAAACTGCCCACGGGGGTCGAGACCCCGCGCACGACGTTGCCGTAGAGGGTGGTGATCAGGCCGATCAGCCCGAGGCTGATGCCCCAGGTCGCCAGCATCGTGTCCATCATCCGCCCGTAGAGGAAGCGGATGACGGTGCGCTCCAGGACCAGCCCCACCGCCCCCACCACGAGGGGCGGCAGGACCAGCATGGCGATCCAGATGTTCACGCCCGCCCCGTTCGCCATCACGGCGGTGTAGGCGCCGAGCATCATGAACTCGCCATGCGCCAGGTTGATGATGCGCATCATGCCGTAGATCACCCCGAGACCGAGGGTGATGAGCACCAGCGTGGCGATGCCGGTGAGGACGTTGAAGGTCAGGAGCCCCGCGAGATCCATGAAGAGACGCCCTCAGCCCTTCAGGTCGGGCGTGAACTGCTTGTTCATGCGCGGGTTCTTGACGAGGTCGCAGGCGCCGCCGGTATCGGCGGGAAACGAATCCGGGAAAGTCGCCAGCTGCTCCCATTTCCGGTCCTTGGGCCGGGCGAGGTAGGTGTTGCGGATGGTGTGGTGGGTGCCCGGATCCATCGTCACCTTTCCGGTGGGGGACTCGATGGTGATGCCGCTCTCGAGCGCCGCGATGACGGCGTCGCGCTCGATCGAGCCGGCCTTCTTCACCGCTTCCGCCCAGAACATGATGCCCTCGTAGGTGGCGGTGTCGAGCTCGCTGAGATCGGTGACGTCGGCGCCGAACTTGGCCTGCATGCCGGAGACGAAGGCCTTGCTCGCGGGGGTGTCGAGGTCGTTGTACCAGCCGTAGCAGGTGAGGATGCCGTTGGTGGTGGAGGTGTCCATGGTGGTCAGCTCGTCGCCGAGGCCGAACACGGTGGCACCCATCGGGATCTTGCCCTTCATGCCGGCGGCGTCCCACTGGCGGTAGAAGCCCGAATGGTTGGCGCCGACCAGCGCGGAGAGGACGATCTCCGGCTGCGCCTGCTGGATGCGGCTGATGGCGGAGGAGAAGTTCGTCACGTCGAGGGGGAAGAAGTCGGTGCCGGCCACCGAGCCGCCGCCGTCCTTCATGAACTTCGTCATCCAGCTCGCGGTGATGTGGCCGTAATTGTAGTCGGCCGCGACGATGTAGGCCTTTTTGCCCCAGTTCTTGAGGGCATAGTCGACGATGTGGTTGACGGTCTGGGCCGGGGTCGAGCCGGTGCAGAAGACGTTGCGGTCGCAGACGCCGCCCTCGTACTGGGTGTTGTAGAAATAGAGCGTCTTCGAGCGGCCGAAGATCGGCCGGATCGCCTCGCGCGAGGCGGAAGTGATGCCGCCCTGGATGACATCGACCTTGTCCTTGAGGGCCAGGGTCTGAGCATACTGGGTGTAGAGCTGCATGTTCGACTGGGTGTCGTAGGCGATCAGCTTGATCGGCCGCCCCAGCAGGCCGCCGGCCTTGTTGAGAAGCTCCACCGCGTATTCGGTGGTCTCGATCATGCGCTTGCCCTCGAGCCCGAGCGCTCCGGTCCCGTCGAGCAGGCTGCCGAGCTTGATCGGCTCCGCCGCGAGGCCGTTCCGCGCGAAGAACGGCATCGCCACCGCGCTGCCGGCCCCCGCCAGCCCCAGCTTGAGCGCATGGCGACGGTTCATCGTGCCCTTGATCATTCCCATCTCTCCGCCTCGTGCCGATGGCGCGGCCGCATTCCGCCGGCGCTCCCGCAAGTGGCAAACAAGATCGATGCCAACAAATCTCACATTACGGGCACGACCCGATGCGGCTTCGTACTGGCGTCTCGTTGAGCAGACTGCCGATCTCGACGCCCGCCTAGCGGGCATGAAAGCCACAAATCACGCAGCTTCAACATCGAGGGCTTCCCCCGATGGCATGCTTTCCCCCGATGCCAGATCTTCCGACGCCGCGTCGGCGGCGCCGGAAGGGATCCGCCGCTACTGGTAGCCCTTGGGGAAGGGGTCAGGCTTGATCAGGTCAGGGCTGGTATAGACGATCTCGAACTGGCCATCGAGCTTGGCCTTGCCGACGCGGGTCTTCGACCAGAGGTGGTGGTTCGGGTCGATCCGGACATAGCCTTCCGGTGCGCCCTTGAACTCCACGTCGGACGAGGCGGCCGCGATCTTGTCGATGTCGAACGAGCCCGCTTTCTCCACCGTCGCCTTCCACAGGAACGGCCCGAGATAGGCCGCCTGGGTCACATCGCCGATGACGGTCTTCTCGCCCCACATCTTCTTGAAGGCGGCGACGAAGGCCTTGTTGGCGTCGGTGTCGATGGACTGGAAGTATTTCATGCAGGAATAGGCGCCGACGATGTTGTCGCCGCCGATGCCGTCGATCTCGTCCTCGGTGACCGAGAGGGTGAGCAGGGTCTGTTTCGACAGGTCGATGCCGGCCGCCTTGAGCTGCTTGTAGAACGCCACGTTCGAGCCGCCGACTACGGTGACGAAGATCACCTTCGGCTTGGTGAGCTTGATCTTGTTGATCACCGAGTTGAACTGGGTATGCCCGAAGGGGAAGTATTCCTCGCCGACGACACGTCCCTTGAGGACGTTCTCGATGTGCTTGCGGGCGATCTTGTTCGAGGTGCGCGGCCAGATGTAGTCCGAGCCCAGGAAGAAGAACGTGTCGCCGCCCTTCTCCTTGTGGACCCAGTCGAGGCCGGCGAGGATCTGCTGCGTCGCTTCCTGGCCTGTATAGATCACGTTCTTCGACTGCTCGAGGCCCTCGTAGAAGGTCGGGTAGTACAGCATGCTGTTGTACTGCTCGAAGACCGGCAGCACCGCCTTGCGCGACGCGGACGTGTAGCAGCCGAACACGGCGGCGCAGTGATCGTTGACGACGAGCTTCTTGGCCTTCTCGGCGAAGTTCGGCCAGTCGGAGGCGCCGTCCTCCTGAATCACCTTGATCTTGCGGCCGAGGACGCCGCCGCCCGCGTTGATCTGCTCGATGGCGAGCTTTTCGGCCTGAGTGGCGCCGGTCTCGGAGATCGCCATGGTGCCGGTGACGGAGTGGAGGATGCCGACGGTCACCTCCGTGTCGGTCACCGCAAGCCCGGTCGTGTTCACCGCCGAGGTGGCCGGTGGGGCGGCCCGGGCCCCCGAGAAGGCGAAGCTCGCGGCGAGCGGCGAGGCGGCGAGGCCGAGGAGCAGGCGCCGACGGAGTTCGAAACGCTGACGATCCGGGTCGAATGGTGGCATCGGGCCTATCTCCGCTCAGGTGGGTCTCGTGCGGGCGGCTGTCGCGGACGGGTCGTTTCCGCGGACGCGCCACGGCCCGTCCAGGCCCTGCGGCGTTGGAGCAGGCATTTCCCACAAACCAAAAATATTCTTTTCGATAATATTATTTTCTTCAAGATCAAATAACTTGCAGGTTTGCGTGATCGTTGGGCAGCCTCCGCCGTCTCTCCTTTTCCGGGAGCCCGCCCAGCCGCCTCACTTGCGGCGGCGCGCCAGCGGAGTCCCGCTCAAGGCGGCGAAGGCACCGCCGAACACCGCCTCCATTCCGGCGGCCAGTGCGCCGCCTCCCCCCGCCAGAAACCGGGCGCCGAGGCCCGCCCCATTGGGAAGCGGGCTGATCCCGCAGAGGCAATCCCGGTCATCCGCCAGGGCCTGCAGATCGCCGAGATCTGGCAGGATTTCGGGCGCTGCGAGGATGGCCATCGCGCCGTAGGCGGCATGATGCCCGAGGGGAGAGGCGCTGCCGGCGAAGCCCTCCCCGTCGAGGCGCGAGCGCTCCGTCACCAGTCGCCGCCCGTCAGCGGTCTCGATCCGCATCGTCAGCTCCACGCCGGAGAAGGGGCGGCCCTGCCCGAGCGGGTCGTGATGGGCGAAGCCCTCGCTGACGATGGCCCGGGCGCCCTCTTCGAGGACGATCCTCGTGTCGAGGGCGAGGGCGGCACCCGGGAACAGGATCATCGGGTCGGGATGGAGCGTGAGGAACGCGTCCGACGCGACGGCGAGGCGCGTCGACTGCCGCGCCGGAAACGCTCCGGTGTGATGCACGACGGTGGCCGATTGCGTGGTGACATGGGCGTTGGCGCCGCGGCCGGCGCGCACGTCGAGGACGAGGCGGTCGTCGCGGTAGAGGCCGCCCGAGGCCGATTGCAGATAAAGCGTCGCGATGTCGGGACGATGCGGATAGAGGCGGAACGGCCGCGTGATGTGGAACGGATACGGCACCACCTGCCGGGACAGCACCGTGGTGCCGCCGCCCCGCACGAAGGAGAGGCGCGCCTCGGATCGGCGCGCCGTTCCCGCACCCGGTTCGTCGGGAAGGGGCTTGGCGTCGATCGGGAGGCCGGAATGCGTCGTCGCGGCGTCCATGCGTCAGGGCGCGAACAGGACGGCACGGCAGATCGCGTCCGCCACCGCCGCGATGCCGTCGCCGGAGCGAGCGTTGGTGGCGATCATCGCCTTGCCGCCGCGCACGGCGCTCGCCTCGGCGAGCATGGCGGGCAGGTCGATGCCGACATGGGGGGCGAGATCGGTCTTGTTGACGACGAGGAGGTCGCAGCGGAGCACGCCCGGCCCGCGCTTGCGCGGGATGTCGTCGCCGCCGGCGACGTCGATCACGAAGATCCACCAATCGACGAGATCGAGGGAGAAGGTGGAGGCGAGGTTGTCGCCGCCCGATTCGAAGATCAGCAGCTCCAGTCCGGGGAAGGCCGCCTCCAGCTCGTCGCCGGCGGCGATGTTGAGCGTCGGGTCCTCCCGGATCACGGTGTGAGGGCAGGCGCCCGCCTCGACCGCCGAGACCCGCGCCGGGTCGATCAGGCCCGACCGGCGCAGGCGCTCGGCATCTTCCTTGGTGACGAGGTCGTTGGTGACGACCGCGAGGTCGATTCCGCGCTCTGTGAGGACCGGGATCAGCCGTTCGATCAGGGCGGTCTTGCCGGACCCGACGGGACCGCCGATGCCGATGCGGGCGGCGCTGGCACGGGCGGGCGACCGGGCGGGAGGCATCGCGGGAGAGGTCGTCGTGACGGAGGTCATCAGCGCAGCATGTAGCGTTGGGCCAGGGGAAGGACCTGCGCCGGTTCGCAGGTGGCGATGCGACCGTCCACGAACACGTCGAAGGTCTGGGGATCGACCCTGATCTCGGGGCAGGCGTCGTTCCACAGCATGTCGGCCTTGCTGAGCGTGCGGGTTCCGCGGGCCGGCAGGAGGGATTTGCGCAGGCCGAGCTCGTCGCGCAGGCCGCGCTCGATGGCGAGCGGGTGGACGAAACAGGCGGAGAGTCCCTGTTTCGCCAGGCCGAACGCCCCCCATTGCGGACGCAGCATCATCGGTTCGCAGGTCATCAGCGAAGCGGCGGAATCACCCATCGCCCCCCAGGCGATGAAGCCGCCCTTGATCACCAGCTCGGGCTTGATGCCGAAGAAGGCCGGCCGCCAGAGCACGATGTCGGCCATCTTGCCCGTCTCCAGCGAGCCGATATGGTCCGCGATACCGAAGGTCCGTGCCGCGTTGATCGTGTATTTGGCGATGTAGCGCTTGATGCGGGCATTGTCGCCCAAGCCCGGCCTGTCCTCCGGCAGGCTCCCGCGCTGGTCCTTCATCTTGGAAGCGAGCTGCCAGGTCCGGCAGATGACCTCGTGGATGCGGCCCATGCCCTGGCTGTCGGAGCCGAGCATCGAGATCGCCCCGATATCGTGCAGCACGTCCTCGGCCGCGATGGTCTGGGCGCGGATGCGGCTCTCGGCGAAGGCCACGTCCTCCGGCAGAGCCGGGTTGAGGTGGTGGCACACCATCGTCATGTCGAGATGCTCGTCGAAGGTGTTGACCGTGTAGGGATTGGTCGGGTTCGTCGACGAGGGCAGGCAATGGGGCAGGCCGGCGACCCGGATGATGTCCGGTGCGTGTCCGCCCCCCGCCCCTTCCGTATGGTACATGTGGATCACGCGGCCGCCGATCGCCGCCAGCGTGTCCTCCACGAAGCCGGATTCGTTCAGGGTGTCGGTGTGGAGCTGGACCTGGAAGTCGTGCTCGTCGGCAAAGCCCAGGCAGGCATCGATGGCCGAGGGCATCGCGCCCCAATCCTCGTGGATCTTCAGGCCGAGCACCCCGGTCTCGAGCTGCTCCTTGAGGGCGGCGGGCTTGTGGGTGTTGCCGCGCCCGAGGAAGCCGAAATTCACCGGCCAGTGCTCGGCCGCCTGGAGCATCTTGCCCGTGTTGAACGGGCCGCCGGAATCGATGCCAACGGTGATCGGCCCGAGGGAGCCGCCGAGCAGCGTGGTGATGCCCGAGGCGATGGCGTGGTCGGGCAGGCCCGCGGAATCGAAATGGACGTGGACGTCGATGGCGCCCGGCGTGGCGATGAGGCCTTCGCAATCGCGCACGGTGGTGCCGGCCGACACGATCAGGCGCGGGTCGACGCCGTCCATGATGGCCGGGTTGCCGGCCTTGCCGATCCCCACGATCTTGCCGTGGCGGATGCCGAGATCGCCCTTCACGATGCCCAGCACCGGGTCGATGACGAGGACGTTGCAGAGCAGGAAGTCGAGGGCGCCCTCCGCCGAGGTGATGCCGGGCGCCATGCCGATGCCGTCGCGCAGGGTCTTGCCGCCGCCATGCAGGCATTCGTCGCCATAGACGGCGTGGTCCTTCTCGACGACGGCGACGAGGGAGGTGTCGGCGAGGCGCACCCCGTCCCCGGTGGTGGGGCCGTAGAGGGCGGCATAGTCGCGACGGGGGATGGTCACCATGGTCGTCTCCTCACACGCCTAGCCTCACGCGCCCTTGAATCCGCCGGCCCTGGCCCGCGCCAGGGCGGCCTTCCGGTCGGCATCGGTGTCGAGCGTTCCCTGGGTCAGGTCGTTGAGGCCGGTGAGCCGGCGGTCGCCGCCGAAGCCCACCAGGGTCACGGTCTTGCGCTGTCCCGGTTCGAACCGGATCGCGGTGCCGGCCGGGATGTCGAGGCGCAGGCCCAGGGCCGTCTCACGGTCGAAGTCGAGGGCTCGGTTGACCTCGAAGAAATGGTAATGAGACCCGATCTGGACGGGACGGTCGCCGGTATTGACCACCTCGATCGTGGCGCGCGGGCGCCCTGCCGACAGCTCGATCTCGCCTTCGGCCGGCAGGATCGCGCCCGGCTCCAGCGTGTCGGCCGGCGCCCCTTCCGCCGGACGGATCGGTTCGTGCACGGTGACGAGCTTGGTTCCGTCGGGGAACACGCCCTCCACCTGCAGGATCGGCAGCATGGTGGCGATGCCGGGCATCACGTCGGCGGTGGTGAGGATCGTCGAGCCCCAGCCGATGAGATCGGCGACGCTACGCCCGTCGCGCGCACCCTCCAGGATCTCGTCGGTGATGATGGCCACCGCCTCCGGGTAGTTCAGCCTGAGGCCGCGGGTCCGGCGCTTGCGGGCGAGTTCGGCCGCCGTGAAGATCGTCAGCCTTTCGAGCTCGGTCGGGGTCAGCAGCATCGGGCGGTCCCTGGAAGCGGTGCGCGGTCGATCGTTCGGATGGGAAGGGCGGAGGGCCTGTCCCGAAGCCGGGAAGCTGGCATCGTGCCAACGCGGTTCGGCATGGCATCGTGACGGTTCGTCGCGAGAGAGCAAGGCGGGAGACGACCCAGTGTCTTGTCCGACCCGACCCGGTCAGGGTGGCACGGTCTCAATTGGCGAACAGGCGTAGGTCCGCCCGGGCATGGCGGGCGGCGGCGATCTCGATCAACGGCGTGAAGGCCGTTAGGACGATCTCGTCCTCCTCGCCGGGATCGGATTCGGGCAGGGGCCGGCCGGCGACCTCCGCCAGAATCGGCAGCAGGGCCGTGAGGATGCGCTGGGCCTCGATGGCGCCGACGATTCCGAGACGGATCGCGGCCGTGACGCAGCCTGCCGCCGCCTGATATCCGGCGATCTGCGCCACCGCGCCCTCGCCGAGGCCGAGGGCGCGCCAGAGCGTGCCCTGGACGATCGGGAGGTGTCCGAGGAGCCGCCGGTCGCGGACCGCCTGCCGCAGATCCTCCGCGCCGGGCGTACCGAGACGGGAATGGGTGGCAAGCAGCGCGGCGCCGTTGCGCCGGCTTCCCGTCCGCATGGGCTCGGCGATGGTGGCGGCCTCGATCGCCGCGTCGATGGCGGCGAGCCGGTCGATGTCGTTCCCGGCGCGATGCGACAGGATCAGGGCGACACGGTCGCTCCCCGCCCAGCGGTGGCGCAGCACCACCTCGATCGCGCGCGACAGCCCTTCTCCTCCAAAACCCTCGCCTCCGATCCGTTCCCCCAGGGCCGCGAGCCCCTCGATGCCGTTGGAGAAGGCGAAGCTGCCGCTCGGGAAGGTGGAATCCGCCTGCTGCAGCGCGACGAGATTTTCCAGCATCAGATCGTCTCGGGCGGCGCATCGACGGAAGGGGCGACACGCCCGTCGGTGGCGAGTGCGCCCAGGCGGGCGAGGTAGGCATCGGGTTCGCCATCGAGGGCGACCAAGAGGGCATCCCCGTCGAACCTGACGCGCCAATGCAGGTTGCCGGCATGATAGCCGAGCTCCACCGCCGCTGCCCTGTCCGCCGGCACCAGGCGCAGCCAGCGTTCCGCCCCGACCCGCAGGACGATGGCACGATCCGGATCGAGGACGAGGACGGCTCCGTCGAACAGGGTCTCGTCGCGTGGCAGGGCGATGGCGATCTCCTCGCCCCCTCGGGTCGTCGCCCGCAGGCGCCGGCGCGCCGTGTCCGCGGTCTCTATGGTTAGGATGTCGACCGCATGGCGATGATCGAGGTGGTGCAGGCGCCGGGCGATCTCGGGCTCGCTCCGGTTTCCGATGATTCGATCGATGACCCGCATGCTGTCCCCGGTCTCCCTCATGCGCCCGAACCCGTAGCATCGGCCTTTTCCGGGACGGACGCATCCCCGATCCCGGAACAGGCCGCCCTATTCCACCGTCACGGATTTCGCGAGGTTGCGCGGCTGGTCCACGTCTTTCCCCATGAACACGGCGGTGTGGTAGGCGATGAGCTGGATCGGCACCGCGTAGACGATGGGCGCCACGACCGGGTCGAGGTCGGGCATCGTCACCGTCGCCATGGTGTCGAGGCCGGCGGCCGCGGCGCCCTTGGCATCGCCGATGAGGATGATGCGTCCTCCGCGTGCGGCCACCTCCTGCATGTTCGACACCGTCTTCTCGAAGATCGCGTCGTGGGGCGCGATCACGATCACCGGCACGCTCTCGTCGATGAGGGCGATGGGACCGTGCTTGAGCTCGCCCGCGGCGTAGCCCTCGGCATGGATGTAGCTGATTTCCTTGAGCTTCAGGGCGCCTTCCAGGGCCATCGGGTAGCTCGTGCCGCGGCCGAGATAGAGCACGTCGCGGGCCTTCGAGACCTCGCGGGCCAGAAGCTCGATCTCGCCTTCCAGCTTGGTCGCATCCGCCATCAGGCCCGGGACGGTGATGAGCGCGTCGACGAGTTCGCGCTCGCGCTCGGCGCTGAGGGTCCCCCGTGCCCGTCCGGCCGCGATGGCGAGGCACAGCAGCACCGTGAGCTGGCAGGAGAAGGCCTTGGTGGAGGCCACCCCGATCTCGGGGCCGGCCAGCGTCGGCACCACGGCCGAGGCCTCGCGGGCGATGGTGGAGGTCGGCACGTTGACCACCGCCAGCGTGTGCTGGCCTTGGCTCTTGGCGTAGCGCAGGGAGGCCAGGGTGTCGGCGGTCTCGCCCGATTGCGAGATGACGAGGGTGAGGCCGGCCTTGTCGAGGGGCGGCTCGCGGTAGCGCGCCTCGGAGGCGACGTCGATCTCCACGGGCAGCCGCGCCAGGGATTCGAACCAGTATTTCGCCACCAGCCCGGCATAATAGGCGGTGCCGCAGGCGGTGATCGAGAGCCGCGAGAGGTCCTTGAAATCGAACGGCAGCGCCTCGGGCAGGGCGACCCGGCCATTGGCGAGATCGACGTAATGGGCCAGCGTGCGGCCCACCACCTCGGGCTGCTCGTGGATTTCCTTGGCCATGAAGTGGCGGTGGTTGCCCTTCTCGACCCGGTAGGCCTGGGCGACGATGCGCTGGCGCTGGCGCGAGACCGGGTTGCCGTCGATGTCGCGGATCGCGGCGCCCTCGCGGGTCAGCACCGCCCAGTCGCCCTCCTCCAGATAGGTGATCTCCTCGGTGAAGGGGGCGAGGGCGAGGGCGTCCGAGCCCAGATAGGTCTCGCCCTCGCCGAAGCCGATGGCCAGGGGCGCACCGTGGCGGGCGCCGATGAGGAGATCGTCGTGGCCGGCGAAGATGAAGGCCAGGGCGAAGGCACCGCGCAGGCGCGGCAGGGCGGCGGCTACGGCCTCCACCGGGCCCAGGCCCTTGTCCATCTCGGCGCTGACGAGCTGGGCCACGACCTCGGTGTCGGTCTCGCTCTCGAAGCGCACGCCGCTGGCCTGCAACTCGGCCTTCAGCTCGCGGAAATTCTCGATGATGCCGTTATGGACGACGGCCAGCCGCGCCGTGGCATGGGGGTGGGCATTGGTCTCGTTGGGGCGGCCATGGGTGGCCCAGCGGGTATGGCCGATGCCGATGGCGCCGGGCAGCGGCTCGTCGCGCAGCCTGAGTTCGAGGTTGGAGAGCTTGCCCTCGGCGCGGCGGCGATCCAGCCGGCCATTGGCCAGCGTGGCGACCCCAGCCGAATCGTAGCCGCGATATTCGAGGCGGCGCAGGGCTTCGACCACCTGTCCCGCCACCGCCTCATGCCCGACGATGCCAACGATTCCGCACATGGTCGCTTCTCTCACACGATGGGGCCGGGTCGAGGGGCGGAAGCGATACGGGCCTCCGGCCATCCCGAACCGGGATGATGGCGGTGACCACGCAAAGACTGGCCCAAACTCTCTCGACCGGCCTTGTATCGGATCGGGACGGGGTTCGGCCACCTATCCGTCATCGTGGCGGATGAGAGGTGGAGAAACGTCTCATTACATGCATCGTAAAACGATAATAGGTATCTGAAATCAGTCGTCTTTCTTTGATCTGGACGCCTTGATCGCCTGCAGGGCCGCCCGCATCCCGCCGGCCACGCCCTCGATGATGCGCTGGCGGCTGCGGGCGATGGCGAGGGCGTCGTCCGGGATCGAGGCGGTGATGACCGAGCCCGCGCCGACGATGGCGCCGGCCCCGACGCTCACCGGTGCCACCAGGGCGGTGTTCGAACCGATGAACGCGCCGGCCCCGATCGTGGTGCGGTGCTTGTTCACCCCGTCATAATTGCAGGTGATGGTGCCGGCCCCGACATTGGCGCCCGGCCCGATCTCGGCATCGCCGAGATAGGTGAGGTGGTTGGCCTTGGCGCCCTCGCCGAGGCGCGCGTTCTTCATCTCGACGAAATTACCGATGCGCGAGCCCGCCTCCAGGACGGCACCCGGCCGGAGCCTCGCATAGGGGCCGATGCTGACGCCCTGCGCCAGGGTCGCCCCTTCGAGATGCGAGAAGGCATGGATCACGCAATGGTCGCCCACGGTCACTCCGGGCCCGAACACCACATGAGGTTCCACCAGAACATCCCGGCCCAATACCGTGTCGAAACTCAAGAAAACCGTTTCCGGCGCCACCAGCGTGGCGCCTCCGATCTGGGCCGCGCGGCGCAGGCGGGCCTGGATCGTCGCCTCGGCGACACTGAGCTGGACCCGGTCGTTGACGCCCTGCGCCTCGGCCTCGTCCACGGGCACCACCGCCACGTCGAGCCCGTCCGCCACGGCGAGAGCGACCGCATCCGGCAGATAGTATTCGCCTGCCGCATTGTCGTTGCCGATCCGCGTCAGCAGAGCCAGCGCATGGGTTCCTGAGAGCGCCATCAGGCCGGCATTGCACAGGGTGACGGCGCGCTCGCTCTCGCTCGCATCTTTCTCCTCGCGGATGGCGAGGACCCGCCCGCTTTGCGTCAGCACCCGCCCGTAGCCGGTAGGGTTCTCCGCCGTGAAGGCGAGGACGGCCACCGCCGCCCCATCGGCCAGGGGAGCGCGCAGGCGGGTGAGGGTGGCGCCGGTGATGAGGGGGGTATCGCCGAAGGCGATGACCACGTCGTCGGAGCCCGCCTCCAGGGCTGCGCGGGCGGCGAGCACCGCATGCGCCGTGCCGAGGCGCTCCACCTGCGGATGGACCGAAGCTCCGGGCGCCGCGCGCGCGATCTCGGAGGCGACCGTCCCCTGCCCCAGTTCGACCACCACGGCGATGCGGTTCGCCCCCGCCTCGCCTGCGGCGGCGAGCACGTGGCCGAGCATGGTCCGCCCGGCCACGGCGTGGAGCACCTTGGGCAGGTCGGAGCGCATCCGCGTGCCCTTGCCGGCGGCCAGCACGATGGCGGTGAGGCTGCGTCCGCCCGCTTTCGCGGATTCGATCGAGGTGCTGGTCTCCGCCGTCATCGTCGCTCCGCCGTTCTCGGGCCCAGGGCCGGTTCACGCCATACTGCGTTCACGGCATGCCCGGCTGCGCTAATGCGCGGCTTCCCGGGTGGCAAGCCCGCACCCGTCCAGTGCGCCGCCGCTCAGTGGCTCTTCAGGATCAGGGTGATCAGCACGGCGGCCACGCACACGAACATCACGACCCCGAGGACCAGGCTCGCCAGCGTGGTTGTGGAGATATAGGTGCCCGCGACGCTTCCCAGCATGCGCGCGACACCCCCGCCGGCGGGGGGCGTCGCCTGTCCCGGATGGCCGCAGCCCGGGCAGGCGAAGGCCTGGACCGAGACCTGTCGTGTGCAGGCAGGGCATGGAATCAGTGCCATGAGACGCCTCCTTCTGGCAGGAACGATGTCTCATTCTCTGGCATAGGCGCCGCCGTTCGGCCAGGGCGGCCCGCTCGTGAGGTTCCTTGCCCGTCATCGGCCCGTCATCGGCCCTTCGTTGGGCAGCTCAAAGAATCCGCGCTGTTTTGAACGGTTTCGGCCCTTCTCGGCTTAAGGTTGGGTTCAGGCCTCATCGTGGTAAAGCCGGGATACGCTGCATCGCACACCCACGCCCTCGCGCACCGACATCACAGGTCCAATGACGCCGCCGATTCCGGGACTTCGCCGCGCCGCTATGGAGCCCGCCTCCCCCCCCGATCCGCTGATGAAGGGATCACAGGATCACAGCCGTCGCGACCTGTTGCGACAGGCGAGCGCGGTCGCGCTGATGGGCGCCCTGCCCGGTCTGGCCGCCGGCACGGCCCTGGCCGAGGACGCGGCCCCTGCCCTTCCCGCCGCCGGCGCGCCGTTCCAGGCCGGCACCGTCGCCGACCTCGCCCGCGCTCTCGCCAGACGGCCTTACGCCGCCCCGCGCACCGACGATCTGCCCGGCGCCCTGACGGGCCTCAACCGCGAGCAGTACAACGCCATCCGCACGGTGCCGGGCAGCGCGATCTGGTCGAACGACGCCCTCGGCTTCACCGTCGAGCCGCTGCATCGCGGCTCCGTCTTCACCGGACGTGTGGCCCTGGCCCTGGTGGAGGAAGGCACCGTACGCCCTCTCGCCTACGACCGCTCCCGCTTCGAGGCCGAAGGGTTCGCCCTGCCGGAATTCAAGGACGATCCGGGCTATTCGGGCCTGCGCATCCGCGCCCGGTTCGATGGCGGCGAACTCACCGATTTCGCCACCTTTCAGGGCGCCTCGTTCTTCCGCCTCGTCGCCACCGGTCAGGGCTTCGGCGTCACCGCCCGCGCCCTCACCCTGCGCCCGGCCGATGCCCGCGGCGAGGAATTCCCCGAGTTCCGCGCCATCTGGATCGAGCGTCCCGGTCCGGGCGGACCGCTGGTGCTCCACTGCCTCGTGGATTCTCCGTCCGCCACCGCCGCCCTGAGGATGAGCCTGAGGCCCGGTGGCGCCTCCCTGTGCGATGTCGAGGGCACGGTCTTCGCCCGCGCCGCCATCGATCATCTCGGCCTCGGCGGCATGACCACGAGCTACTTCTTCGGTCCCTATGACCGGCGCGGTGCCGACGATGCGCGCGCCGGCGCCTACGCCTCCACCGGCCTGCAGATCCGCACCGGCACCGGCGAGGCGATCTGGCGCCCGGCCCGCAACCCGGAGACGCTACAGGTCTCGTCCTTCCTCGACGACAACCCGAAAGGGTTCGGCCTGATGCAGCGGGCGCGCAGCTACGGTGATTTCGAGGACGACGTGCAGCATTGGGAGTGGCGCCCCTCGCTCTGGCTCGAGCCGTTCGGCGCCTGGGGGCCGGGGGCGGTGACGCTTCTGGAGATCCCGAGCGATTCCGAGTTCAACGAGAACGTGCTCGCTTACTGGCGGCCGAAGGCCAAGCTGGAGGCGGGCGCCGAGTTTCCCTTCGGCTACCGTCAGCACTGGTGCTGGCAGCCCCCCGAGGCGTCCGCCGTGGCCGTCGTCTCCGGGACGCGCAGCGGCAAGGCGAAAGGTGAGGGCAACCGTCGCCTGTTCCTCGTCGACTTCACCGGCGAAGGCCTGTTCACGGATGCCGACCTGCAGCCGACCCTGCTGAGCTCTCCCGGAACGGTGGCGCCGCCGATCCTCTATCGCTATCCCGACGCTAAGACGGTGCGCGTCTCCTTCGAGCTCGATCCGGGCGGCGAGAAGACCTGCGAACTGCGCCTCGTGCTCAAGCGCGGCGACGCTGCCGTCACCGAAACCTGGCTCTACCGGTGGACACCCTGAACACGCTCGCGCCCCTCCCCGTCTCCGAGACCCCGTCGCCCGCAGCCTCCGCGGCCCCGTTCCGGCCGGCCATGCCGCCGGAAGCTCCGCTGCCCATGCCGGTGCAGGATCTGGAGCGCTGGGACCCGGCCGGCGGCCACAGGCCGGCCGAACCCGCCCCCCGGCCATGGCTCGCCCGCGCCCTCGTCTTCGGCGGGGCGGCCCTGCTCACCGCCTATGGCGCCCTGGAAATGTACGAGGTCGTGGCCGTCTCGGGCGGGACGACGGCCCTGCAATACGTGCTGCTCGTGCTCTTCACCCTCAACTTTTCCTGGATCGCGCTCTCGTTCATGAGCGCGATCCTCGGATTCCTCACGCTCCTGCGCCGTCCGAAGTCGTCTCTCCCGCCCGAGCGGCTCTCCACCCGCACCGCGATCGTGATGCCGGTCTACAACGAGGCCACAGCCCGCACCTTCGCCGCCGTCGAGGCGATGCGGGCGGAGATCGATGCCACCGGCCTCGGCGAGGCCTTCGACTACTTCGTCCTGTCGGACTCGACGCAAGGCGACGCCTGGATCGCCGAGGAACGCGCGTTCCTCGCCTTGCGCGCGCGCTGGGGCGAGGATGCGCGGCTCTATTACCGGCACCGGGCGAAGAACCATCACCGCAAGGCCGGCAATATCGGCGATTTCGTCTCGCGCTGGGGCGGCGCCTACGACCACATGCTGGTCCTCGACGCCGACAGCCTGATGACGGGCGCTTGCGTGGTGCATCTCGCCGCCGCCATGGAGGCGGACCCGGATTCCGGCATCATCCAGTCGCTGCCGCTCATCATCAACCGCAACACCCTGTTCGCCCGCGTCCAGCAATTCGCGGCGCGGATCTACGGCCCCGTCATCGCCACCGGCCTCTCGGTCTGGTCGGGCCGCGACGGCAATTACTGGGGCCACAACGCCATCATCCGCACGAGGGCCTTCGCTGAAGCCTGCGGCCTGCCCGACCTGAAGGGCAAGCCGCCCTTCGGCGGCCACGTCCTCAGCCACGATTTCGTCGAGGCGGCGCTGATCCGGCGGGCCGGATGGAGCGTGACGATGCTGCCGGCCCTGCCCGGTTCCTACGAGGAGAGCCCGCCCTCGCTCATCGATGTGGCCGTTCGCGACCGGCGCTGGGCGCAGGGCAACCTCCAGCACAGCCGCATCATCGGGGCGGCGGGCCTCGCGCTCGCCTCGCGCCAGCATTTCGCCACCGGGATCGCCGGCTACGTCGCCTCCCCGCTCTGGCTCGGCCAGCTCGTGGTCGGTATCGCCCTGGTGCTCCAGACCGCCTACGTCCGGCCGGAATACTTCACCTCGGAATTCGGCCTCTACCCCGTCTGGCCGCGCTTCGACCCGGTGCGCGCCCTCCAGCTGTTCGGACTTACCATGGGCATCCTGCTGGCGCCCAAGCTGCTGGGGCTGATCCTCGCCCTCATCGACGGGCCGGTGCGCCGGGCCTCGGGCGGCGCCATCCGCCTCGTCCTGTCGAGCCTGATCGAGACGGTCCTCTCGGCGCTCATTGCCCCCATCGCCATGCTGATCCAGTCCGGCTCGGTGTTCGAGATCCTGGTCGGGCGCGATACCGGCTGGAACCCGCAGCGCCGCGACGACGGCTCGATCCCGTTCCGCGACATCGTCCGCCGTCACCGCTGGCACATGGTGCTGGGCTTGGTGACCGGCATCGCCGCCTTCGCCATCGCCACCTCGCTGTTCCTCTGGATGTCGCCCACCATCCTCGGCCTCGTCCTCGCGATCCCGATCTCCTGGGCGAGCGGGCAGCTCGGCTTCGGCCTCGCCCTGAAGCGCCTCGGCCTGCTGATGACGCCGGAGGAGCGCGACCCGCCTTCCATCGCGGTGAGCGCCGGTGCGCTGGCCTCCCGCAACGCCGAGGGCGGCCTCGACGAGGCCGATGCGATCCGCTCCCTCCACGCCGATGCGGGTTTCGCCGAGGCCCATGCGCTGATGCTGCCCGAGATGCCGCCGCGCCCTCGCGGCACCATCGATACCGACCGTGCGCTGGCCCAGGCCAAGGTGGTGGAAGCCGAGACGATCGAGGAGGCCGCCGCCTGGCTCAGCCCGAAGGAGCGCATGGCCCTCCTCCACGACCGCGCCCTTCTCGACCGGCTCTCCCGCCTGGAACCGGCGTGACCCAATCGATCAATCCGTCGCCTTCTGCTCCGTGCACACGACGGGATGCTTCGATTCATCGGTCCACGTCACCTCCTGGCCCTTGCCGCGCAGTTCGTGCGTCTCGTCGCCGGTAGCGTAAACCGGAGCCGCTCGGCTGCGCCGGAAGGCTGCGTGCCGGGCCCGAGACGGTCTGACGATCGCCGACTGCCCCGAATCCGAGGTCACGAACCCGACCGTGAGCAGAGTGTTTCTGGGACACGAGAAGACCACCCGCGTCTCCGAGGCCGCAGCACTCCTGTCCCGATCCTGTGCGGAGATGGAGAGGGTCGAACACCCCACAGGGTGCCGATGAACACCGGCGAGATCCGGATGCTGCGGGAGCAGCCAAGTGGCTGAAGACGCACGCGAACGCTCCGCGTGTCAAAAAGCTCAAGGATGGGCCGATGACAGGAGTTCAGCCCGATCCGAGCCGAAGGACCGAACGGCTCAGGTTGACGCTGCCATAGGCGCAGCCATAGACAGGTCAGCCGGACGATCAGGCCAAGGGCGACGCGCGAAAGCCCGGGCAAGAGAGCCGTCGAACGATCCGGAAGGGTGGCCGAGTGGTTTAAGGCAGCGGTCTTGAAAACCGCCGTGGGAGCAATTCCACCGTGGGTTCGAATCCCACCCCTTCCGCCATATTCCTTCCATGTGCCTTTGTTTGCAGGACTTGAAGGCTGCCATTGGCGAAACGCTCACGCGGATCTGCTAGTTTCTGTTCGGGTTTTGCTGTGGCGGATCGGGCCGGAGCAGCATCCGCGAGTGAGGGTTGCGCGGCAGCTCGCGTTATCGGCCCCGCGGAACCCGCGAGTCCACATCCTCATGCGAGATGAGGAATAATTACAGCGCAAAGATCGATCGACATATGAAGTATAGGTGGCAATATTTCATCGTGACTGAATGAAAATCAAATTAAATATTGCTGTAGATTTGATATTTAAGGCTTCTCTTATCAAAGAGATCAGCGTCAGATCAACGTGTCGGCATAGCGGAGGAACGAGATTTCGGTATTGCCGGGGCGCCCTCCCGTGAATTTGGCATGGGTATTTCACCAAGCCTGGAGTGCAGCGCCGCCAAGGTTTCGGTCAACAGATCATCGATCACATCGATCTCGGATCGTGTCGGCATAGCCTTGTCCGTGCGGGCTGCGGCTTCGATCGCCGATAGACGTTGAGCGAGAGCGCGGCTTCCGATGTTGAGGCTCATGGACTTGAGGCCGTGCGCGGTCCGCGCCACATCGGTTCTCGAGCCCGCTTCGATGGCACGGCGTAGTTCCAAGAGCGCGGCAGGAGCATGTTCGGCATAGATCTGCAGGATGCGTTGGGCGAATCCACCACCCGCGCTCATCGACATTTCCTCGAGACCCGTCAGCACCGCCTCGTCCATCAGGTCTTCCGATGCCTGAATGGGCGCAGCCATGGCGCCGACATGGAGCTCCGCAACCACCGTCCGCGTGTCGTCCGCCAATGTCTTCGACAGGACCTCGCCGAGTGCCGAGAGCGTGAAGGGCTTGGTCAAAGTGCCGTCCATGCCCGCTTCCTTCCAGGCCGTGGCGGAGGTTCCGATCACGTGGGCCGTGGCGGCGATGATCGGTACGCGTTTGAGCGGGCCGTCCTGCTCATGAGCCCGGATCCGGGCCGCTGCGGCGTAACCATCGAGGACGGGCATGCTGCCGTCCATCAGGACGAGATCGAACGCCTTGGCCGCGCAGGCCTCGACGGCCGCAAGCCCATCCTCCACCGTGTCGATGAACGTGATGCCGAAGCGGGAAAGCGCCTCGATGGCGACCTCCCGGTTCACGGCGCTGTCGTCTGCCACGAGCACGCGTGCGGAAGGGAATTGCGACAAGCTGCTCGGCGCCGCGGCTCTGCGGCGATTCTCGCCCGCTCCCGCTACGCCGAGGGAAAGGGCGGCAAGGGCCGCGTTCAACTCCTCCTGCACCACGGGCCAGCGCAGCACGTCGTCCGCGAGGCCGGCTTCGATGATCCCCGCCGCAGCCGGGTCGCCCATGCGAGCGATGGCGATGACATGCAGGGATGGATTGGCACGGGGCCCGCGAGCGGCGATGAGCGCGGCATCGGCGATCCAATGCGCCGTGGCGGCGTCCTCGGGCGCAGCGACCAGGAAGCCGGCCTCCGCGAGCCTTTCCCGCAGGCTGGCGGATGTGGCGGCCCCATGGGTCGACACGAGGATGGCGGGCGGCACGTGGCCGAGACGGACGATCCGCGGCGCGGCTTCGATATCCGCGGGGTCGAGCGGGATCTCGGCCCAGAACGTCGAGCCGATGCCCGCCTCGCTCTCGACGCCGATGGTGCCGCCCATGGCCTCGACCAGGCGCTGCGCGATCGAGAGGCCGAGCCCCGTGCCGCCGAAGCGGCGCGTGGTGGATGCATCGGCCTGCGAGAAGGCGGAAAAGATCGTCGGCAGCTTGTCGGCCGGGATGCCGATGCCCGTATCGCGCACCATCAGGCGCAGAGCCCCATCCCTCGCCTCGATCCGGACCAGGACCGAGCCGGTTTCCGTGAACTTGAGGGCGTTGTTGACGAAGTTGCTGAGGATCTGGCCGAGACGCACCTGATCGCCGGTGATGCGCCCTGGCACGTCGGGCGCGACGTAGGCCGCCAGATCGAGGTTCTTCTCGCGGGCCTTCTCGGCGAACAGCGAGACGACGGTATCCACCACCTCGCCCGGCTCGAGGGCGATCCGTTCGAGTTCGATCTTGCCCGCCTCCACCTTCGCGAAGTCGAGGATGTCGTTGATGATCGCGAGCAGGCTCTGGCCCGAGCGGGCGATCACTTCGGCATAGCGTTTCTGGCGCTGGGGCAGGTCTGCGCCGGCAAGGAGTTCGGCCATGACCAGCATGCCGTTGAGCGGCGTCCGAATCTCGTGGCTCATGGTGGCGAGGAACGAGGATTTCGCGGTGTTCGCGGCCTCGGCGGCATCCTTGGCGTCGAGCAGGTCGGCCGTGCGATCAGCGACATCCCTTTCCAGGCTGTCGCGATGCTTGGCGAGCCGCTCGTCGCGCTCGCGCACGGTGGCGAGCAGGCTGTTGAATGTCCCGGCGAGGAGGCCGACCTCGTCGTCGCGCACGATGACGGCGGAATGCCCGTAATCGCCGTTTCGGCGGACCAGATCCATGGTCGCGGCGAGTGCGGCGATGGGGCGGGTGATCGAGCGCTGCAGCCCGTAGGAGACGAGCAGGCCCAAGGCGAGGGCGAGGGCGGAGCCGAGGGCCGATGTCTCGACGATCGCCATCAGGCGCGGGGCGAGATCGGTCGTGTCGGCGACGAGGACCACCGTGCCGATGTCGGTTCCATGATGGAGGACCGGAACACGCACCTGCACGGTACGGCTCGTCAGCAGGTCTACGATCGAGAAGCCGCGGTCGAGATCGAGATCGCTTGCGAGGCGGATCGCGAGACCCTGGTCGGCGAGGGTCGAACCATCGGGCCGCTCGATGCCGGCATAGATGAATTCGGGCCGCTTCGCGATGGCGCGCAGCGTTTGGGTGGCGGCCGCCGAATCGTTCGCATGAGTGGCGCTCGCGCCGGCCGAGGCGAAGACGTCGGCAGCGGAGGTCAGCGCTTCGTGCTTGGCGAGGCCGTAGCGGTCGACTTCGTGCCAGAGGCCGACCAGCGTTCCGACGATCAGCGCGAGGGCGACCGACCCGGCCACGGCGAGCGCCATGCGCCCGGCCAGGGACTGCGCGAGACGGTATCGGCGGGTCGTCACGCTGGAATCCTGTGCTTGCATCGCGGGTCGGAGACGAGCCTAGCAGCCTTTCGTGAGTGCCCGCTTAACCATCCCGGCCTCGAAGGCCGCGCGCGGTGCCGATCCCTGCGGCGCCGGTCTCCCTGGCTCCGCATGCCGCTTTCATGCAGTCAATGCGAAAGCACCGTGTCGGCGGAACTCGGGCCGACACCTTTGGGGACGGGAATGTCGGTCGACCCGTAGCGCGCGTTGAGGATGAGATTGGGACCGTCATAGAGGGTAATGAAACGGGCGATGATGACGGTGTAGGCGGACTGGTCCGCGATCGGCTTCTTGGAATCGATGATGAGCCGGCCGCGCGGCAGGTAGATCGTGCCGAGCAACGTGCGAGCTTCGTCGCTGATGATCCGATACTCGCGCAATCCGATGGCACCAGCCAGGAACGGAGCGCGGCCCTTCAGACTGAGCGGCGGCGGCAGGGGAAGCACCGACAGCAGGCTGCGGTCCTCGAAGAAGAGCAGTCCGGCCAGCAGCCCGTCCTTCGGCGCGGTCAGAGAGATGACGCTGCCCTGGTCGAACAGCAGGCCACCCCGGATTCCCGTGAAGAAGAACCCGGTATTGGCTCCGGTCAGGGACGCGTTCTTGTCGACGACGAGCGGGCCGTCCTTGATGATGTAGATGCCCGGGCGGAGTTTTACCTGGGCTCCCTTCGTGATGTGCAGGCCGCCGCAATACGTTCCGGGATCGAGGGTGACCGACGGCGCGCTCACGACGTTCGAGCCGTAGAGGGGGCTGTCGATGCCATCGACGAGCAGCTTGGGATTCATGTAGAGCGGGACGCTGACGCAAGGGCCGGGGCTCGGGACGGCACGGTCGGCCAGGGGATCGATCAGGGCCGGGCAGTCCGTGGCGGGCGGCGGCGTGAAGTTCGCCTTGCTCCCCGAGAAACCGCCGGCCGAACAGATGGACAGGGCGCTGGCCATGGAGGCGTTCCCCCCCTGGATGCCGGACGCACTCTTCGAATTCGAGTAGAGCGAGCAGTCGGTGGCGGTGATGCGGGCCGACGCTTCGAGGTGGAACGCGCCGACATTCGTCGGATCGAGGGCGAGGAGGCAGAGCCGTGTCGTGCCGGAGAGCTTGGCGGTGGACGTCACGGACACGGTGACTTCCGAGATCTGCAGCAGCTTGCCGAGGCTGAGCGGCACCGTCTCGGTCAGTGTCACCTGGACCGCGGAGTGATTGTTCAGCACCGTGGCCGCCGCCTCCGTCGCCCGGCCTGCAGGTGCCTCGGCCTGAGCCTGGGCGCGCGCCATGGAAACGGCCGCCAGGATCGCGGCGGCGTCATCGGCATTGGCGAGCTTGAACTGATTGACGCCGGCGATGCTGCCGCTGTCGGCGGCGCGTTGCAATTCCCCACGCCGCTTGACCAGCGAACCATATTCGAGGGCTGCGGCGCTCAGGCCGAGGAGAATCGGCAGCATCAGTCCGAACACGATCAGGACGCCGCCTTCGGACCGGCTCCCAAACGCACGCAACGGACGGATCATTTCCAGGCCTCCATGCGGAAAACGATGGCCCGGGGACCTTCTCAATTCGTTAGAGCAATTCTAGAATCCCGGAGCTTTGCCGTCGCGTCGGCTGCGACAGGCCGCTTTTGATGCTGCAGGGTTTGCGAACCCTGAATCCGAAGCGCGGTTCAGATAGGCTCCCGTCGTCGGCCGGTACGAAAGAGGTCTCAGGCAGCGCTTCGTGCGGCCGGATCTCCATCCGCTTTCGTTTTGTTCATCGCCCGGCAGAATACCGTGACGCAGCGCGGGTCGAAATGATGCCCGGCCTGAGCCTGGAGGTGGCTCAGGGCCTCGGCCTGCGTCCAGGCCTTCTTGTATGGCCGCTCGGAGATGAGGGCATCGAAGACATCCGCCACGGCGACGATCCGGCCGCAAAGCGGGATGTCCTCCCCGCTCAGGCCGAGCGGATATCCCTTCCCGTCCCAGCGCTCGTGATGCGTCGCCGCGATCTCTGCCGCCAACTGGACCATGAGGGACGAGCTTCCCTCGAGGATGCGCCGGCCGCGCTCCGCATGCAGTTCCATCTCGGCGCGCTCGTCGAACGTCAATGGACCGGGCTTCAGGAGGATCGCGTCGGGAACGCTGATCTTGCCGACATCGTGCATGGTCGAGGCGAGGCTCAACTGGCTCACGTCGGCGCTGGAGAGGCCGAGGCCCTCGGCGATCAGGGCGACGTACCCGGCGACCCGGGCCACGTGATTGCCGGTCTCCGTATCGCGGTGCTCGGCGGCCTTCATCAGCAGCGTGACGATCTCGCGCTCGCGGGCCTGGATCGTCGCCGTCGCCGCGCTGACCTCGCGGGCGAGCCAGGCGGCACGATCGCTCTGCTCGAGCCGCGCCCGATTCAGGGCCACGAGATTCGAGACCCGTGCGCGGACCTCGAATGCCTCGAAGGGCTTTGCCAGGAAGTCGGTCGCACCCGATTCCAGTGCCTCGCGCCGAAGAGGTCGCTGGTCCATGCTCGTGACCATGACGATGGGCACGTGCTCGAACCCCGGGACACACCGGGCCGCGCGGATGAATGCGATGCCGTTCATGCCCGGCATGTCGTAATCGGAGATCGCGATGGAGATGTCGGCCGCATGATCCTGGACGAAGGCCAGAGCGTCCCGAGGCTCGACGAAGGCCCGCGGCTCGCAATCGGGCAAGCCACGGATCGCCTCGGCCATCAGCATGTTGTTCAGGACGGCATCATCGAGGATCAGTGCGAACATGGCTTGTGGCAATCCTGGCGGGTTCCCGGCCCTGGTGTTCCACCCTTCGTCCAAAGCGTTGACGACGCGTTTATACTGACAGGAGGATGCCGAGTGTATGCGCCTATTGCACAGGGCACGGCATGCCGTTCGGCAGAATGATCTCGGGATACTGACTGGCGAAGCGACGCCCGGCTCGAACCGGCCAGAGCATCTGACGGGACAATACGATTCCATCCATGCGTTGGCCGAAGACTGAGGCGAGGGTCTCGCCGAACAGCGGCTTGTACTTCATCTTGATCTCGACGAGGAGCATCCGCAGTCCAGTCGCCACCAGTCCGGAAGGAACAGGCAGGGGAGAGCCTTCGCCGACTCCCCTCGGAATCGATCCGGCCGCCGCAGCGCTGGAACAGACCTTCAACGCCCCGTCTGCCGTGTCGCCAAGGACGCCGACGGCGCTGACGATCATTTCCGCGGCCGTACCGTCATAGGGCAGCAGCACGATTCTCGAGGCGGCGAACACTTCATCCACTTGCGTCCGCGTCGGCGCCGAGACCGAGGCGATCAACTCTCCGACCGTGCTCGACAGGAGATCGACCTTACGCAGGGCGGCCGTGACATTGGCGATCTCGAGCGTGCCCACATAGATGGCCAGAAGGAACGGAAGGATCAGGGCAAACTCGACGAGGGCGACTCCCCCCTCTGCCCGGCGGAACCGAGCCCGGCGCAGACTGCCACGACACCGGGTCACCAGGCCGGCAAAGCTATGGCGGGTCCGCCTCAGCATCCTTGAAGGCCTGCCGATTTCGGCTCGATCCGCAAGACCTTCGCCGCCTGTATCAATCGACTGCCGTCCTTGAACTCCGTGGAGCCGCTGGTGAAGGAGTGGAAGTTGCGTTGGGCGACCGCCGCCTGGATGACGACGAACTGACTGGTCGAGGTGCATCCATGCGAATCACCGAAACCGGACCGCCAATCCTGCTGAGAAGGGTCGACCGGACTACGGATCACGACGTCGCTCAGGCCGGCATAGTAGACGAGGTCGATCTTCAACTTGTCGCAATTGATGAGCCCCGCCGATCCGTCGCAGATGATCTTGCGAACGGCATCCGAGATCGAACCGGATTGGCTCGGGTCGCCTTCGGCATAGAAGACTCGCGTCGCTCCCTGCACGCCCCGGTCGAGCGTGGCACCGATCCAGTAAGTCAATCCGACTTCGAGCACGAGCATGAGAAGAGTGAAGAGCGGGAATGCCACGAAGGCGAACTCGACCGCTGTGGCCCCATGCGTATCCCGGCAGAAGCGAGGGCCGACAGGCCGCATTTTTACCCGGGCCGATACACACCGCCAACAGCGTCCCATGCACCACACGCTTGAAGACTTCTTAAAGAGATTTGCTCTCCTATCGGGCTAGTGCATCCGATGGTGAACAAACGATTATTATCGAAAGCATTCTATCAAGACCGGGTTAATGAGGCTTCCTATAAGAACTGTGCAACCTAAGGGTGTTGGGTCGATGTCTGCTACATCCTCGATCCGCTATCGGGATTATCCATTGAAAAACTATGGAAGTATGTCTTTGCGAGCCTATGATTGATCCTCAGACTCTCTTGTTGCATCGATGGACTGAATTCGAGAAAACCGCTTCTGGGCGGTGGCCGGACAAGTGCACGGCTTATCAGCGAATGATCCACGAGCCTTCCAAGCCCGCATGAGTGTCTCGACCGCTCCCGCGGGCTGCCCCATCTTCGATCCCGCCATCGTTCATTCGCTCCGGCGCTTGTCGCCGGTGATGGCCCCGACCCGACCCGACTCGTCGCGGAGCGTCCAGGCTGGGCGGTGCGGTTCGTCGACAAGATCTGAGCGTGCCTGACGGAACCGTCCGCTCACGGACAGGCGGTCAATGTCCGCTTGTGGCGCGACCCGGAAGCATCGCGATGGAGTGCGATCTCGTCCGGGCCGGGCGGTACTTGTAACAAATCTGCGACTTTTACTTACGCTGGAAGGACGACCACCTTCGTATTGACCGGCGTCTGTGAATAGAGGTGGATCATGTCCTGGGTGAGCAGGCCGACACAGCCGCTCGTGATGCCCGAGCCGATCGATTCGGGCTCGCTGCTGGCATAGATCGTGTAGAGCGTGTAGGCGCCGTTCTGGTACAGATGCAGGGTGCGGGCGCCGAGCGGATTGTCGAGGCCGCCCGGCATGCCGCGGGCGTATTTGGCGGCCTCGGGCTGACGCCGGATCATTTCCTTGGGGGGTGTCCAGGTCGCCCATTCGGACTTGCGACCGACATAGGCGTCTCCGCTCCACAAGAACCCATCGCGGCCGACATTGGCACCGTAACGGGTGGCGGAACCATCGCCCTCGACGCGGTAGACATAAAAGTTGCCGGGATCGACGATGATCGTACCGGCCGCTTCCTTGGTCTCGTAACGGACCGTCCGACGATGATATTTCGGGTCGACCTTCCTGATATCGGTAGCCGGGATCGGGAATTTCTCGTCCGGCATCGGCCCGTAATTCTTGGCCGCCTCGGCGAGGAGGATGCCGTCGGTCGTCGCGCAGCCGGCCAGTCCCAGTGCGCCGAAACCTGCGGCCGAGCCGACCAGAAGCGACCGCCGGCTGAAAAGCCCCGCCCGATGTCCGACCCGAGCGATCTCGTCCCGCACGCCGGTCTCCGCGCTCTCACCGTCCATGATCATGATTCCGGACTTCCCATGTCCCGCGACCCGATGAGAGAACGCTCCAGCCCATGCCCGTCGAGCGTATCGCTAAGCTGAGCTCGCCGGTGCCGTCCCACGTGATCTCGCAATCCTTTCGCGCTGGCTTCGACCGGAACATGCACGTCGCGAGGCCAGCGGCGCCTTGGTAAAGTCCTCGGCATTCTGTGATCGAGAGCAGGCGGAATGCGTCGAGACTATGACCGGCGCCTCCTGGCGTCGGAAGTCCGGCCGGCCTTTCCTCCGTGAAAGGCGGGTTCATGCCGATAACCGGGGAACGAGCGAAGTCGACCCGTCGCGACACGCAGCCGTTCTCAGACGCCTGCTACGCTGCCGGCACCTGTGCGATGCGGATGTTGTTGGTCGTACCGGTCACCGCGAAGGGGATGCCGGCTGCGATCACCACGAGGTCGTTCGGCTCAGCGAACCCCTCCGCCACCGCGTGCGTGACGGCGCCCGCCACCATCTCCTCGTAGGTCGCGACCTCGCCGGCCTGGACGCTGTGCGCGCCCCAGAGCAGGCAGAGCCGCCGCGACGTGGCGAGATCCGGCGTCAGGGCGAGGATGGGCACTTCCGGCCTGCGCCGGGCGACGCGGGCGGCGGTGGTGCCGCTCAGGGTATAGGCCACGATGACCGAGGCGTTCACGGCATCCGCCAGGGTGGCGCTCGCCGTCGCGATGGCGTGGGGCGGGGTCTCCTCCTCGCCGGGGTCCGAGGCGGTGATCAGCGAGCGATAGAGCTTGTGCGTCTCGGTGCGGTGGATGATCCGGGCCATCATCGCCACGGTCTCCACGGGGAAACGGCCCGTGGCCGATTCCGCCGAGAGCATCACCGCGTCGGCCCCGTCATAGATCGCGGTGGCGACGTCGGACGCTTCGGCGCGGGTCGGCGTCGGGGCCGAGACCATCGAATCGAGCATCTGGGTCGCCACCACCACGGGCTTCACCGCAAGCCGGCAGGCACGGATGAGTTCCTTCTGCCGCCCCGGCACGTCCTCGTGCGGGATCTCGACGCCGAGGTCGCCGCGCGCCACCATGATGGCATCCGAGAGCCGGATGATGTCGTCGATGCGCTCGAGGGCCTGGGGCTTCTCGACCTTGGTCATGATGCCGGCCCGGTCGCCGATCAGACCGCGCGCCTCGATCACGTCGGAGGGCTTCTGCACGAAGGAGAGCGCCACCCAGTCGACGCCGAGTTCCAGTCCGAAGGCGAGGTCGGCGCGGTCCTTGGGGGTCAGCGGCGAGACGTCGAGGAGGGTGCCCGGCAGGTTCACGCCCTTGCGGTTCGAGAGTGCGCCGCCGATCACCACCTCCGCCTCGATGCTGTCCTGGGTGAGGCCGGTGACGCGCACCCTCACGCGACCGTCGTCGATGAGGAGGTCCTGGCCGGGTGCGATGGCGGCGAAGATCTCCGGATGAGGCAGCGGGATCGCGTCGCGGCCTCCCTCGGTGCCGTCGAGGACGAAGCGCAGCGTCTCGCCCGGCGCCACGTCGAGGCGCCCGCCCGCAAGGGTGCCGAGGCGGATCTTCGGCCCCTGCAGATCCTGCAGGATGCCGATGGGCCGGCCCACTTCGCGCTCCAGGCTGCGGATCGCCGCATGGACCTTCGCGTGATCGTCCTGCGAGCCGTGGCTGAAGTTCAGCCGAAAGGTATCGACGCCCGCCAGGAACAGGGCATGCAGCATCTCGGGCGAGGCCGAGGCCGGCCCGACGGTGGCGACGATCTTGGCGTGGCGGTTGCGGCGCATGGCTGATCCGGCCGCGAGCGGCCGCCTCTGAGGAATGGCTCACATGGTCGGGAGGTCGCGGACGTCAGTGCCGCTGACCAGGATCGAGCCGGGAGACAGCATCCCCATGGGCCATGGGGATGCAAGCTCCTCGCCTCGATCCGGCTCTCGGTCGCATCAGGGATCACCCGGACTGGCGCGCACCTGCGGGCGAACGCTACCCCTGGGACTGGTAGAGGAGATGCCGAGCCGGGCCGCCGAAGAAAGGGGCCCGGCTCGGGTAGAGCTCGATCCTACTCGTTGTCGCCCTTGACGGCCGCGATGACCGCATCCGTCACCATCCGGGTCGTCGCCTGGCCGCCGAGATCCGGCGTGTGCAGGCTCGGATCGGCGGTGACGCGCTCGACGGCGCGCATGAGCCGGTCCGCCGCTGGCTTCTCGCCGAGGTGTTCCAGCATCTGGCAGGCGGTCCAGAACGTGGCGATCGGGTTGGCGATCCCCTTGCCGGTGATGTCGAAGGCCGAACCGTGGATCGGCTCGAACATCGACGGGTAGGTGCGCTCCGGGTTGAGGTTGGCGGTGGGCGCGATGCCGAGCGAACCGGCGAGCGCGGCGGCCAGATCCGAGAGGATGTCGGCGTGCAGGTTAGTGGCGACGATGGTGTCGAGGGTCTGGGGCTTCATGGTCATGCGCATGGTCATCGCGTCGACCAGCATCTTGTCCCAGGTCACGTCGGGAAAGTCCTTCGCGACTTCGGCCGCGATCTCGTCCCACATCACCATGGCGTGGCGCTGAGCGTTCGACTTCGTCACCACGGTAAGCAGCTTGCGCGGGCGGCCCTGCGCGAGCTTGAAGGCGAAGCGGATGATCCGGTCGACGCCGGAGCGGGTCATCATCGAGACGTCGGTGGCGACCTCGTTCGGATGGCCCTGGTGCACGCGCCCGCCGACGCCGGCATATTCGCCCTCCGAGTTCTCGCGCACGATGACCCAGTCGAGTTCGGGGCCGGTGACGTGACGCAGGGGGCTGGTGATGCCCGGCAGGATGCGGGTCGGGCGCACGTTGGCGTACTGGTCGAAGGGTTGGCAGATGGCGAGCCGCAGGCCCCACAGGGTGATGTGGTCCGGCACGTCGGGCGCACCCACTGCGCCAAAGAAGATCGCGTCGTGGTGGCGGATCTGGTCGCGCCCGTCGGCGGGCATCATCACGCCGTGCTTCTTGTAATAGTCCGAACCCCAGTCGAAGTGGTCGAACTTGAAGGTGAAGCTGCCGGTCTTCTCGGCGAGGACATCGAGCACCTCGATACCGGCGGCGATGACTTCGACGCCGATGCCGTCGGCGGGGATGGCGGCGATGGTGTAGGTCTTCATGATGGGTCTCCTTGAGAACGGGGGGTAGAGTCAGCGCACGACGGCGCGGGCGGGCTCGGCGCGCCGCCCTGAGCGGGCGACGACGAGGGTGACGATCGCGGAGAGGACGAGCAGCACGGCCACGAAGATCAGGCCGCCGGTGAAGCTTCCCGTCCGGTCCTTGATCCAGCCGATCACCCAGGGACCGACGAAGCCGCCGAGATTGCCGATCGAGTTGATGGTGGCGATGCCCACCGCCGCCGCCGACCCCGACAGGAACATCGTCGGCATCGCCCAGAGCGGTGGCTTGGCCGCGCTGATTCCCATGTTGACGAGGCTGAGCGCAGCGATGACCGCGAGTGCCGACGATGCGCCGCCGGCCAGCATCAGGCCCGCGGCCGCCACGAGGCAGGCGATGACCACGTGCCAGGTGCGCTCGCTGGTCCTGTCGGAGTGGCGCGCCCACAGGATCATGGCGACGACCGCGACGGTCGGCGGCACGGCGTTGAGCAGGCCGACCTCCATCGTGGAAAGGCCGAACCCCTTGATGATCTGCGGCGCCCAGATGCCGAGGGTGTAGAGGCCGGCCGACGTGCCGAAATAGACGAGGGCCAGGGCGAGCACGCGGGGATCGGCGAGCCCGCTCATCAGGCTGTGCTTGGCGGCGGTCTGCTTGGTCGCGCGCTCCTGGTTCATCTCCGCGACGAGCCAGTTCCGCTGTTCGTCGGTCAGCCACTTCGCCTTTTCGGGCCGGTCCGTCATGTAGAACAGCACCACGACGCCGAGGATCACCGCAGGGATGGCTTCGATGATGAACATCCACTGCCAGCCATGGAGGCCCATGATGCCCTCCATCGCCAGCAGCGCGCTGGAGAGCGGCGAACCGAGCATCACCGAGACGGGGGCCGCCGCCATGAACAGCGACACGACGCCCGCCCGGTAGCGGGCCGGGAACCAGTAGCTCAGGTACAGGATGATGCCGGGAAAGAAGCCCGCTTCCGCCGCACCCAGCAGGAAGCGCATCACGTAGAAGCTCGTCTCGCCCGAGATGAAGGCGAAGCCTCCCGAGATGAGGCCCCAGGTGATCATCACGCGGGCGATCCAGATCCGCGCGCCGACCTTGTCGAGGATGATGTTCGAGGGCACCTCGAACAGGAAGTATCCGAAGAAGAAAACTCCGGCCCCGAAGCCGAATACGGATGAGGAGAAACCGAGGTCCTTGTTCATCGTCAGCGCGGCGAAGCCGATGTTCACGCGGTCGATGAAGGCGATGAAGTAGAGTAGGCAGATAAAAGGTACCAGGCGCCATGCGACCTTGCGCATGGTGATTTGCTCGAGCGACCGATCCATCGTTTCCTCCTAAGGATGCGCCTGCAATCGAATCGGTCTTGAGCGCCAACTTCCATGCAAGATGATATTGGGTAAGATATTTCCAAAACGCTTGTCAATCCTCCATTGCAGCTTCCATGGAAGTTGGTAGACATGAAGTATAAGGGGAGCAGGTGATGGTCCGGGTGCGTGCTGAGCAGCAGGAAGAGGCGGATCGGCGCCCATCCCTCGTCGATGACGCCTATGCGGCGATGAAGGAGGAAATCCGGGAATCTCGCTTTCCCCCCGGGTATCAGGCGTCGGAGCAGGAGATCGCATTGCGGCTCGGGATGAGCCGGACCCCCGTTCATGAGGCCGCTATCCGCCTGCAGGAAGATGGACTGGTTCGGATCCTGCCGCGAAAGGGGATCGTCATCTGCGCATTGGCGCCTGCGGACATGCGCGAGATCTACGACGTCGTCATCGCTATCGAGGGACGTGCGGCCGCGTTGCTCGCGGAGACGGCAAAGACCGAACGCGAAGCCGTCGTGTCGGAACTCGCCGCCTTAACCGCCGCCATGGCCAAGGCCCGGGATGCGGAGGATCTCGCGGCCTGGGGCCATGCGGACGAGTGTTTCCATCGCACGCTCGTCGAGCGCGCCGGCAACGGCCGCATGATCCGGATCAACCAGACGATCACCGACCAGGCGCATCGCGCCCGCATGCTGACCCTCAAGCTCCGACGTGAGCTCGGGGCCTCAGTGGCTGAGCATCAGCAGATCATCGAAGCAATTCGCATCGGCAATGCCGCTGCAGCGCAGGAACAGGCCTATCGCCATCGCTCGCGTGCCCGCGATGAACTTCTTCCGTTGCTGGAGAGCTTCGGATTGAGACACCTGTAGAACTGTCGCGCAGAGTCCATCGATGATCTGCAGGGCAAACTCTTCCCCACCGATCCGGCAGACAAGATCGTTCGGACGATGGACGCTTGCTGCAAGATTTCGGGCCAAGCGGGCAGGGATGGCAACCGGGTTCCCGGGAGCGTATCGGATAGGCTGGAGATGAACCTCGCATGCCCCGTCGCATCCTGATCACCGGCGCCAGCATCGCCGGTAATACCGCGGCCTGGTGGCTGGGCCGCCAGGGTTTCGATGTCACGGTCGTGGAGCGTGCGCCCCGATTCCGTGACGGCGGACAGAACATCGATGTCCGCGGCATCGGCCGCGAGGTGCTGCGCCGCATGGGCCTGGAACGCGCCGCGCTCGACCACGGCACCGGCGAGGAGGGTACAGCCTGGGTCGACGGGCACGGGCGGGCGGTCGCGCGCTTCGACATGGACACCCTCATGGGCGACGGCCCCACCGCAGAGATGGAGATCCTCAGGGGTGACCTGGCACGCCTCCTTTACGACCCTGCCCGAGAGCACGCGGCCTACCGCTTCGGCGATCGCGTGACCCGGATCGAGGATGGCGCTGACGCCGCAACCGTGACCTTCGCCGGCGGGACCGTCGAGCGTTACGATGCCGTGCTCATCGCAGAGGGCGTGGGCTCGTCGACGCGTGAACTCGCCTTCCCCGGCGAGAACGATCCACGCTGGATGGGATTGGCCATCGCCTACTTCACCATCCCGCGAACCTCCGACGACGACCGGATGTGGCGATGGTTCAACGCGCCCGGGGGGCGCGGCATCTCGCTACGTCCCGACATGCATGGCACCACCCGCGTGATGCTCTCGGTCCGGAAGTCTCCGGCCGGCGAACAGGAATGGGATGTTCATCGGCAGAAGTCATTCCTGCGGGACCGCTTCGCCGATGCCGGTTGGCAGGCGGAACGCGTTCTCGCCGGCATGGACGACACCGAGGATTTCTACTTCGATGTCCTTCGGCAGGTCAGGATGAGGCGATGGTCTCACGGGCGCGTGGCGGTGACCGGCGACGCGGCCTGGTGCGCCACGCCGCTGGCCGGTATCGGCACCACGTTGGCCGTCACCGGCGCCTATGTTCTCGCCGCCGAACTGGCACGTCACGACGACGTCGCCACTGCCTTCGCCGCCTACGAGCGGGCCATGCGACCGATGGTCGAGGACGGGCAAGGCGTGCCCAAGATCGCCCCGAAAGTGATGAATCCACGGAGCCGTCTCGGCATCCATCTGCTCCACGGCGTGCTTCGGATCGCGAGCAGGCCCGGCATTCGCCGTCTGGCCTCGAAGCTTTTCGCCGGACGGTCGAAGGAGCCGGACCTGACGCGCTACGAGGTGATTGCCTCCGCCTGACGGCGCATGGGGACAGCCACCAACGGGACGGAGCTTTCGGCAAGGCGTGCGAACCGAGCGACATCCCACTCCATGTCCACCGCCTCTGCGTCGTGCGCCCGGACTCTCGCGTGTCCGAAATCCTGGGGAAGCCTTTGATTCAGCCGAAGGTCGGCGGATAGACGGTCGGCAGGATACACCGTCCGCCAAGGTTCAGGCCGGAAGCCGTTCGGTCGGCCGGCTCACCGCTTCGAAGGCTCGGGCCAGGCGCAGCAGCGCCTGATCCTGTCCCGGCCTTCCGATGAGCTGCAGGCCGGACGACCGGCCGTCCGGTCCCCAGGCGCCCAGCGGCAGACAGATCGTGGGACAGCCCGACAATGTGGCCGGCACGACCACCTCCATCCAACGGTGATACGTGTCCATGGTCGTGCCCGCGATGGTCCTCGGCCAGGAAAGCCCGTGGGCGAAGGGAAATACCTGGGCGCTCGGCAGGGCCAGCGCGTCGAAATCGGCGAACAGCGAGAGGAAGCGCTGGTAGAGCCGCGTCCGCGTGGCAGAGGCCCGATAGAGATCGTCCGCCGACAGGGACAGGCCGCCCTCGATCTCCCAGATCAACTCCGGTTTCATCAGCGCACGCTTCTCCGGATCGTCGTAGAGGGGCCGGTAGCGGCTTCCGACGAGGACGTGCCGCCAGACCAGCCAGCATGCCCAGATCTCGTCACGGCTCATCCCGAGACTGGCTTCCTCGACGCGGCACCCGGCCGTCCCGAGGGTGGAGAGCCCGGTCAGGGACAGGGGCAGGATACCCGCTTCCAGGGGCAGGGCATGGACGAAATCCCCGAGCCAGCCGATGCGGGTACCCTCCCCGATTCCTGCCGGCAGATCGGCGGTCGGGCCCGGCTCCGCCAGGGAGAGGGGCGCGCGTGGGTCCGGCCCGCTCATCACCGAGAGCAGAAGGGCGAGGTCGGCGACGGTCCGTGCCATCGGTCCGTCCGTGGCGAGCTGCTGGAGATAGGCTTCCGGTCCCGGCAACGACGGGACCCTCCCCGCCGAGGGGCGGAACCCGAAGATGCCGTTCCAGCCTGCGGGGTTGCGCAGGGATCCGGCGAAGTCGCTGCCGTCGGCCATCGGCACCATGCGCAAAGCCGTGGCGACGGCCGCGCCGCCCGAGCTTCCGCCGGCGCTCAGGGCCGTGTCGTAGGCGTTGAGCGTGGTGCCCCAGACCGGGTTGTAGCTGTGCGAACCGAGGCCGAATTCGGAGACGTTGGTCTTGCCGATGAGGATCGCCCCCGCCTTGCGCAGGCGCTCCACGAACAGGGCGTCCTCCTGCGGCACGTGCTCGGCGAAGATCGGCGAACCGAAGGTGGTGCGGAGCCCGCGCGTCGGTGCGAGGTCCTTCACCGCATGCGGCAACCCGTGCATCGGTCCGCGCCAATGTCCCCGGATGAGATCGGCATCGGCCGCATCGGCGTCCGCGAGTAGATACTCTCGGCTGCGCAGGGAGACGATGGCGTTCACACGCTCGTTCACCTGCGCGATGCGGTCGAGATGGGCCTCGATGACCTCGCGGCAGGAGACCTGCCGGGCACGGATCGCAGCCACCAACTGCGTCGCGTCGAGGCCGATGATCCCGCCGGACGGCAGGCTGGTCTGTGGCGAGTTCGGATTCATCGCGTCCCCCCGATCGGTGCGAGGCTTGGCGCACGCCTTGCCAGATCGCCGTAGAAAGGGTGGAATTGCATACATGATCCATACCGGAGGCCGACAGCATCGTCCGGAGCCGCGCCGATGAGGGCCTCGTCGGACCGGGAGGCCACGACCTTCTCCATCGAGGGATTGGCCGCGTCCGCCGAGATCCGCGTCGATCGCTGGGGCGTGGCCCATATCCGGGCCGCCTCCCAGGACGACGCGTTCATGGTCCAGGGCTTCAATGCGGGCCGCGACCGCCTGTGGCAGCTCGACCTGTGGCGCAAGCGCGGCCTCGGTCTGCTCGCGGGCGATTTCGGGCCTGGCTACCTCGCGCAGGACCGTGCCGCGCGGCTGTTCCTGTATCGCGGCGACATGGACGCCGAGTGGGCAGCCTACGGGCATCCGCGCACCAGGGCCATCGTCGAGGCGTTCGTGCGTGGGCTCAACGCCTTCGTCTCCCTCACCCGTGACCGGCCCGACTTGCTGCCTCCGGAATTCGCCGCCATGGGCACGTGCCCTGCCCTCTGGACCGCCGAGGACGTGGTGCGCATCCGCAGCCATGCCTTGGTCCGCAACGTCGCTTCGGAAGTCGCCCGTGCCCGAGTCCTCGCCCGGTCGGATCTCGCCGCCGACGCCCTGCGCAAGAGGCTGAGCCCGCCGCACGAGATCGTCATTCCCGAAGGCTTGGAGCCCGAACGCTTTCCCGACGATCTTCTCACGCTCTTCTGCCTCGTCACCGCGCCTGTGACCTTCGATCCGGCCCGGCTCGCGGCTGCGCGGGCGGAGGCATGGGAATGGTGCGACGTCGACGCCTTCGGCACGGTCGGGCGCGCCGGCGGGAGGCCCCTCGCCGCGTCCGCTGAGGGCGGCGAGGGATCGAACAACTGGGCGGTGTCGGGCTCGCGTACGCAGAGCCGCCGCCCGATCCTGGCGAGCGACCCGCACCGCGCCTATCAGCTGCCTTCCCTGCGCTACCTGGTCCATCTCACCGCGCCGGGCCTCGACGTGATCGGTGCGGGCGAGCCGGCGCTGCCGGGCATTTCCATCGGGCACAATGGCACGGCCGCTTTCAGCCTCACCATCGCGCCGATCGATCAGGAGGACCTGTTCGTCTACGAGACCCATCCCGAGGATCCGAACCTCTACCGCTACGCCGAGGGCTGGACGGCGATGGAGCGGGTGGCGGAGCGGATTCCCGTGCGCGGCGATGGGGACGAAGAGATCGTCCTCGCCTTCACCCGCCACGGTCCAGTGATCTGCGAGAATGTGGCCGGCCGTCAGGCCTTCGCCGTGCGCACGGTGTGGTCGGAGCCGGGCAGCGCAGCCTATCTCGGCAGTCTCGCCTATCTCGGCGCCACCAGCGCCACGGCCTTCGGCGAGGCCCTGCGCCATTGGTCGGCCCCCTCCACCAATCAGGTCTACGCCGATGCGGGCGGCAGCATCGCCTGGTTCATGGCCGGCAAGGCGCCGGTGCGCCCGAACTGGGACGGTCTGCTGCCGGTGCCGGGCGACGGTCGCTACGAATGGGCCGGCTTCCACGATCCGTCCGTGCTGCCGCGTGCCGTCGATCCGGAATGCGGCTTCGTCTTCAGCGCCAACGAGATGAACCTGCCGGAGGATTATCCGGCGCAGGAGCGCAGGCTCGGGTTCGAATGGCACGAGCCCTGGCGGGCGCGGCGCATCCGTTCGGTCCTGGACGCCGATGCCGTCCATACCCTCGACGGCTCCCGCCGCCTGCAAGGCGACGTATTCTCCGAGCCGGCCTTCCGTTTGGCGCGGCTCGTCTCCGAAATTCCCGATCCCGGCGTTGTCCAGGTCCGCGCCGCTATCGATGTCCTGTCCGGGTTCGACGGCCATCTCCATGCGGACAGTGCCGCCGCATGCCTCGTCGAACTGCTCTGGACCCATCACCTGCGCCCGGCGCTGCTTCACGCTCTGGCGCCCGATCCCACGACGGCCGCTCTGCTCCAGCCAGGCGACATCGAGACCCTGCTCGACGCCCTCGAACAGGCGCGCCCTCCCCTCGACGAATCCGCACGCAGAGCGCTCCTCGGCCGGACCCTCGCTGCGGCGTGGCGGGACTGCGAACGCCGCTTCGGCACCGATCCGGCAGGCTGGACATGGGGAGCGTTCCATCACGGCCTGTTCGCGCATCCTCTGGCTAGCATCGGGCCCGAATGCCGGAGTGTCGGGCCGCTGCCGGCGGGCGGATCCTCCGCCTCGGTGATGCATGCCGACTACCGTCCCCATGACGGGCGCCTGACCACCGGGGCATCCCTCCGCATGGTGGTCGATGTGGGCGACTGGGACGCCTCGGTCTTCGTCAACGGGCCGGGCCAGTCGGGCCATCCCGCGAGCCGGCACTACGACGACCTCGCGGCATCCTGGGCGAAGGGCGGAACCGTGCCCCTGCTCTATTCCCGGCAGGCCGTGGACGCCGCCACCGAGACCGTCATCACCCTGTTGCCCGTCACGGAGACGCCCTCCACGTGAAGCTCTTCATCGCCGGCCTTGCCACCGAGACGAACACTTTCGCCCCCCTGCCCACCGGCCGCGCGGCCTTCCTCGCCGATTACGCGCGGCGGGACGGGAGTCTGGGGCGGCCCAGCCTGAGCAATATCGGGCTGAAAGCCTGGCGCGAGATGGGAGAGGCCGACGGGCACGAGGTGGTGGAGAGCCTCTCCACCTTCGCCCAGCCCGGCGGGATCACCCTGCGGGCGGTCTACGAGGAACTGCGCGACACGCTGCTCGCCGACCTCGAAGCGGCGCTTCCGGTCGATGCGGTGCTGCTGTTCATGCACGGAGCGATGGTCGCTGAAGGCTATGACGATTGCGAGGGCGACACCCTCGTCCGCGTACGTGCCCTCGTCGGGCCGAAGGTGGCGATCGGCGTCGAGCTCGATCTCCACTGCCATCTCACCGAGGCGATCCGCGACGCAGCCGACGTGGTCGTGATCTACAAGGAATACCCGCATACCGACATCGTGGACCGTGCCCGCGACCTCTACCCGCTGGTGATCGGCACGGCGACGGGGGCGATCCGTCCGGTCATGGCGGTCCACGATTGCCGCATGGTGAACATGTGGCGCACGACGACCGAACCGGTCTCCGGCTTCGTGCGCCGAATGGAAGCGCTGGAGGCGCGCGACGGCATCCTCTCGGTCTCCTTCGGCCACGGCTTCCCCTGGGGCGACGTCGCCGAGGTCGGCGCGCGGATGCTGGTGGTGGCCGACGGCGACGAGGCAAAGGCCGCCTCCCTTGCCCGCGACCTCGCCGCCGAGATCTGGGCCATGCGCGACGAGGCCGCCACGCGGGTGGACACGATCGACGCCGCCCTCGACGCGGCGCTGGCTTCCTCCGATCCGCGCCCGATGGTCCTCGCCGATATCGCCGACAATGCCGGCGCCGGCGCACCCTCCGACAACACTGCGCTCCTGGCCCGGATGATCGAGCGGGGCATCCGTGGCGTCGTCACCGGCCTGTACTGGGACCCCGGCGCGGTCGGCATCTGCCGCGAGGCCGGGATCGGCGCGACCTTCGATCTGCGCATCGCCGGCAAGTGCGGCGTCACCTCCGGCAACCCCCTCGACCTGCGCATCACCGTGCGCGGGCTCTCGGAGGCGCACAGCCAGGGCGGCCTCAGCGGCGGCCGGGCCCAACTCGGACCCAGCGCCTGGGTCGAAGCCGACGGCATCCACATCGTGCTGACCTCCCAGCGCCAGCAGCCCTTCGCACCGGATGCTTTCACGGGCCTCGGCCTCACCCTCGACGACAAGCGCCTCGTCGTGGTGAAATCGATGCAGCATTTCCACGCCGCCTTCGCCCCCATCGCCAGCGAGGTCCGCTACGTCTCCGCTCCCGGCGCGGTCCCGCCGGATTACGGCGCGATCCCCTACACCAAGCGGGATCCCGTCTACTGGCCGCGTGTCGCCGACCCGTTCGCCCGAGATTGATCGTTGGACAGGATTGATCGATGAAGCCCATGGATGTCGACCTGAACGATCTGCCCTTCGACCTTCCCGGCATGCTCGCTGGTCTGCGCCCTTGGATCGCGTGCGAGAGCCCGACCCACGATCGGGTCGCGGTGAACCGGATGATGGGCGTGGCCGCCCGCGACCTCGCCATGGCAGGCGCCACGGTGGAGACGATTCCCGGCCGGATGGGCTTCGGCGACTGCGTCCGCGCCCGTTTCCCGCACCCGAACCGGGACGCGCCGGGCATCCTCGTCCTCGGCCATCTCGACACGGTCCATCCCGTCGGTACCCTGGCGGCGCTGCCCTGGCGGGTCGAGGACGAGCGCTGCTACGGTCCCGGAATCCTCGACATGAAGGGCGGGAATTTCATTGCCCTCGAAGCCGTCAAGGCTCTGCGCAAGGCCGGAATCGGGACGCCGCTTCCCGTCACCTTTCTGCTCACCAGCGACGAAGAGGTCGGCAGCCCCTCCACCCGCGACCTGATCGAGGCGGAGGCCGTGCGTCATCGCTTCGTGCTGGTGCCGGAGCCGGGCCAGCCGGGCGACGGCGTGCTCACCGGCCGCTACGCCATCGCCCGTTTCAACCTTGAGACCACCGGCCGGCCGAGCCATGCCGGCGCCCGTCTCGGTGAGGGCCGCTCGGCGATCCGCGCCATGGCGCAGAAGATCATCGCCATCGAGGCGATGTCCGATTCCGACTGCACCTTCAGCGTCGGCATCGTCGCGGGCGGGCATTGGGTGAATTGCGTGCCCACCTCCTGCCGGGGCGAGGCCCTGAGCATGGCCAAGCGCCAGGGCGACCTCGACCGCGGCGTCGAGAGAATGCTGGCGCTGAGCGGCGAGGCGGACGGCGTCGCGTTCACGGTGACGCGGGGCGTCACCCGTCCCGTCTGGGAGCCCGACGCCGGAACCATGGCGCTCTACGAGACCGCCCGCCGGATCGCCGCCGGCCTCGGCTCTGGCCTGCCGCACGAGAGCTTCGGCGGTGGCTCCGACGGCAACTTCACCGGCAATCTCGGCATCCCTACCCTGGACGGCCTCGGTGCCTGCGGGGCCGGCTACCACACCCTCGACGAGCACGTACTCACCGCCTCGCTGCCGCACCGCGCCAGGCTTCTGGCCGGCCTGATGGCACGGCTCGAATGAATACAACGGCCTGCATCCTGCATACACTTCGTCACGAGAGCCGCGATGCGGCGATGGGGAAACGGTTCATGCACAATGCTATCGGGGGTACGGTGATCGGGACGGGTCTTCTGGCGACGCTCGGCCTCGCGGTTCTGGCGTCCGTGGGTGCTCCCGGCCCGGCGATGGCTCAGGCCAAGCCCGTGACCATTCGCGCGGTGATGCATTCGGGCCTGCGGATCACCGACCCGATCATCACCACCGCCTACATCGCCCGCAACCACGGCTACATGATCTACGACACGCTGTTCGCCACCGATGCGAGCTTCAAGGTCCAGCCGCAGATGGTGAAGGAGTACAGCGTCAGCGACGACACGCTCATCTACACCTTCACCTTGCGCGACGGGCTCAAGTTCCATGACGGCGCGCCGGTCACGTCTGCCGATTGCATCGCTTCGCTCCGGCGCTGGGGCAAGCGCGACAGCATGGGTCAGAAGCTCATGGAATACACCGCTTCCCTCGATGCGGTGGACGACAGGACCTTCACGCTGAAGCTGAAACAGCCCTACGGTCTCGTCCTGACGTCGCTCGGCAAGCCGTCGTCCAACGTGCCCTTCATCATGCCGAAACGCATCGCCGAGACCCCGGCTGACAAGAACGTGCCCGAGGAGATCGGTTCCGGGCCGTTCCGCTTCGTCAAGGGCGAGTTCCAGCCCGGACTGAAGGTCGTCTACGAGAAGAATCCCGACTACGTGCCCCGCTCCGAGGCGTCGAGCTGGACCTCGGGGGCCAAGGTGGTGAAGGTCGACCGGGTCGAGTGGCTCAACATCCCCGACTACCAGACCGCCGTGAACGCCCTCATCAACGGCGAGATCGACTATATCGAGCAGCCGCCGCACGACTTCCTGCCGATCCTGAAAGCGGCGCCCGGCATCCAGATCATCAACTACAATACGTTGGGCGTCTCCGGCATGCTCCGGATGAACTGGCTCAACCCGCCCTTCGACAACGAGAAGATCCGGCAGGCGGCGCTGCTGGCCGTCAACCAGCAGGACTATCTCGACGCCCAGATCGGCGACCCGGACTACATGGTGCCGTGTCTGGCCATGTTCGTCTGCAACACCCCCAACGCCACCGATGCCGGCGCACCCAAGACCGACCTCGCCCGCGCCAAGCAGCTCCTCAAGGAGGGCGGCTACGACGGCAAGCCCATCGTCGTCATGCAGCCCACCGATCTCGCCATCGTCGCCCCGCTGGGACCGGTGACGGCCCAGGCCCTGCGCAAGATCGGCATGAATGTCGATCTGCAATCGATGGACTGGCAGACCCTGGTGGGACGTCGCGCCAAGCAGGACCCGGTGGATCAGGGCGGCTGGAACATCTTCCACACCACCTGGGTCAATGCGGACATGCTCAACCCCGTGAGCAATGTCGGCATCAATGCGCGGGGCAAGAAAGGCGGCTTCTTCGGTTGGGCCGAGGATGCCGAGATCGAGACGATGCGCAACGCTTACGCGCTCGAAACCGATCCGGGAAAACAGGTCGCCATCGCCAAGGCCGTGCAGGAGCGGGCCTATGCAGTGGGCATGTACTACCCCACCGGCCAGTTCATCAGCCCGCTCGCTGCCGGCCCCAAACTGAAGGGCATCCTCGAAGCACCGGCGCCGGTGTTCTGGAACATCGAGAAGAAGTGAGGTTCGCACGGCGTCCCCTTTCCCCTCTGCGGGAGAGGGTGGCCCGCGAAGCGGGTCGGGAGCGCGTTCTCCTGAAGGGTCGCTCTCGTTTCCCGACCCTCGCTGATGCGACGCCTCCCCTGCCCCGCGGAGGGGAAGGGATCACGCCATGACCCATCCGAGACATTGGAGATCCCCGCATGGGCCGCTTCCTCGCCGGACGCCTTGCAGCCACCCTGCCGGTGATGGGTGTGGTCGCCGTCATCGTATTCCTGCTGCTGCGGCTGGCGCCGGGCGATCCGGCCGCCATCCTGGCCGGCGACGCCGCGAGCCCGGAGCAGATCGCGGCGATCCGGGCGCGCCTCGGCCTCGATCAGCCGATCCTGACCCAGTTCCTGTCCTGGCTCGGCCGTCTCCTTCAGGGCGATCTCGGCTCCTCCATCATCTCGAACCAGCCGGTGGCCAAGCTCATCCTCGAACGGATCGAGCCGACGCTGGCGCTCGCCACCACCACCATCGTGTTCGCGGTCCTCGTGGCCGTTCCCCTCGGGGTGCTCGCCGCGTGGTGGCACGGCACCTGGGTCGACCGGGCGGTGATGGCCGTCTCGGTGCTCGGCTTCTCGGTGCCGGTCTTCGTCCTCGGCTATCTCCTCATCTTCGGCTTCGCCATGCAGCTGCGGCTCCTGCCGGTGCAGGGCTATGTCAGCATCACCGAAGGGCTCTGGCCGTTCCTGTCGCGGCTGATCCTGCCGACGCTGACCCTGTCGGTGATCTACATCGCCCTCATCGCGCGGACCACGCGCTCCAGCGTGCTGGAGGTCCTGGGCGAGGACTACATCCGCACCGCCCGCGCCAAGGGCATCGGCGAGACCCAGGTGCTGTGGCGCCACGCCCTGCGCAACGCGGCGGTGCCGGTGATCTCGGTGATCGGGCTGGGCATCGCGCTCCTCATCAGCGGCGTCGTCGTCACCGAGAGCGTGTTCAACCTGCCCGGCCTCGGCCGCCTCACCGTCGATTCCGTACTGGCGCGGGACTACCCGGTGATCCAGGGCGTGATCCTGCTGTTCTCCGCCCTCTACGTGGTGATCAATCTCGCCATCGACTTGTCCTACCTGCTGTTCGATCCGAGGATACGCTATTGAGCGCCGAGAATCGGACGATGCCCTCCCCGGTCACCTCCCCTCTGGCCTCGCGGCTCGCGACGCTGCCGCCGGCTTTGCGCCATCCGGGCGTGCTCTTCGGGCTCGCGGTCCTGCTGATCGTCGGGCTCGCGGCGCTCGCCGCCCCCTTCCTCTGGACCGGCGACCCGATCCTGCTGCGCCCGCGCCTGCGCCTGAAGCCACCGTCGAGCGTGGCCTGGCTCGGGACCGACGCGTTCGGGCGCGACGTGTGGACCCGCGTCGTCTACGGCGCCCGCGTGTCGCTCGCCATCGGCTTCTCCGTGGCGGCCTCTGCCGTGCTGATCGGCCTCTTCATCGGGCTCGTCGCCGGCTACCTGCGCCGCCTCGACGCGGTGGTGATGCGGATCATGGACGGCATCATGGCGATCCCGTCGATCCTGCTCGCCATCGCCATGGTGACCTTGTCGGGCGCCGGGATCGGCACGGTGATCGTCGCTATCGCCATCCCCGAGATCCCGCGGGTGGCGCGCCTCGTGCGCAGCGTCGTGCTGTCGGTGCGCTCAGAGCCCTATGTCGAGGCGGCGATCGGCGCCGGCACCCGCCTGCCGATGCTGCTGATCCGCCACGTCCTGCCCAACACCATCGCGCCACTCATCGTCCAGGGCACCTATGTCTGCGCCTCGGCGATCCTGACCGAGGCGATCCTCAGCTTCCTCGGCGCCGGCATCCCCACAGAGATCCCGAGCTGGGGCAACATCATGGCCGAGGGCCGGCAATCCTTCCAGATCGCGCCCTGGGTGATCCTGTTCCCGGGCCTCTGCGTCGCCGCCACCGTGCTCGCCGTGAACGTCATCGGCGACGGCCTGCGCGATGCCCTCGACCCGCGCACCGCGCGTCGCGTCGGAGCCCTGCGATGAAAGGAGACCCGGCGATGAGCCAGCCCGTCCTCTCCATCACCGGCCTCACCGTGCCGCTGCCTTACGGGGCCGACCGGGCCAACGCCATCGAGGGCCTGTCGCTCAGCGTCGGAGCGAACGAAATCGTCTGCGTCGTCGGCGAATCCGGCTCGGGCAAGTCGGTCACGGCGAGCGCCGTGATGGGGTTGCTGCCGCCCGCTCTCAAACCCTCGGCGGGCGAGATTCTGCTCCAGGGCGAGGACATCCTGAAGGTCGCTCCCGCACGCCTGCGCGCTCTGCGCGGCAGCCGCATGGCGATGGTGTTCCAGGAGCCGATGACGGCGCTGAATCCGGTGCTCAAGGTCGGCGAGCAGATCGCCGAGATGCTGGAGGCGCATGCGGGACGCTCGGGCCGCGAGGCACGCCGTAGCCGTGTCCTCGACCTCCTCGGGGACGTGCATCTGCCCGATCCGCCGAGCCTGGCGAAGGCCTACCCGCATCAGCTTTCCGGTGGGCAGCGCCAGCGCGTCATGATCGCCATGGCGCTCGCCAATGATCCTGCCCTGATCATCGCCGACGAGCCGACCACGGCTCTGGACGTCACCACCCAGGCGCAGATCCTCAAGCTGCTGAAGGAGCTGCAGGCCCGCCGCAATGCCGGCATCCTGTTCATCACCCACGATTTCGGAGTCGTCTCGCAGATCGCTGACCGGGTCGTGGTGATGCAGAGAGGGCGCCTCGTGGAGGAGGGTAGAGCCGACGAGGTGCTGACCCGGCCCCGCGATCCCTATACCCGCATGCTCATCGCGGCGGTTCCCAGTGCCGAGCCGCCGCCTGCCCGTCCGAGACAGCAGGCGGCGGCACCCATCCTCGCCGTACGCGACCTCACCAAGACCTATGGCGGCCGCGGCCTGTTCGGCGGCGGACGCGCGGTGACGGCTCTCGACGGCGTCAGCCTCGCTCTCCAACCGGGCGAGACCCTCGGCATCGTCGGGGAGTCGGGCTCCGGCAAGTCGACCCTGGCACGTTGCGTCGCCCGCTTCGTCGACCCGTCCGCCGGCCATATCCGCATCGGCGGCGACGATATCGCCCTGCTGCCGCCTCGGGAGCTGCGCCCCTACAGGCGCCGGGTGCAGATGGTGTTCCAGGACCCCTACCGCTCCCTCAACCCGCGCCGGAAGGTGGGCCAGTCGATCATCGAGGGACCGATGAATTACGGCCTGTCGAAGGAGGCGGCGTTGGCGAGGGCGGCGCGTCTCCTCGACCTCGTCAATCTGGAGAAAGGTGCGCTCGACCGCTATCCGCACGAATTCTCCGGCGGCCAGCGCCAACGCATCGCCATTGCCCGGGCGCTGGCCATGGAGCCGGACGTGCTCATCGCCGACGAGGCGGTCTCCGCCCTCGACGTCTCGGTGCAGCGTCAGGTGCTCGAATTGCTGGAGGACATCCGCGAGCGGTTGAACCTCTCGATCCTGTTCATCACCCACGACCTGCGCGTGGCGGCCCGCCTCTGCGACCGGCTCGTGGTGATGCTCGGCGGCCGGATCGTCGAGGAGGGACCGACCGCCGCGCTCTTCGCCAACCCGCGCCATGCCTACACGCAGGCGCTGTTCGCGGCGGCTCCCAAGCTTCGGCTGGCGGCGAGCTGATCGGGTGCGCCCTCCGTCGGTCGGCTCGTTGCGCTCATGCCGGCTCGCAGATGTCGGCTGAGTGCAGGGGCAGGTCCGAGTCTGTCCCGGGGAAATCCTGCCTTGCCTCTCCGGTCGCCGATATCGGTTCACGCGATGGGTCGCCCAGCGGACCGGCATGAAGCCGGGCCATCAGCTCTGCGATGGCCTCCGGCAGATCGGCTTCGTGATCGACGCCGAAGGCGAGGTCGAGAGCGGGCATCGCGCTGCGCAAAAGCGATCGAGGCGCGACCGCGGCGGAACGGGATCGCTCAGATTCCGTAAGGGCGATCTGCAGGAAGGTCGTGCAGAGGATGGTGGTCGGTAGGGCGAGCATGGCTTCAACGTGGGGTGCGTGACGCACCTGCGCGGAGATCCGCCATCGTCCGATCGCGGCGGCCCGTCTCGCGAAGGCTACCCAAGCTAGGCCGTGCCGGTTGAACCGAACCTGAAGGGCTTGTGCGGGCGCATCCGGGTCCGGCCATTCGCGCGGGACGGGACGAGGTGACCGCGTTGACGATGAAACCGAGCCGTCCGATGTCTGGCGCACACAGAAGACCGACGGTTCCTGAAAGTTCTCTGCGTCGGGATCAGATGTAGTGCCGGAACACGACCTGGCTCTGGATGTCCTGCGTGCCGCTGCGCTCGCATCCCTCGGCCGCATTGCGACCGGCCATCACGGATGTCGGCAGGATCAGGGTGACGAGGGCGAGCAGCCAGCGGAAGGGACGTGCAGCTGTCATGTCGGGCTCCTGGACTCTGTCGGGATCAGGTCGTCACCGTGTGATCGTGCGCAGACATTGCCTGAATATTTCATGGCCGAGCTCTGACCCTCTCGCGGTGCTCGGGCGCACTTCGGCGCCCGGCGGCTGCGGCAAAACAGGACTCCGGGAGCGGTGCGGTCACCGGAGCAGAGAAGATGAGCATCCCGGGGCGTTCGGCATGCATCGCCGTCGATCCAGCCCAGGGTCGTCGATCTGCAGTTTCGAGACATAGTGATCGATCGCGTCACCCTGCGCCCCCGCTCATCGAAACACATCCCGGTCTCGATGAGTTGGTTCCGACGCGGACCGAAACGAGAAAAGCCGCCCGAAGGCGGCCTTTCCAAGAGATGATCATCTCGTCGATGGCGAAGGAAGCCCGAAGGCTCCCGGTTCGCTTAGTTGAAGGTGTCGATCTCAGCCGACTCGTAGCTGGTGACTTCCATGCCGACACACACTTCCTGAACGACGGGGGCAGTCCAAGCCATGATGTTTCTCCTGAATTTCAAGTCTTCTTAAGAAGACATCTCACATACGCGGCACGACCGCGCTTGAGAGACACCTATTGCTTGGTGCTCGCCAAAGCAAGACGGAATGCGGAAATATCGTGCAGGATTCCCTTAGTTTTCTCTCATGGAACGTGATCGGAAACGCCACGCGAGCAAGGTGAGGGCATTCCAGCCGTCACGTACGGGCAAAGGCCGCAGCATCCGCCACCTGATCCTCGCTCGGGATCATCCCGGTATAGAGCACGAACTGCTCCAGGGCCTGCAAAACCACGACCTCGTGACCGGTGATGCAGCGTTTGCCCGAGCGCTCGGCCGCGAGGAGGAAAGGCGTCATCGAAGGAAGGGCCACCACATCGAAGGCGATGTCGCAGGCCGCGATCAGCGAGAGCGGAAAGGCGAGTGTCTCTGCCTCCGGCCCTTCCATGCCCAGCGGAGTGACGTTGATGAGGAGCGGCGCCGGCGCCTCGCCGATCTCGGGATGCCAGCCATAGCCGTAGCGTTCCGCCAGCGCCCGGCCGGCTCCCTCGTTGCGGGCGATCACCCGGCCCTGCGTGAAGCCCGCATCGCGGAGGGCCGCGACCACGGCCTTGGCCATGCCGCCGGAGCCGCGCAGGAGGAAAGGCGTACGCGGATCGATGCCGTGATTCCGGAGGACCAGGCGGATGGCGACGTAATCGGTATTGTGGCCGGTCAGCCGTCCCGCCTCGTTGACCACCGTGTTGACGCTGTCGATCGCGGCCGCGGAGGCTTCGAGCCCATCGAGAAGCGGGATCACCGCCTCCTTGAATGGCATGGAGACGGCACAGCCTCGGATGCCCAATGCCCGGATACCACCGATCGCGGCAGGCAAGTCGGTGGTGGTGAAGGCCTTGTAGACGTAGTCGAGCTTCATGAGCTCGTAGAGCCGATTGTGGAAGCGCGAACCGAAATGGCCAGGGTGTCCCGAAAGGGACATGCACAACGTGGTTTCACGTCCGATCGGCGGCTTCATCGTCATCTCCGATAGGCCGGAGGCGCGGATTGTCCCGCGTTCCGGCATCGGAGGGATATCATGTCATGAGCCAGCTCTCATGGGCCGATTCCCATGGATAGGGCGTCCCATGGATAGGGCCGTGTCCGTCAGATCTTGCGGGTGCGCCCGTCGTCGCGGATAGCCTCGGCATGGTACCAGCTGTCACCGAAATCCATCCGGGGAAGGTCAGCTGTCTGGGTCATGCGGGCGCCGAGATCCACCACGGCATTGCTGCCCTTGCGAATGCTCGTCGAATAGGCACGCGGTGCGACTGCGTCCTTTCTGGGCAAAAAAGCAAATATTTCAGCCGATTGCCGAGGGAGATTCATAGTCATAATTTCACGTCTCCAGTGGCTGCTGGGCGTTCCTGCCCCCGACGTCACCTGATGATATGAGTGTCTTCTGATCTTTGCACCGGCTGATCGAAAGAAAAGCAGTACATGCCGGTAATTCGAGCATGCCTGAATTTGTTTCATCATTCCGACGACGGTGTGCCGACGCTGCGAAAACCATCGACGCATCGCGCATCGATCCCGATCGGCAAAGCTCTAGCGGCTCGTTTTCGCGCGCGCCGGTCGATGCCAGGGTTCTTCTATCGCGATGTCGTCCGGAACAATCGTGGCGTAAGGCTCTTGATCTGGCCTAGCAACGACGCGCCGATTTTCGCGACATGATCTAGATTAAGCTCCGCCGTTTGCGAACCGAATCAAGATCACGATCCAGAATGAGCTTTCTCTGGAGGATCCGATGCGTCCTAAGCGTCACAAATCTATTTATGGAGACACGGACCATGGGCCTCTTCACGAAGGACATCCAGACCCTCGACGACCTGTTCGTCCATACCCTGCAGGACATCTATTACGCCGAAAACCAGATCACCAAGGCGCTGCCGAAGATGATTGCCAAGGCGAGCGATCCCGAGCTCAAGAGCGGTTTCGAGAAACATCTCTCGGAGACGGAAGGCCAGATCAGGCGTCTGGAGGAGGTGTTCCAGATGCATGGTCATCAGCCGAAGGCAGTGACCTGCCCGGCCATCGACGGCATCATCAAGGAGACCAACGAAATCTCTGGCGAGATCGGCGACAAGACGGTGCTGGATGCCGCCCTCATCGCCTCCGCCCAAGCGGTCGAACATTACGAGATCACGCGCTACGGCACGCTCGTCGCCTGGGCCAAGCAACTCGGCCGGAACGACTGCGCCAGCGTTCTCCAGCAGACTCTGGACGAGGAGCGTGCCACGGACGAGCGGCTGACACGAATGGCCGATAGCCAGATCAACCGCCGCGCCGCCTGATCCGATCCGGCCGCCCTCCTTGGCTGAGGGTGGCCGGGCAATGTCCGAACGCGTTCAGTCCGGGAAGAAGCGATTGGCTGGACGTGGTAAACCGAGGTGATCGCGCAGGGTTGTCCCTTCGTATTCGGTGCGGAACAGCTCTCTGCGCTGGAGTTCGGGCACGAGGGTGTCGACTACGTCGTCGAGCCCTTCCGGGACGAAGGGGAACATCACGTTGAACCCGTCGCAGGCGCTAGCCTCGAGCCATTCCTGCATCAGATCCGCCACTTCGGCGGGCGTGCCCACCATGGTCAAACCGCTATAGCCGCCGACTCTTCGTGCCAGCTCACGCACCGTTGCCCCGGTCTTGCGGGCATAGCCGACGATCTGCGCCTGCGCGCTCCTGCTGGCATTGGTCTCGGGGATGTCGGGAAGTGGCGCGTCGAGATCGAAACCCGATGCGTCGATACCGAGGCGCACGGAGAGATTGGCGATCCCGCTATCGGTCGGCACCAGGGCATCGAGCCGTGACTTCTTGGCTTCTGCCTCCTCTCGCGTCTCTCCGAGGACGATGAAGGCGCCGGGTAGGATCTTGAGGTGGTCCGGATCGCGCCCGGCGGCCGGCATCCTGCCTTTCACGTCGGCGTAGAAATCCTGGGCCGCCGCGAGTTTCGACCCCGACCCGAATACGACTTCGGCGGTCTCGGCGGCGATCTGGCGACCGGCTTCCGAAGCCCCGGCCTGAACGATCACCGGCCAGCCCTGGACGGGCCGGGCGATGTTGAGCGGTCCCTTCACCTTCAGGAATTCGCCGGCATGGTCGAGGACGTGAAGCCTGTCGGGGTCGAAATACACGCCCTCCTCCACGTCGCGAATGAACGCGTCGTCCGCCCATGAATCCCATAGACCGGTGACCACGTCGAAGAACTCGCGGGCGCGGGCATAGCGGATCGCATGGTCGAGATGGGCGTTGCGGCCGAAATTCAGGGCCTCGTCCGGATTGCCGGAGGTGACGAGGTTCCAGCCCGCCCGCCCGTTCGAGATATGATCGAGGGAGGCGAACTTACGGGCCACATGATAGGGCTCGTTGTAGGTGGTGGAAGCGGTGGCGACGAGCCCGATCCGCTCGGTGACGGCCGCGAGCGCCGGCAGCAACGTCATTGGATCGAAGGAGGTCACCGTGGCGCTGCGCTTCAGCGCGGCCATGGGCATGTTCATCACGGCGAGATGGTCGGCCATGAAGAACGCGTCGAACTTGGCCGCCTCCAGGCGCTGGGCGAAGCGCTTGAGGTGGGAAAAGCTGAAATTCGCGTCCGGATAGCCTCCGGGATAGCGCCACCACGCGGTATGGATGCCGATCGGCCGCATGAAGGCGCCGAGATGAAGGCGGCGAGGCTGACTCATGCGGGGCTATCTCCGTCCGGCGCGTGAAAGCACGGTTCCGGAATAGAGCAGCGGTGAGAGAAAAGGTTTCCCGATTTCGAGCGGAATGGCCGTGAACCTCCTGGGAGGGCTCGCCGTCACGAGCGCCGTTCCCGCCAGAACACGACGGCCCGGCAGGCGATGTCCCGCACCCGCCGGTCGAGGGCGGGGTAGCGGCGGAGAGTCGAGACCAGCTTTGCCCGCACCGCCCCCTTCAGCCCGCGCCAGCCGAGGGGAACGGTGAGATCCAGGAGTGGCAGGGGCTCGACGTTGAAGCGGCGCTTGTAATCGTAATCGCCGATGCTGAAGTCGAACGAGCGGCAACCCTCGGCATGAAGCGCCTCCATGGTCTTGTCGATGACGAGGCGCCCCGGCGAGCAATGGGACCATTCTTCACCCGCGTTGCTGATGCGGATCATCACGTAGGTGCCGGCATCACGGATCCCGAGCAAGGCGGCGACGACCTCGTCGCCCGATGTCAGAGCGCTGATGACGGCGTAGCCGCGGTCGAGACCTCGTTCCACGAGACGGCGGTAGAAGGCATCGAACTCGGCCTCGTCGAGGCGGTAATCGGCGCCGAGGCTGCGCATGCGCTCCTCCTGCTGGCGTGCCATGATCGCCAGCACGCGCTGGGCCTCGCCCTGTTCCGTGACGATGCGAAACCCCGTCGTCGGCTCGCGGGAGAACACCCGCCAGCTTCGCTCCAGTTCCTTGCGCACGGTCTTGGCGAGGCTGCGATGATAGACCTCCCAATCCTCCCCCGTCCTGACCTCGTTGCCGTTGAGCGGGCAGGGACACACGCCCTTGAGGAGGGACAGCGGATTGGGCCCGTCGGCGAAGGTCGCCGGCATCTTGCGGAGGGAGAGAAGATCGGCGGGGGGCAACGCATGGCGGATCGCCTGCCACAGCCGGAGGGCGCCGGCATGGTCCCTCGGGGCTGCGGGGCCGAGGAGCGGCGCGTTGTAATCGGTGAGGCCGAGATCAGCGAAGGCGATGATGCGGCGGCGTCCGGTCTCGTCGATCACCAGGGGCAGATGCATCGCGAGCGCCCCCGTCGCTCTGTCCCGCGCCGTCACCAAGAGAGGCGTCAGCCCCGCGCGGCCCTGGAGCGACTCGTACCAGGTCTCGATCCAGACCGGATCCTGAAAAGGCGTCGTCGCCCCCGTCCATCCGCGGACCTGCTCCGACCAGTCGGATGCGACCGCCACAGCGTAGCCGTGAGCGCCGGACGCACTGGTTTCCGAATTCACGATGCCCCGGCTATGGGCCGCCGGCGCCGTCTCGCTCATGCCGGCGCGGAGAGTTCCACGATCTGGCCCGGATGGGCCGCATCGAGGCGGAAATCGACGGCACGGCGCGCTGCACGCTCCTTCTTCACCCAATCGCTGTTGCGCAGCAGCTTCTGCATGACCGCCTTCGACCAATAGCCCGGTCCGCTGATGGCGTGGCTCGCCGGCTCGCGGCCGAAGCGGTGGCGCAGCATGCCGTTGGCGAGGTTGACGATCTGCTTGCGGCGGATCGGCTCGTCCACGAAGGAGACCGTCATCGATACGTTGAGGCAGTCGAGATTCTCGACCCGGTGCGGCGCGTTGAGCGGCCAGCTCAGCATCTGGCCCGGCGAGAGTTCCATCACCTGGGCGTGGGCGTCGTACCAGGGGGCGTAGGGCATATCGACCTCCACATCGAAGAGGGCGATGTCCTCGAGATGCCGCGGTGTCACGAAGGGCGGAGTCGAGGGATAGACGTAGACCCGCTTCGATCCGATGATCTGCCACAGGTGCTGCCCCGGCAGGTCGGCATGGTAATAGACCTGCGCATTGGGCGACGAGATCAGGATGCCGCAGGTGTATTTCGCCGGCGAGAAGCCGGGGACGCGCCGGGCCAGTTCCTCGAACATGGCGTCGAGCGTCTCGCGGTAGCGACGGTCGACGGTCTCGACATTGCGCAGGTTGAGCCACATCCGCCCCTGCGCGATGGAGTCGATGACCTGCGCGCCGGGAAGTCCCCCCGTCTCGCCCTCGCGCCAGAACTTGCGCTGGCCAGCGGCGCCCATGTGGACGAGGCTGTACTGGTCGCGGGGATAGGTGTCGATCAGATCGGCCAGGGCCTCCCGGGAGAACAAGGCGGATTCGTGCAGGCGATGCTCGAGCCGCAGGGGATGGTGGCCCCAGAGGGCGCTGTGGGTCTCGTCCCAGTCGGTGAAGATCGAGTCGTTCATGGCTACGGCCAATCCGTATCGTGTCCCGCTGCACCAGAAGGAGGCGGACCGTCTCCCTGCGGGATAGGGACGATCCATTTCCGGACATGTCATCCGGTGACGCCGTGACCTTTGCATTCATGATGCCGCCAGGGAAGGCATTTGCCGGAGGCGCACTCGTCAGAAAGTCTTTCGCAAGCGACCGAGAGTTAGGGTCGGCGGATCACGTCCTCCTCGGGATTCTCGCCGCATGACGCAACGCCCCAGACCGGGAGAGACGAGGGTGCCCTCCCCCTGCCTCCATCTCGTGGGAACAGGGCATCCGCCCTGCGGGGTCGGTGATTTCGCGGGCCAGTTGATCGAGGCACTCAGATGTCAGGGGCAACCGCAGGAGACTCTCGTCCTCGAGCCGGGCCGAGTGCCGCTCGGCGAGATCTGGCGCGTCGTAGGGAGAGCCCGCGCCGTCGTCGCCAACCTGCCCCTGGTGCCCTGGAAGCGGGCCCTGGTCGGTCCCCCTTCCGCCTTTGCCATCGCGCTCCTGCGGCGGCGGCGGCGAGTCGCGATCCTGCACGAATGGGGCGGCATGCACCGCCTGCGCCGCCTCGTCCTGAGGCCGCTCCTCCTCCTCGCGGACACGATCGTCCTCCTGTCGCCCCAGGTCCGAGAAGAACTCGCCGCCGATCCCCTGATCGGTCGTCTCGCCCGGCGGGCGGTGATGATGCCCCTTCCCCCTAACATCGCGCGGCCGACCGTCTCGGCGCGGAGTTCGCTGTCCGAGCGGATGCGCGCCGCCCGCGCCGAGGGGCGCCTCGTCCTCGGTCATTTTGGCTCGATCTATCCGGGCAAGCAGCCGGAGGCGATCCTCGACATCGCGGCGAGCCTGAAGGCGCGCGGCGGCGACCCGCTCGTCGTGTTCATCGGCTCGTTCATCCGCGCTTCGGACGGGATCGAGGAGATCTTCTGGAACAAGATCGCGACGCTCGGTCTCGCCGAGACCGTCGTGGTATCGGGCTACGTGGCCTCCCCGGAGGAGTTGTTCGGCCTGTTCGACGAGGTCGATGCCTTCGCCTACGTGCTCCCGGAAGGCCTCACCGCACGCCGGGCCAGCGTGCTCGCCTGCGTCCAGGCCGGGCGCCCAGTCATCGTCACCGAGCCAAAGCGCGCGGACGAGTTCGACCATCACCCGCGCTTCCGAGCGCTGCTGGCCGGCGGAGCCATCGTCGCGGCCCCGGCCGGAGCCGGGCCGGAGGCCTATGCCGACCTCGTCCTGGCCGCCGCCGCACGCCCGACGCTGCCGCCCAAACTCGATCGGCAGATTTGGTTCGCCGATGCGGCCCGAAGCTTGAGGGAAATCCTGGGCTGAAGCAGGGGCAAAAATGGTAAGCTGGCCTGCGTCCGACCGTCATGGGTCTGTGGTCGGGCAGGTATCGGATTGGGGTGCGGACCTTGCGCTTTCGTGACGACGAGGGGGCAAGGAGGCATGCCGTGACCCAATTCGACACAGACGATGTCCCGAAACGGACCGGATTCCGATTGACCGAGCACCTAGCAGTAGGCGGGCTGATCGTCGGCGGAATCGCGACCTTGCTCTGGCTCGGCCTGCTCGTGACCCTTGGCGGCTGGGCCGCCGGGATCATCGAGTTCTAAGCAGGTTTCGCAAAAGTGGTCACCGGTTTTGCGTCCTGAAACCTGAGACATTCCAGAGGACTGAGCGAGGTGAAGCGTTGGCTTGCCAATGCGAACCCGTTCAGGTCGTCGTCCCCAAGGGTGGGAGCCGCCTGTCGGGTCACGTCATGCGCTTCGGAACCGGGCGAGGTAGCGTAGACCGAAGACAGCGATGAGGAAGGTGACCCAGATCGGGTCGCCGCCGTCGAAGAGGAAGCTCTCCATGCAGGAGAGCAGCAGCCCGAACAGCCAGATCTGTACGAACATGATCGCCAGCGGATCCGTCCTGCCGCCCGCCTCGATCCTCATGACGTCGCGCAAGGGGGCGACGACGAAGATCGCAAGCACGAGGACAAGGCCGGGCAGGCCCAGGGTCACGGCGGTGTCCAGATAGCTGTTGTGGCTGTGCGAGGCATATCCGGCCCAGCTCGACCCGTCGTCGGAAGCCGCGCGCACGGTGACGTTGTTCCAGAACGCCGAGAAGCCGTAGCCGGTGAGCGGCCTCGAAGCCAGCGCATCGATGGCGAACTGCCACACGTCGGTGCGGCCGGTGAAGGTCGAATCCACGGGCAGCGCCCTCACCATCGCGGCCAGCGGCTCGCTCACCACCGTTCCGACGCTGAACAGGTTGATCACGAAGATCGGGGCGAGGGTGAGGAGGAAGCGTCCCCGGAACGAACGGATGACCGAGAACAGCCCCGTGATCGCCAGTGCGGCCAGCACGAGCGCCGTCGCACTCTTGCCTTCCGAGCCGATCAGGAACAGCCCGGACAGCGCGACGATGACGAGTCCCACCGTCACGAGGCCCGACCGCGTCACCGCTATGCCGATGAAGACCAGCATCGCCATGACCGCTGCAGCGGCGTTCTTGTGGCCGAACGTGCCCCGCCAATTGCCCGCGAGCGCGGGCTCGACCACGTCGGTGGACTGGTGGATGGCGAGGTCGGGTGCCAGCAGCATGCCGCCGTAGCAGGCCGCGAGCAGAAGCAGGGCCGCGATCGCCAGGAGGTTGCGAAGATCGTCACGGGACCGTGCCAGCAGCGGCAGGCAGGCGGCACCCAGCATGACCGCCGCCATCAGGGTCAGACGCTTGGCCGAGGTGACGGGATCCTGCGACAACACCACGTTCATGGCGAACCAGGCCCCGAGAGCCAGGAACCAGGGTGAGACGAACGAACGCAGCGCTCGCGAATGAGTGGCGAAGGTCAGGCCGAGGGCGAGCAATGCGAGGATGCCGAAGCTCGCATAGGTCAGGCCCTCGCGTCCGGTCGCGAGTTCTCCGATGTCGGGATTGCTCAAGTCCTGGAAGGGCTTCAGCGAGATCCAGGTGAGCAGGAGGATCGCCAGGAAGACGGCCTTGCGTGCCACCAAAGCTGCGGGGGTCTCGGCGAGCGCCGTCTGCAGCCGGCGCCATCCGCCTGGGGTGTCCTTCGATGCCGGCGCACCGGCCGTGGATCCAGCCGTCCTCATCGGCTCCCCGCCTTCATCTGCCGCGCGTCCGTAGACGCGGCGTGCTGGCGCGATAGGGCTGCGGCTCGATACCGAGGGCGGCAAGGCAGCGCCCGACAGCCACGAGGATCGGGTGCAGGGCGATGGTGGGCTCGCGCGTCCGCACCAGATCGAGGATGCCGCGCCCGAACGACAGGCCGAGGACGGCAAAGGACTTGCCGGCCAGGGTCGCGAGGCTGAGGCCGCCATGGGCCAGCTTGCGCTCGATCCTGTAATTGACGGCACCGATGCGCAGGCCCCGCGCGGCGAGCCACCCTGCCCTTGTCCGGGCGAGGGGCACCGTCTCGGTGATGATCGCCTCCGCCTCCCAGTAGAAGGTGATCCCTGCCCGGCGGGCGCGGACGAAGAAGTCGGTGTCGCCGCCGCCGAGGAAGTTGTACCCCGTGTCGAAGGGCGGTGAGCCCATCAGCGCGAAGGTGCGTCGCGTGATCAGACAGTTTCCGCTGCCGTAGATCACCGGAACCGGCCCGCTCTTGTCGTAGGCGGGGGCGAAGGCCGGATGCCGGCCGAGGCCCGCCCGCGTCCCCGGCTCGAAGCGCGGCATCACGGGGCCGCCGACGATCCCCGCCCCCGTACGCTGGGCCGTGGCCACCATGCGCTCCAGCCAGTCCGGCTGGGCGAGTTCGTCATCGTCGATCATCAGGAAGTAGCCGCTCTCGGGATAGGCCGCGAGTGCGGTGGTGAAGGCACGGTTGATCGCCGAGCAATTGCCCTGGCGCTGTTCCACCACACACTGTCCGACAAGCGGGCCTTTCGCGAACACTTCTTCCGCCGCAGCCCGTCCGGCCTGCGATCCGGCGTCGTTGTCGACGACGATCACGGCGAAGCGGCGCCCGGTCCGCTGACGCGCCAGGGAGGCGAGGGTCTGGACGAGGTGCTCCGGCCGCTTGAAGGTCGGGATGCAGATCACCGCGTCGAAAGGGTTGGCGCGCGTCTTCACGACGCGTTTCCGGTGAAACGCTCGATCACACTCATCAGCGGCTTGGGCCTCAGGTCGGAATCCAAGGGAAGCGGCCGGTTCGCCGTCCCGTCGGGGCGGGTGAAGTATATCGGCACCCAGGTATAACGATCCGTAATGCCCCAGGTCAGCACCGCGCTCGGCGGCGTCACTTCGTCCACCGCCTGAAGAAAATCGGTCGCCTTCTTGGCGATGAGCGCATCGCGGGTGGCGAAATCGGTCGGCAGCCCGAAATCGATCACGTCGAGTTCGGTCACCAGAACGTCGAGCTTCATCGCCTTGATCTCCCTCAGGAAGCTCTGGAGCCCGTCCCGGTCGATCGCTCTGTCCGCGAAGAGGTGACCCTGCAGGCCGATGGCGTGGATCGGGATGCCACGGTCGAGGAGCGAGCGGGCGATCGCGAGGATACCGGCGCGGCGCATGGCGAAGCGCTGACCGACGAACTCGACGTCGTATTCGTTGAGCACGAGCTGGGCCGCGGGATCGGCGGCGTGGGCCGCCTTGAACGCGATCGGAATGTAATCGGCCCCGAGGGTCTTGCTCCAGACGAAGTGGCGCAGATCCTGCGGCGAGGCCGGCTTGTCTGGCATCGGCTCGTTGACCACGTCCCAGGACCCGATGAAGCCGCGATAGCGGGACACCACGGTCTCGATATGGCTGGTTAGCATCCATTCGGCTTCGACCCGACTGGTGATGGCCTCGGCCCAGGCGGGCATCGCACCGTACCAGGCCAGGGTATGGCCGCGCAGGCCGAGCCCGTTGCGGCGGGCGAAGGCGGCGATCTGGTCTGCCTCGCCGAAGTCGAACGTCTCGCGATTCGGTCGCAGGACGGCCCATTTCAAGCCGCCCTCGGGAACCAGCAGACGGCATCTTTCCGCCAACGCGGCGCCGTAGGCTGCATCCGCCGTCAGGGCGCCACCCCGGACCGCGGCACCGAACGGGATCTTCCGCGGCGCGGCGGCCATGGCCGGAAGACCGTCGAGGGCACTTCCCAGGATCCCTGCCAGCGGGGTTCCCATGCCGAGGATGCCGCCCATGGCCCCTTTGAGGATGGCCCGTCGGTTGGAGGACGTCTTCATCATGCCGGGATCCCGCGAGACGTGGCGATCATCCAAAACGGTACAATCCGCCGGGACATGGCGAACGGTTTTGCAAGATCAGGTCCGCACATACGATGACATCCGTCGCGGGCGATGCCCCTCGCATTCCCGACCCTTGTGGCATGCCTTCCGCTGCCCGGCGACCAGGACATGCCTCCGAACACCATGCTTGCCGAACGATGCGCCCCGAACCAGGACATGACGGCGCCCCGTTCGAGACGAAGGGGCCACCCCATTCGCAGCCTCCCGTCCCGACCGATCCCGGTTCCCGTGCTGGCACGAGCCCTGCGGCTGCGGCGGCCATGACTGCTCATCTGTCCCGAAATCCGACACCCGGCGTGGAGACGATCTCCGCCGGAGGGGCCGGCATGGAACGCCGCATCAGGAATCTGCATGTCGCGCCGATGCGTCTCTTCGCCGGCGCGTGGTCCACCCATCGCACGGTGCTGATCGGCTACGGGCAGCTTCTGGCCGGTGCCGGCGGCCGCCTCGCGCTCCAGATGGTCTACTTCCTGGTTCTCGCCAATACGCTCAGCCTCTCGGAGATGGGGGTCTTCGCCTCGGTCTCGGCCGCGGGCGTGATGATCGGATGCCTGGCGGGTTTCGGCTTCCAATCCTTCGTGATGCGTTCGGCCGCCGGCCGACGCTCGTCGATGGGGGCCTATCTGGCCGTCTACTACGCCTGCTTCGCCCTGGCTCTGCCGATCATGTTCGGCCTCTCCCTGGTGCTGTACGCCCTGCTGTTCCAGGGCGTGATCGCCTTGCCCGGCTATCTCGCGATCATCGTGGTCGAGGTGGCGCTCTGGCGTCAGATCGAGCTCCTCGTCCAGGTGAATAACGGCCTCGGCCGCTATGCCGTGGCGGCCACGGTGGTGTCGCTTCCCGTCGGGTTCCGCGCTGCGGCAGCCGTGGCCTTCTGGGCCGCGGGCGGCGGGGCCGCCGAGATCTGGGCGATCTACTACCTCGTCGGCAACGCTGTCTCGGTGACCGTTCTCGCCATTCTGTTCCATCCCCGCACGCGGATGCGCTTCCGCGCGGTGCTGCTCAAGGGCAAGCTGCGCGACGGCCTGCTCTACGCTGCCTCCTATTTCATGTTTCTCGCACAGGGCGAGATCGACAAGCTCATCGTTCTGACCCTGGCCGGCGAGCGGATGGCGGGCATCTACGCGATCTCGATGCGGCTGATCGACCTCACCGGCGTGCCGCTGCGGCCGATGTTCATGATGTACTCGCGCAAGCTCATCCAGGCTGGCCGGGTCACCCGCGCCAGCCTGCGCGAATGCCTGAAGGTGGAGGGCATGGTGGCGGTCGTCTCGACGGGCGCCCTCGCCTTCATGATCGCCGTCCTTCACATCCGGCCGGAACTTCTCGGACCGAACGTGTCGGCCGCCTACGGCATGCTCACCGTCATCATCGCCGTGCCGGCAGTGCGCAACCTCTTGGAATTCCAGGGCGAGCTGTTCTTCGCCTTCGGCCGGATGGGGCTGCGCGCGGGCGTCACCACTGCGCTCATCGCCTTCAAGGCGCTGGCCTTCGTGCTGCTCCTCACGGCTTTTCCAAATCCGGAGCAATGGAGCCTGTGGCTTAACGCGATCTACGTGGCGATCTATGCGCTCTCGTTCTTCACCCTCTACGGACTCTTATGGCGGAACACGGCACCGTGATCGCGGAAGCTCTTGGCGGACATTGTCCGGTGACGGAATCCTTCACCGTTTGCAGCGCAGGGTTCCGCGCGGCGAGAAGCGGCGATCGACGGAGATACGCATGAAGGCCGAGACCGGACATTCCCCGTCCGCACCAGCAGGTCAGAGCCTGGCCGAGACGGTGGGCCTGATCACGCTCAGCCATCGCGGTGACCTCGAACGGTGTGCCCTCCTGTTCGAGACCATCGATCGGCACGCGACACCCCGCGGATGCCACTACGTCATCGTCGACGACAAGGACGTGGCGCTGTTCGCGCGGTTTGAGCGGCCCGACCGCCGGATCCTGCCGCTGTCGCACTTCCTGCCATGGTGGATGAGGCCGATTCCGGTCCTGCGCTGGCGCGGGCGCCGATACTGGTTCACGCCGTTCGGCAAGCCCATCAGCGGCTGGCACATTCAGCAGATCGTCAAGATCGAGGCAACGCGCCGGCTGCCCGAGGCCCGCTACTGCCTGATCGATTCCGATATCTACTTCTTCCGGGACTTCGATCTCACTGCGCTGGCAGAGCCGAACCCGACGCCGTTCCACGTCCATCCCGGCGGCGTCGTGGTGAACCGGCCCCGTCACATCCTATGGATCGACACCGCGAGCCGTCTCCTCGGCACCGAGCCGCCAAGTGTGCCCGCGGACGACTATATCGACCAGATCATCATCTGGGATCAGGCCACGGCGCGAGCGATGACCGACCGGATCGAGTCGGTGACCCGGCATGGCTGGATCGGTGCCCTGTGCCGGGACCGCAACTTCTCGGAATACATGATCTACGGCACCTTCGTGGCCAGCACGCCCTCGGCGATGGACAGGCACGCGGTGACGACCCGGAGCTTCTGCCGGACCCATTGGGAAGACAACGCCCTCCGCGAGGCCGACATCCTCGCGATGCTGCATGCCGCTACGCCCACCGAACGGGCCTTCTGCATCCAGTCCTTCGGGGCGACGCCGCTCGCCACCATCCGCACAAGTCTCGAAGCGTTCCATTCCGGTTGTGGATTGGAAAATCCAAAATCGCGAACGCAAGCAGCGTGAGGGTGATTGCTGGACGCTTTTACACTTGCGCGATTAAGGATGAGGACAATCGACGGCGGTCGGGACTCGCCCGTCCACGCTTTGTACTTGGAAAAGTAATATTTGCCGTGTCATGACTACGGTACGGTCGACACGCTTACCGGAAGGTACACCCGTCCCATGACCTTGCTCATGTCCCGCCCTTTCACGACGGAATAGAGACGGAGCTTGCAAGCCATGGCACAGAACGGCAGCACGGCGATGGCGATGCAGGTCGCCGTGGACGATCTTCATCATGACACGGAGATGCCGGCCGGCGAGGCCGGCTTCAGTCTCGCAAAGGTCCACGAAGTCCTGCAGTCGCTGCTCCCGGCGGGAGAGGTCTCGATCTACGAGGCAGGCGGCGGGGCGTCCTCCTACCTTCCGGTCTCGGTACTGCGCCGCTCCCGTGTGACCGTGGTCGACATCGATCCGACACAGGTGAGCAACAACGGCTACGCCGAGACGGTGATCTGCGGCGATGTGCAGACCCACCGCTTCACGCCTCGGACGTTCGACCTCGTCACCAGCTACAACGTCATCGAACATCTGCCGGATGTCGGCGCGGCGATGGAGCGCTTCGCCGAATGCTTGAAGCCCGGCGGCCTCCTGCTCATCGGTGCACCGCATCCGCGTTCTCTGTCCGGTCTCGTGACGAAGTATTCGCCGCACTGGTTCCACGTCTGGTTCTATCGCAACATCCGTGGTCTGGAGCGGGCCGGCCAGCCGGGCGAGGCCCCATTCCCGGTCTATTACCATCCCCTCGTCCTGCCGGCTCGACTGAAGCCGTTCCTCGACCGGCTCGGGCTCGATCCGGTCTACGAGCGCGTCTACGAAAGCCCGCGCTATGCGGAGATGCGGGCACGCCGGCCATGGCTGGCCTCCATCGTCGACGGCATCACCGAACTCGCCAACATGGCGGCGGCCCGGCGCATCAACCTGCGCCACGGTGACTACCACCTGGTGCTGCGCAAGCGGGCGGGGGAGCAGCCAGCCGCCAGATGACACCCGACGCCATCATCGATCGCGATGCGACCGAGTTGAAGGCCCGGCTTTCGCTGCGGGCCCGTCTCTCCCATGGCCTGTCGAGGCATGTTCCGGTCTCGCCCCTCCTTCGCGCCCTGCCCGGTCCGATGGTGAGCATCACCTTCGACGACGTCCCGGATTCCGCCTGCACCAGGGGGGCGGCCCTGCTCGATGCCTACGGCGTCAAGGGGACGTTCTACGTCTCCGGCACCCTCCTCGGCGCCAGGACCGAGCATTGGCGGGTCGCCGAAAGCGAGGCCTTGGCGGAGATCCACCGCCGTGGCCACGAGATCGGCTGCCATACCCACGCCCACGTTCTTGTCCCCACCCTCGACGCGAGGGTCTTCGCCGCCGACATCCGGCGCAACCGGGAAGAACTGGCGACTCTCGTGCCGGGGCTGGCGCTGGAGAACTTTGCCTTTCCCTATGGTTACGCATCCCTTGCCGCCAAGCGTGTCTTGAGCCGTACCTACGGGTCGAGCAGAAGCATCCTGCCGGGCCTGAACGCCGGCCGCATCGATCGTCATTTCCTGCGCGCGAACCCGCTCTTCGACCGCTGCCTCGATGCCGATATCCTCACGCGCCTGATGGACGAAGCGGTCTCCCGCAATGGCTGGGTGATCTTCTTCGGTCACGACGTCGTCGAGGCGGCGAGTCCCTACGGCTGCTCTCCCGCCCTGCTCGAAGCCACTCTCGCTGCCGCGAACCGGCGGGGCATCCCGGTGGTCTCGATCGCGGAAGGGTTGGCGATGGCCTGTGGGACCGCCGAAGAGCAACGCCGGACGCCGAACGTGCTCGGCATCTCGCAGAATGCGACCACTATCCAAGGTTCCGCCCGGGGCCGACAAGCTGCATAAAGACTAAATTCATCATCGCAACGCGTTCGTTTTTCATCAGCTGAGAATTTAATCAACGCTGGACTCTTGGTTGCTAACCTCTCTGCATTCGCCGCTGAGATCCGATGGATCGTGTCATCCTGACACATCATCTGTTGGAAGCGGGATCGAACGGAATTGGGTTCGGGGCACGGTCCGAACCTTTGTTTCCGGAAGAACCACTGATGTTGGGAAGCCATTGATGTTGGTCTATGACGATCCGCCGCCAGCCAGCAGGCCCGAAACGGCCGAGCCGGTGCGGAGCGGCTACCGTCTGTCCGTTGGCGGCGTCTTTTCGGCACTGCGCCGGCGCATCGTGTGGATCCTCGCCTGCGCCATCGTCTTTTCCGGAATCGGCCTTCTCGTCGGAAAGATGCTGACGCCGCGCTATTCTGCCGAGGCGCAGATCTACATCGATCCACGCGACCTGAACCTTGTCTCCCGTGAACTGACCACCGGCGGTCAGGATTCCAACGCCTATCAGAGCGTGGTGGAAAGCCAGACCCGCCTCATCACCTCGAGCAGCGTCCTGCGCAGGGCCGTGGATGCCACTGGTCTCGCCCAGGACGAGGAATTCGTAGGTCGCTCCGGCGGCGGCCTCGTCGCGAAGATCGCGACCGCCCTTGGCCTCGGGAGCCAGGATGCGCCCGCGGATGTGGAGGGCGAGGCGAACGCGGCGATTGGAATCCTGCAGCAGCGCCTGTCCGTGCGCCGGACGGGCCGGACCTACGTGGTCGACGTCTCGGTCTGGTCGCAGGATGCGGCCAAATCGGCGCGCCTCGCCAATGCCGTCGTGGCCGCCTACCTCGCCGAGGATACTGCCGCCCGCACCGAAGCCGCCAATCGCGCCAATTCCGGCCTGACCGCGCGGCTCGGCGAGTTGCGCAATGCTCTCAACGCGGCGGAGAACCGGGTTCAGGCCTACCGGGCCGAGACCGGCCTCGTCGGCACCCGCGATTCCCTCGTCAGCGACCAGCAGTTGACGCAGCTGAATTCGCAGCTCGCCGCCTCCCGGGCCCGGGTCGCCGAAGCTCAGGCCCGCCTCGAACAGAGTCAGCGCATCGTGCGATCCGGCCTCGATGCCGGAGCGACCGACGATATCCTTGCCTCGCCGACCGTGGCCGCCTTGCGCAGCCAGTACGCCGAGCTCACCCGGCGTCAGGCCGAACTCACCAACGACCTCGGCCCGCGCCACCCCTCCGTCTCCTCCATCGCCAAGCAAGTCGTCCAGGCGCGGCGCTCCGTCGACCAGGAGGTCGGACGCTTCGCCCAGGCCGCGCAGACCGACCTCGCCAAAGCGCGGGCTACGGCCTCGGCCCTGGAGAAGAACTTCGACCAGGCCAAGGGCCGTACGGTCGGGCTCGCCCAGGCCTCTATCCGCCTGCGTGAACTCGAGCGAGAGGCCGAGGCAAGCCGCTCGATCTACGAATCCTTCCTCACTCGCTCGCGCGAGACCGGCCAGCAGGCCTATCTCGACATGGGCAACGCTCGTGTCGTGACCTCGGCGACGAAGCCGATCATGCGCAGCTTTCCGCCGCCGGCCCGCACGCTGATGCTGATCGGCCTCCTCGCGGGGCTGGGCCTCGGTGTCCTCCTCGCTCTCCTCGACGACTGGGCCCGCTCCGGCCGGCCGGATCGTATCCGGGCACCCGAACCGGCTCAGGTGCCCGAACCCGCGCAGGGCGCCAAATCTGTTCAAGTCGCCTCGTCTGTCCCGTTCGCCGAGCCTGCTCGGATGCCCGACCCGGTCGAAGCGGCGAGTTCGGTCCCGGCACCGACACCGGCACCGCCGCGCGGGTTCAGGGAAAACCGAATCCCGACGGCCCCCCGCTCCTTCCGTGCGCCGGATCTTCCCGATCTGACGCGGTCTCCGATGGCGTTCTTCCGGGGCAGACCGAAGGACGCGAATGTGAAGCCCGCCTTCGAGCCTGCAGCCAAGACAGAGCCGAAACGTCCCGCGGCAAAGTCTCCTGCGGAGCCGGCGCCTCGCGTCGAACCGAAGCAGGTCGCGGAGCGTTCCCTCGGCAAGCCGGTCACGGCCGAACGTCCGTCGTCCAAATCCTCGGCGCGGGCGGCTTTCAGCGTTTCCGGCGCAGCTGCGCTGATTGGAGGGCCCCGATGACCACACCCTCACGTGCGCGCCTTCGCCATACTCCCACCACGACCCTCGGCGGGTTATCGATCGCTGCTCTGGGGATGCAGGAAACCGTCGACCTGATGATAGAGGCCGTGCGCCTTCATCCGCGGCCCGGAACGCCCCTCTACCTCACCTCTGCCAATGGCGAGGTGATGTCGCGGCACGCACGGGATCCCGACTTCGCCCGCCTGATGGACGCGTCGGACCTCATCAATGCCGACGGGCAACCCATGGTGGCGATGTCGCGCTACATGGGTGACCGGCGCCTGCCCGAGCGCGTCGCCACCACCGACCTGTATCACGGAGTCGCGCGAAGGGCGGCGGCGGACGGCCTCACCTTCTACCTGTACGGTGCCACCGAGGAAGAGAACCTTGCCGCTGTGAAGACGACGCAGCGGCTGTATCCGGAATTGCGCATCGCCGGGCATTGTCACGGCTATCTCGCAGGTGACGCATTGCTGGCCAAGATCGCGGAGATCGATGCCCTGGCGCCCGACATTCTCTGGATCGCCCTCGGCGTGCCGCGCGAACAGGCCTTCGTGCGGGACTACGGCCCGCTTCTTCGGAACGTCGCCGTGATCAAAACCTCGGGCGGCCTGTTCAACTTCCTTTCCGGAAGCCGCAGCAGGGCGCCGTCCTGGGTTCAGCGGATCGGGTTCGAATGGCTCTGGCGAATGGCCCAGGAGCCGAGGCGCCTGTTCTGGCGCTACTTCCTCACTAATCCGCACTCGCTCTACCTCATCCTCACTCGGAGCGGTGCGAATTGGCGCGACAGGAATCCCAAGTCGGGTTCGCCGACACCGAAGACCGGGCCCGACGGGAGCGATCTTGTCGGGAGACAGGTCGAACGGGCCTGACACTTTGCCCCCCTGGAAGGGGTTCTGCAGCGGAGGGCTCGCGGGCGGCCATAGCGCTGATCCCGCTACGTACAAGAATCACATCCCCGCGGCGGAGCCGCTCAAGTCTTCGGGGATCGGCAGGCCGCCTCGCACGGCGCACCGAGGAACCGGGTGAAGAGCTTGGCGAGATGTGGGCGCACGGTAAGGAACCGGCGGTAGGCGGCCTCGGCCAGGATCGGCATGCCGGGCAGACTTCCCAGGGTCGCAAGCCATTTCCAACCGGGCAGCTGCCGCCACAGCCAAATGAAGCCCATTGCCCCGGAGGCAAGACGGCCCTCTTCGTCCCGGACATGGAAACGTGCCCGCGCGGCCTCGCGCTCGAGGTCGGGGCCAAGTGTGTCGGGGGCGCCGTCACCGCTCACATCGACGAAGTGAATGCGTTCGGACCCGCGGCTGCGCTGATAGGTCCGAATCTCAGCGGAACAGAGCGGGCAAGCCCCATCATAATAGACGGTCAGTGCGGCGGGTGGAGTCATGGTGGCGTCGAAGCGTCCTCTCCGCACCGGCTCGACACGTCGATGCCATGCCCCTTAACAACGCCGATGCGAGCAAAACGGCCCCACCATCGCATCGATCGATGGTGGGGCCGTTTGTTCTGACGGTGATGAAGGGCGAGAAGGCCGTTCGGGGATGATTCCCGCGCGTCAGCGGGCGGCGAAGGCCTTCAGCGCGGACTTGCCGGCGAAGCGGCCCTGTGCGCCGAGGCCTTCCTCGATGCGGATGAGCTGGTTGTACTTGGCCAGTCTGTCCGAACGGGCGAGGGAGCCGGTCTTGATCTGTCCGCAATTCGTCGCGACGGCGAGATCGGCGATGGTCGAATCTTCGGTCTCACCCGAGCGATGGGACATTACGGCGGTGTAGCCGGCGCGCTGGGCCATATCGACGGCGGCGAGCGTCTCGGTAAGAGTGCCGATCTGGTTGACCTTCACCAGGATCGAGTTCGCGGTGCCCTCCGCGATGCCGCGCGACAGGCGGGTCACGTTGGTGACGAAAAGGTCGTCGCCCACGAGTTGGCAGCGATTGCCGACCTTCTCGGTCAGGAGCTTCCATCCGGCCCAGTCGTCCTCGGACATGCCGTCCTCGATGGACAGGATCGGATAGGAATCAACGAGCTTGGCGAGGTAGTCGACCTGGGCCTCGATCGAGCGGGTCTGGCCCTCGCCCTCGTAATGGTAGGCGCCGTTCTTGAAGAATTCGGTGGCGGCACAGTCCAGGGCGAGCACGATGTCGGTGCCGGGCTTGAATCCGGCGGCGGCGATCGATTCCATGACGAAGTCGAGCCCGGCCTCGGCCGAGGGGAGGTTGGGGGCGAAGCCGCCCTCATCGCCGACATTGGTGTTGTGGCCGGCCTTCTTGAGGGCGCTCTTGAGGGTGTGGAACACCTCGGCACCCATGCGCACGGCCTCGGCGAGGGAGGAGGCGCCCACCGGCATGATCATGAATTCCTGGAAGTCGATCGGGTTGTCGGCATGCGCACCACCGTTGATGATGTTCATCATCGGCACCGGCAGCACCCGGCCCTGGGTTCCGCCGACATAGCGGTAGAGCGGCAGACCGGCGGTCTCGGCCGCGGCCTTGGCCACCGCCAGCGACACGCCGAGGATGGCGTTGGCGCCGAGCCGTGCCTTGTTGGGGGTTCCGTCGAGCTCGATCATCGCCTCGTCGACGGCGATCTGGTCCTCTGCATCCATGCCGCCGATGGTGTCGAGGATGTCGCCACGCACCGCGGCCACTGCTTTGCGGACGCCCTTGCCGCTGTAGCGGCCCTTGTCGCCGTCGCGCAGCTCCATCGCCTCATGTGCGCCGGTGGAGGCGCCGGACGGCACGGCAGCGCGGCCGAAGGAGCCATCCTCCAGGAGGACATCCACCTCAATGGTCGGGTTGCCCCGGCTGTCGAGGATCTCGCGGGCGGCGATGTTGGTGATCGCGGTCATGCGTGCCCCTAGCTCTCAAAGGTGTTGCGGCGGGCACTCGGCCCAGCCGTCATGGTCCCAGAGGCGCGCCTCGTCGGAGGGGCCGCCCAAGGGACCGATCGGATCCAGGGCAGGCTTATCCGTCAACGTGTCGCATCCGGCAAGCACCTGCGCGCCCAGGGACGGCGCCGCAAGGTCACAAATCTTTGCTGAGGTTGCAAGAAATTCCGGACCGCCGACTGCCGCGTCTGCGGCGCCCACTTCGTCGAAGGCGACGAGGGCTCGGTCGGGCGCTCACTAGCGTGTTGATTTCATAAGAGATTCCCGGCGAGGAGTTCCCCTTCGGAGCGGCCTGCGCTATAGCGGCGGTCATGACCAACCCGCCCTCAGACGACTCGCTCCAACTCGGCCAGCCCACTCCCCTGCCCGTCTCGCCCGAGGCTGCCCGCCTGGATCGCGTGCCGAACCCGCATCCCGCGACCGATTATCTGGCACGGTTCACCGCACCGGAATTCACCTCGATCTGCCCCGTTACCGGCCAGCCCGACTTCGGAATCCTGATGATCGACTACGTGCCGGACCAGTGGCTCGTAGAATCGAAGTCCCTGAAGCTTTATCTCGGTGCTTTCCGCAATCATGGTGCCTTCCACGAGGATTGCACGGTCGGGATCGGTCTCACCCTCGTAGATCTTCTCAGGCCTCGGTACTTCCGCATCGGCGGGTATTGGAACGCGCGCGGCGGCATTCCGATCGACGTGTTCTGGCAGAGTGGCGAGCCACCGAGTGCCCTCTGGCTTCCCGACCAGGGCATCGCGCCCTATCGTGGTCGCGGTTGATCCATTGTCCGGAGCGCATGTCGGGTATGTGGAGCGTGTCAAGCTCCGGAAATCTTTGACGAATGATCGCGTTATGAAAAAGGGCGGCCGGTAAAGACCGACCGCCCTTTTCGATTCACCGGGATGGCTGGATCAGTAACCGTAGCCATAAGCGGGACGGCCATAACCGCCACCACCATATGCCGGACGACCGTAGCCATTGTTGTAGTACGAATCGCGAGCGGCACCTGCTGCGATCGCACCAGCAGCGAGACCTGCAATGCCGAGGCCGACGGCCGCGCCTGTCCCGATGCCGCGACGTCCGCCGCCACGATAGGCATATCCTCGATTGCCATAGCCACGATGGCCGTAACCGCCGTGAGCGTATCCACCATGGCCGCCGCGACCATAGCCGTGACCATGTCCAGGGCGAGCCTCGGCAGCCGTTCCGGCGGCCATGGCGCCGAGAGAAAGGGTGACGGCCGTGATCAGTGCGAACTTGCGCATGGGGCTCCTCAAATCGTTGCTTCGCTTAAGCAAGGACAACGATGTCGGAGAGACTCCGTTCCATTGTCGCTTCCGCTCATCGAATCCAGGCGCAGCCGGTCTCGGTCAGTCTGTCGACTTCGCAAGACGGTCGAAAGCCTGGAGTGTCTCCAGCAATGCCGGCATCGCCTTCAGTGGCACCATGTTCGGTCCGTCGGACGGAGCGTGATCCGGGTCGGGATGGGTTTCGATGAACAGGCCGGCGATCCCCACGGCCACTGCTGCACGGGCCAATACGGCCACGAATTCGCGCTGACCGCCCGAAGTCGCGCCCTGCCCGCCCGGCTGCTGAACCGAATGGGTCGCGTCGAAGACGACGGGTGCTCCATGGGTCACCTGCGCCATGATCGGCAGGCTGCGCATGTCGGAGACGAGCGTGTTGTAGCCGAACGAGGCGCCGCGCTCGGTAACGAGGACGTTCGGATTGCCCGCCTTCGTCACTTTAGCGGCCACATGGGCCATGTCCCAGGGAGCGAGGAACTGGCCTTTCTTCACGTTCACAACCCGGCCCGTGGCGGCAGCGGCCAGCAGCAGGTCGGTCTGCCGGCACAGGAAGGCCGGAATCTGGAGGACGTCGATGATTTCGGCGGCTGGCGCGCACTGGGCCGCCTCGTGGACATCGGTCAAAACGGGCAGGCCGAAGCGCTCCTTGATCTCGGCGAAGATCGGGAGTGCCCCGGTGAGGCCGAGGCCGCGGGCGGTGGAACCCGAGGTCCGGTTGGCCTTGTCGAACGAGCCCTTGAACACGAGGCCGATCCCGAGGCGGTCGGTCATGCCCTTGAGCGCGTCGGCGATCTCGATGGCGTGGTCACGGCTCTCAAGTTGGCACGGGCCGGCGATGAGCGCGAAGGGCAAGTGGTTGCCGAAGGCGGTGTGCCCCGCCATCACGACGGGACCGGAGGGTGAGCGAGCGGGTTCGGACATGGCGTCCGGTCTAGCCCGCCCGAGCCCCGCCGAAAAGGCCGGCGCGACGGCGTAGGACCGGCGAGCGGTTTCGGACGAGCACACAGCGCGTCAGGTCGGACGGGGCGCCGTTCAGACCGAGCCCTTCTCCAAACCGCCGTCCGCCCGTCTCGCATTGCAGGGCCGCGTGCCCGATACGTCCCGCATGCGGCATCCCGGTGAGGAGGGAATCCTGGTGGAGATTGCGGGCCAGCACCTCAACGGCTTCGGCCTTCGCGCCGGTCAAGCCCTCCGCCGCCAGCCCGATCAGGGCGAAATAGGCCCTGGCCGGCTCGCGGTCGCGCGACCCGAACGCCATCCGTGTCGGAGCCCGGCAATCGAGGCTCATGCGGTCGGCGTCCGCGGCACGGAACACCGCGAGCGAGGCCTCGCGACCGGCCAATCCGGCACCAGTGGCCCGGATCATCCGCGCAGTGAGGCGGTCGCAGGAATTTCCCGTCTTCGCCGGGACGGAGGTCGAGGACAGAGCGATGGTGGCGAGGCAGCAGGCGATCGAGGGGAGGAGATGAGCTTTCATCCACCCTATCCTAGAACAGGACGCAGCCCGGACCCAACGCTCTCAGCGCCGCATTCCGATCGATCCCGTGATCTCGGCGGGGCAGGCCTCGTGGGCGTGCGATCGCAGGATGCGGCGCAGGCGCAGCGGATAGGCACCGGTCTCGTCCTCGACCGTCCCGATCAGGGCATCCGTTGCCAGGGTTCCGTGGAACGCAAAGCTACCTTCCTCGCCGCCGACCAGGAACGACAGGGCCTTGGTCTCGTCGTCGAGGGTTAGATTCTCGGCCTGTGACGACCGGGATGCGGTCTCGTAGACCAGCACGTCCCCGCTGGGTGAGCGCTTGAGCGTGATGCGCCGCCCGGCCCGCTCGCCGCTCCCGGCCTCGGTGCAGAGATCGGCATAGACGAAGGTGCCTGTGGCCCAGACCGGCTTTGCGGTGACCGGTCTGGCCCATGCGGGGGCCGCAAGGGCGAGGGCGACCAACGGCAGACTGATCATCTTCGTACGATCGAGAGCCGGCATCGGAATCTCCTCCCCTCCGTGCATCGCATCGGGAGACACCGAACCTCGCTTTCCAATGTCTCTGGATTGCTACTGGATCCGGCGCCGGCGTGCGCGAAAGCACGTCGGCGGCAAAGCAAGTTTCAGTCCGGTCCGTTGTCCCCCGCTTGGGCCAAGCACCCCATTGCCGATGCCGGTCTCGGCGATGAGGGCCACCCGTCTCCGTTGCCTACCGCCGTGCTCACCAGTTCGTCGGTCCCCGGAGGCGGGAGGTTCCGCCCAGATCTCTCCGCCAAGGCTCCGACGAAAGGGGTGGTTTGCTTGAGCGAGCGGCTCGGCTTCCACGGAAGACGCCGGCCTGAACGAACGGGCCGGCGTCGGTTTCGTTCTTGATGACCGCGCTTTGGACGCGATCCTCAGCGACCGATCATCCGGCCTTATTCAGAGCCACGGCGACGAAGCGAGTGACACCCTTGGTGCTCTTGATCCGCATCAGCACCGCCTTTCGTCCGTTGGCCTCGGCGGCCTTGACACGCTCGGCGATCTCCGAAGGCTTCGAGACGCTGGAGCCGGCCACATCGAGGATGATGTCACCCTGCTCGATACCCTTGGCCGCTGCCGGGCCATCGGGATCGACATCCATCACCGCGACGCCTTCGTCTCCGGCACCGACCTGGGCGGCCGGGGCGAGGCTGAGGCCGAGGCGCGGCTGGCCGTCGCTCGACGAGCTGCGGCTGTTGTCGTTGCCGGCCTTCGGGTCGTTCGGAAGGGCGCCGAGCTCCACCGTGGCGGTGTCGGACTTGCCTCCGCGCAGGTAGGCGAGATCGACCTTGGCGCCTGGCTTCAGACCAGCGATCCGGCGCGATAATTCGCGAGCATCGTTGACGGCTGCGCCGTTGACCGATTCGATCACGTCGCCAGACTTGAGGCCTGCCTTGGCCGCCGGCGTGCCGGGTTCGGCATGGTCGACGAGGGCGCCCTTGGCCTTGTCGAGGCCGAGGCCGTCGGCGATGTCCTTCGTCACCGGCTGGACCTGCACGCCGAGATAGCCGCGCGCCACCTTTCCGTCGGCACGGAGCTGGTCGACCACCGCCTGCACGGTCTCCGCCGGAATGGCGAAGGCGAGGCCGACGCTGCCGCCGGAGGGTGAGGCGATGGCGGTGTTCACGCCCACGACCTCGCCACCGACGTTGAAGGTCGGGCCGCCGGAATTACCCTTGTTGATCGGCGCGTCGATCTGCAGGAAGTCGTCATAGGGGCCGGCGCCGATGTCGCGGCCACGGGCCGAGACGATGCCGGCGGTGACCGTTCCGCCAAGGCCGAACGGGTTGCCGATGGCCACCACCCAATCGCCGACGCGGGGCGCCGACTTGCTCAGCGAGACATAAGGGAAGGTGCCGCCCTCGGTGATTTTGAGCAGTGCCAGATCGGTCTTCGGATCCTTGCCGATGACCTTGGCGTCGAGGGTGCGGTTGTCGTCGAGGGTCACCTGCACCGTCTTGGCCTTGTCGACCACGTGGTTGTTGGTGACGACGTAGCCGTCGGCCGAGATGATGAAGCCCGAGCCCATGGCGCCGCGCTGACCCTGGCGCTTCGGCGAAGGGCCACCGAGGCCCTGGCCCTGACCCGGGCCACCCTGACCGAAGCGCTTGAAGAACTCGCGCAGCTGCGGCGGAACCTGCTGGCCCTGTCCGGGGCCGTCATCGTCGTCCATGCCCGCGCTGTCGTCGAGCTTCACCTTCACGGCGACGACGCCGGGCTTCACCTTGTCGACGACACTGGCGAAAGAGCCGGGCGGATGGTCCGGCACGTCGATCGGGTTCTTGGAGAGGGCCTGGGCATGGGCTGGGGTCGAGGGCTGGGTCAGGCCGATACCGGCCGCGCCGGTCGCCGCGATGACGATGGCAGCGACGGATGCGAGGGCGTTGCGGCGCAGGTTCGAAGTCGACGAAGGCATGAGCGGGTCTCTCCGGGAAGGTCGGTTCCCCGCTATCGAGCGGGGCCATGCCCCCGTGTGTAGAGAGGCCCGCCTGACCCGCCCGTGTCGCCGAGATTACGGTTTGGACAGGTTGGCGGCGGGCGATGCCCGCACTCCCGCGCGCCATCTGAGATCGAGCAGCAATCCCGCCGGGTGCGTATCCAGCACCGGCGTGATCGGCAGGCCGGCGGCGTTGAGGAGGCGCGCCGCCCAGTGGTTGCAGACGTTGGCGGCGCTGAAGCGACCCTCGCCCTCATAGAAAAGGCTCGGCCCGTAGAGGCCGGGGCCGCCCGCGATGGGGGTGTTGTCGGCAAGGCGAAAGCTGGCGTCGAGGCGGGAGAGCAATCGAGTGAGGCCAGCCTTCGAGATACGGATGGGCACGATGTCCGAATGGGGGAAGCTCGTCCGTGTGTCCTCGGCGAGCCCCACTACCTGCACCACGCTCTCCCGGCCGCCGGGAGTGAACAGGGCTTCGAGGGCGAGGCGCAGGTCGAACTGCGCCAGGGTCGGCGTCGCCCGGTAGAAACGTGCCTCGCCCCAGCCGAACTCGATCTGCGGATAGGCGCGGAAGCGGGTGGCGATGCTGCGGAGCGCCGTTCCGGTGCCCTCCCCCGTCAGGGCCTCGCGCGGGATCACGAGGCCCGAATGCCAGCCGTGGCTGACGAATTCGATTTTTTCTAAGTCGTCGTCAGGAGCGGGATAGAGAGCGGGGTCGCCGGGCCGCGCAGTGACGATCGCGGCGAGGACGAGGAGAGCGAACAGGCCAGCGAGGCCTTGGGCCAGCCGGCGCAGGATCATGCTTCGGACAACCGCGCCAGGGCTTCGCGGATCTTCTCCAGCCGCGCCGTCTCGGCGTCGCGGCGCTCGCGCTGCTCGTCCACCACCTCGTCGGGGGCGCGGGCGAGGAAGTCGGCATTGCCGAGCTTGGCCTCGATCTTTCCGATCTCGGAGGCCGCCTTCACCGCTTCCTTGTCGAGGCGGGCGACCTCCGCTTTCAGATCGACGATGCCCTCCAGGGGAAGGGCGGCCACGGAACCGCGCACCAGGAGCTGGACGGCGTTCTTCGGCGCCGTGTCGGCGAACGAGATGTCCGACAGGCGTGCGAGGCGCAGGAGCGTGTCCTGCCACTGGGTCGCGCGTGCCCGCAGGGCTTCGTCGGCACCGACGATCACCAGGGGAATCTGCGCGCCGGCCGGCACGTTGGTTTCCGAGCGGGCGGAGCGGATCTCGGAGACGAGATCCACGACCCAGCCGATCTCGGATTCGGCGTCTGGATCGGCCAGGCCCGACAGATCGGGCCAGGGCGCGAGTGCCAGGAGCCCACGGTCGGCGATCGCCTCGCCCTTGATCGACCAAAGCTCCTCGGTGAGAAACGGCATGAACGGGTGCAGCAGCTTGGCGATCTGGTCGATGAGGTAGGCGACCGTGGCCTGCGTCTCGGCCTTGGCGGCGGCATCGCCCTCCCCCTGGAGAACGGGCTTGGCGAGCTCGACATACCAGTCGCAGAAGATGTTCCAGACGAAGCGGTAGGCAGCCGCCGCCGCGTCGTTGAAGCGGTAGGCATCCAGTGCCGCCGAAACCTCGGCGACGGCCCGCGCGGCCTCGCCGAGCGCCCAGCGGTTGAGGGTCTCGGTGGCGGCCTCGGGACGGTAATCGGCGCGAAGGACGCAGCCGTTCATCTCGGCAAAGCGCGAGGCGTTCCAGAGCTTGGTCGCGAAGTTGCGGTAGCCCTCGACCCGGTTGACGGCGAGCTTGATGTCCCTCCCCTGCGCGGCCATGGCGGCGAGAGTGAAGCGCAGGGCATCGGCGCCGTACTGGTCGATAAGGCCGAGTGGATCGACCACGTTGCCCTTCGATTTCGACATCTTGGCGCCCGACGCGTCGCGCACCAGGGTGTGGAGATAGACCGTATCGAACGGCACCCGGCCGGTGACGTGGAGGCCGAGCATCATCATCCGGGCAACCCAGAAGAAGATGATGTCCTTGCCGGTGACCAGGGTGTTGGTGGGATAGTAGCGATCGAGCTCTGGCGTCGAGTCGGGCCAGCCGAGCGTCGAGAACGGCCACAGGGCCGAGGAGAACCACGTGTCGAGGACGTCCTCGTCACGGTGGAGAGTGACGGCGTCCCCGTGCTTCGCAGCGGCTTGGGCCTGCGCTTCCGCCTCGCTTGAAGCGACGAAGAACCCACCCTCGTCATCGTACCAGACCGGGATCTGGTGTCCCCACCAGAGCTGGCGCGAGATGCACCACGGTTCGATGTTCTCGAGCCATTGGAAGAACGTCTTCTCGTAGTTCTCGGGCACGAAACGGGTCTTGCCGTCGCGGACGGCCTGGAGGGCACGCTCGGCGAGCGGCTTCACGTTCACGTACCATTGATCGGTGAGATACGGCTCGATGACGACGTTCGATCGGTCGCCATGCGGAACCGCATGGGTGTTGGGCTCGACGAGCGCCAAGCGCTCGCGCGCCTCCATCAGGGCGACGACGCGCTTCCTCGCCTCGAACCGGTCGAGGCCGTGCAGGGCCAAAGCCTCCGGCTCCGGGTTCGAGTCCTTCAGGAAAGCCGCGTTTCCATCGAGGCTTATGCGGGCTTCCGGATCCAGGATGTTGATGGGCGTGCAGCCGGCCCGCTTGCCCACCTCGAAATCGTTGAAGTCGTGCGCCGGCGTGATCTTGACCGCACCGGTTCCTTTCTCGGGGTCAGAATAGGTGTCGGCGACGATGGGGATCAGGCGGCCCACCAGCGGCAAGCGGACATGCCTGCCGACGAGATGGGTGTAGCGCTCGTCGTCCGGGTGGACCGCCACGGCGGTGTCGCCGAGCATGGTCTCGGGCCGGGTCGTTGCGACGGTGATGACCTCGCCGGTCTCGGCGCCGCTCTTATCCACGATCGGGTAGTCGAAATGCCAGAGATGGCCCTTCACCTCGATCTGCAGGACTTCGAGGTCGGAGATCGCGGTCTGGAACTTGGGGTCCCAGTTCACGAGGCGTTTGTCGCGATAGATCAGCCCTTGGGCGTGGAGATCGACGAAGGTCTTGGTGACGGCGCGGACCATCTGGTCGTCGGGGGCGCCGTTCAAGCCCATGGTGAAGCGCTCCCGCGACCAGTCGCAGGAGGCGCCCAGGCGCTTTAACTGGTTGACGATGGCCCCGCCCGATTCCGCCTTCCAGGCCCAGATCTTCTCGACGAATGCGTCGCGGCCGATCTCGCGTCGGCCCGGCTCCTGGGCCTCCATCATCCGGCGCTCCACCACCATCTGGGTGGCGATGCCGGCATGGTCTGTGCCCGGTTGCCACAGCACGTCGCGCCCGCGCATGCGCTCGAACCGGCAGAGGATGTCCTGCAGCGTGTTGTTGAGGGCGTGGCCCATGTGAAGGCTGCCCGTCACGTTCGGCGGCGGGATCACCATGGTGAAGGGCTCAGCGTCGGCACGTTCCGGCCGACCGGTCTTGAAAGCGTCACCGGCCTCCCAGGCGGACGCGATGCGCGCCTCGACGGCGGCAGGGTCGAAGGTCTTGTCCATCATGGGCGGGATCGGGCCAGTGCGTGCGGGGTGGGCTTCAGCCCAGGTGTTGGCCCGCTTTCACCCCGTCACGCTCCTCGCGTCAACATCGCAGGGTGATCAGCGGCCCCGCGCCACGCGCTCGATCTCGGCTCTGACCAGTCGTTCGACCATCCCCGGCAGGTTGTCGTCGAGCCAGGATTTCAGCATCGGCCGCAGCATGTCCTGCACCATGTCTTCGATGGTACGGGCGTTCTGGCTCACCATCGTACCGGCGAGAAGCTGGAACGCGTGACCGACGCTGGCATCGGTGACGGCGGAAATCAGGCGCTCGTGCGGAGTGTCACGCGGGGGCTCCGCCGGAGGGGTAGGGCGCGGGGCGGCACGGGGCGGCTCGGGCTGGCGCGCAACCGGAGGCGGCAACGGCTCGGGCTCGTCGTCGAAGGAGATCGAGTCGAAATCGATCTCGCCGCTCTCGGCGAAGCCGATCTCGGGTTCTTCGATGGCGGCGGGCTGGGGTTTGCGCGGCTGGGCGACCTCGGCGAGGTCGAGCACATCGTCGTTTTCCGGCTGCGGCGGGGCGGAGCGAACCGGCGAGACGACCTCGGCCTTGGCGTTCTGGTCGTCGGCGATGATCCGGCGGATGGAGGCCAGGATTTCCTCCATCGAGGGTTCCTGGGCCTTCTCCGGCACGGTCTTCTCCGGCGTCTTGGGGCTCGCTGCACTCATCCGGACGACGCTCGGGTCACATGGTTAAGAAAACGTTTCGATCACTCTGAGTATTTCACCGCAGGCGCGGGAAACAAGCGCCGCGGAAGCCCAAGGCACAGGATAACATCGGGCTCCGCTATCTTCTCGCGACCATACTCGCCCGTCAGCGTCCGTCCGGCGTGCGCACGCCGTACCAAAGGTCCTTGATCTGGTCGAAATGCTCCTTCGGGCTGTAGGTCGCCACCGCGATCGAGGTGAAGCGCACGGTGAGGCGGCCCACGGACTGGACGACGCCGTAGGAGTTCACCACGCGGTCGCGCTGGGCCAGGATGAGATTCACCCGCGAATTCAGGAGTTCCTGCTGGGCGTTCAGCACGTCGAGGGTGGTGCGCTGGCCGACGCGGGCTTCCTCACGCACGCCGTTGAGGGCCACTTCGTTGGCCTGGACCTGGGCCTGCGAGGCGATGACCTGCGCCTTTGCGGCTTCGAGGCGGCCCCAGGCCGTGACGATGGCCGAGCGGACCTGATCGCGGATGTCCTCGACATTGATCCGGGCTTGGCCGACCAATTCCTTGGCTTGGCGGATCTGCGAATAGGTCTGGCCGCCCTCGTAAAGCGGGATCGAGAGCCGACCGACGATCGAGGCGGTCACGCCGTTGTCGCCGGGGAACTGCGCGTCGTAGCGCTGCTGGACATTCCCCTGCAGGGCGGCGGTGGGATAGAGTTGGCCCTCGAAGATCTTCACCTGCGCCTCGGCCACGTCCACGGCGTGCAGGGAGGAGAGGATCTGCGGGTGCTCCTTCAGGCCGATGGAGATGGCGTTGTCGAGATTCGGGGGTACGTACCGGTCGAGGGGCCGGCCGGGCGCGAGTTGGCGCGGCTCGACACCGATGATGCGCCGATAGGTGCCGATGCTGGCGCGCAGGTTCGCCTCAGCGCCGCTGACGTCCGAGCGGGCGCCGGCAAGACGGGCCTCGGCCTGGGCCACATCGGTCCGGGTGACCTCGCCGACATTGAAGCGGTCGCGGGTCTGGCGCAGCTGCTCTTCGAGCACCTCGACGTTGTTTCGGCGCAGTTCCAGCGTCGCCGTGTCGCTCAGGACCGACATGTAGATCTGGGCGGCGTTGAACAGGGTGGTCATCTCGGTGGCGCGCAACGATTCGCGCGTCCCGAGCACGTCCGATTCGGCACGACGGGTCTGGTTGTCGGTCTGAAAGCCGTTGAACAGAGTCTGGTTGACAGTGAGGCCCGCGCCGCCGGGTTTCGTCACGGCCCGGCCGTTCGGGAGCTCGATTCCGGAGATCCGCCCCTCAAACTTGGACAGGCCGATATCGGCGTCGAGGCTCACGGTGGGACGGTAGCCGGACTTGGCCTGAGCGACGTTCTCGTCGGTGGCGCGCAACCCAGCACGCGCCGCGTTCAACGCCGGGTTGGCACCATAGGCACGGGCCAGCGCGCTATCCAGCGTCTCGGCGACGGCCGGAGATGCGGCGGCGAGTGCCAGCACGGCGAAGCCGCCGAGCCGAAGCCCGAGACGCTTCGCAGGTTTGGGTTGTCTCACGTCCATCTGCCCTTGCGGTTTCTCGATGAACCGGTCGACCGTTCAGCACGGCCATGGCACCCGTAAGGTGTCATCCGGATTGCCCGCCTCATCCGCCAGATTAGCGGAGGTTGCGCTCCGGGGCATCGGCGAAGGCGGGTGCTGCGCGAGATTGACGGCGCAGTGCCGCATAAAAGCGACACCCGTCATGGCGCTTCAGAAAGAGAAGCCGGAATCCGTCGCGAAGGCCGACAAAGCCGGCAGAGTTGCATCGAAGAGTGGGCGGGCGCCGAATGCGTCTCCGGTCCGCACGAATAGGGTCGCCTTCGCGGCGCGGTCGCGACCCATCACACAGGCGAGGCGGCCGCCATCCTTCAACTGGTCGAGGAGGGCCTGGGGCCTTGTCTCGACGCGGCCGTTGACGAGAATCGCGTCGAACGGTCCCGCTGCCGCTGCACCTGCCTCGAGCGGGCCGCGAACGATCTCGATTCCCTCGATCCCCGACAAGCGGCTCCCGGCCTCGGCGGCGAGGGTTTCGTCGGATTCGAGGGCCACCACCCGCGCCCCGAGCTGGCGCATGACAGCGGCGGCGTAGCCATAGCCCGTGGCGACGTCGAGGACGGCCTGCCCCGGCGCGAGCTGGAGGGCCTGGACCATGCGGGCGAGGATCATCGGCGCCGGGATCGCCCGGTCTTGTCCGCCGATGCGGAGGGTCTGATCGATATAGGCGAAATCCTCGCGCCCCGGGGGCACGTAACGCTCGCGCGGCACGGCTTCGAAAGCGTCGAGGACTGCGATGTCGTTGACGTCGAAGGTCCGCAGCTGACAATCCACCATGAGGCGTCGCGCCTGCGCGTAATCGAGCATGGGTCTCGTCTTCCCTCGCCGCATCGGCCGAAAGCGCCCATCCGCTTCATCCGGATATTCGGAAGGAGCCGGACGCCTGCGCCAAAGCTTGCCGGGTTGTCGTGGATCGGACCTCAAAACGCAAGGTTCGCGGCGAGATTCGCGGAAGCGTCCGCCGGACCCTTCCCGTGGCGCTGAACCGGCTCGGCCTCACGATCCGGCCGATCGGAACGGGGCTCAGCGATCCGCCGCGTCGAACAGCCCATCGACCATGGAGCGATAGCCCGATCCGAACAGGCGCAGGTGCACCAGGGCCGGCCAGAGCTGGTAGATCGCCCTGCGCTCGCTCCATCCGGTCTCGGTCGGCCCATAAGCTTCTCGGAAGGCCGGACCGGGCCGACCGAACAGGGACAGCATCGCGAGATCCACCTCCACATGTCCGTAGTAGCAGGCCGGGTCGATCAGCCCGGTGACGCGGCTTCCGTCGATCAGGATATTGCCGCTCCACAAGTCACCGTGCAGCAGGGCCGGACGAGGCCGCTCCGGCAGGCGCGAAGGGAGCGTCGCCGTTAGGGTCTCTATCCTCCGTGCGAGCGGGCCATCGACATGCGGACAGTGGCAGAGCAGCCGCCGCTCCGCCCAGAAGCCCGGCCAATCCTCGCTCCGGCGATTGCCGATCGGTACCGCGCCGAAGGCGTAGTCCCTGTCCCAGCCGTAGCTTTCGCCGGTGACCGCATGAAGCTGCGCCATCACACGGCCGAGATGCGCCTCGGCAGTCCCGCCGCCATTCGGCAGAAGCTCGATCACCAGGGTTTCTGTGTCGACCGCGAGCACGTCCGGCGCGGGGATGCCTGCTGCACGGATCACCCGCAGCATCCCGGCTTCCGCCAGAGGATCGGGCCCATCCTTCACGATCGCTTCGCCTCCGTCGTCGAGCGCGATCCGCGCGAGGCCGGACAGGTTGCCGCCGTTCACCGGCTCGGACAGGGCAAGCCCGCGCTCCAGCAGAGCCGCCCCGCGTTCGGCCAGGGTCTTCATCGCATCAGCGCCAGGACGAGGGCGCGGGCTCCCGTGCTCACGTCGGCCCAGGTGGTCTCGAAGCCCGCATCCGCCCCGTAATAGGGGTCCGCGACCGCCTCGCCCCTACGGCCCGGCACATGGTCGAGGAGAAGCGACAAGGCGGCGCCGTCCCGCGGCCGAAGCCGCTGCAACACGGCGAGATTGTCGCCGTCGAGGGCGACGATATGAGTGAAGCGGGCAAAGTCCGCCCGGTCGACCTGCCGGGCACGGTAGCCGGATATGTCGATGCCGTTGCCTCGGGCGACGGCCTGGGCGCGCCGGTCTGGCGGTTCGCCTGCATGCCAGGCACCGGTGCCGGCCGAATCGACCTCGACATCGAGCCCCGCCCGCTCGGCTTCCAGACGGAACGCGGCCTCCGCCAGGGGCGAGCGGCAGATGTTGCCGAGGCACACGAAAAGGATTCTGGGCTTGTCCGTCGGCATGCGGGATCCTCGTCCTTCGTCATCGGGGAAAGCGGTGCCCGCGCGGAGGGGCCATCATCACGGCGGAGGGACGGGTTCGCCCTCATTGGCCATCGCCGTCCGCCGCGCCTCCTGCCGCCGGCCCAGCCAGAGGCTGTTCACGAGCCACGCCGCCGAGAGCGGTACCGCCGTGAGGGCCACCGCCGTCGAGCCGAGGCCGAGGGCCGCGATGCCGGTGAAGGACCACGCGCCGATCTGGTCGCCGGTACGGTAGACCACGGTGTCGAGGAAGTTTTTCGCCTTGTAGCGGTCTTCGCGGGGGACCACCGTGAACAGTACTTCGCGGATCGGCCGGGCGATGGCGAAGTTGCCGGCCCGCCGGAAGACCTGGAACGCGACGATCGCGGTGATCGTGGGAGACACGGCCAACGCTGCGAATCCGAGGATACTCGCCGCAGGCAGGAGGGCAAGGCTGGGGCCGACCCCGATGCGCCGCACGATCCGGCCGGTGAGGAAGAATTGCACGCCGAGCGTCAGCAGGTTCACGAGGAAGTCGACGCTGGCGAAGAAGGCCGTCTGCGCCCCGCGATCGGGAAAGCTGCGCTTGGCGATGGCCGCCTGCTCGAAATACAGGAAGGTCGACGTCACCGAGAACAGCAGCAGGAACAGGCCGATGTTGAGGAGATAGGGCGAGCGGAAGGTGCGGGTGATCCCCGCGAAGGCGCTCCCCCCAATGGCCTCCGACGGCGCGGCACCGCTGTCGACGGGAGCTTGGTTCAGGCGGTCGGACAGGCGTGCGAGGCCGCGCATGCTGAAGACCGCGCCTTCGAGGAGTAACGCTGCGCCGATCAGCAGGACCCAGGTTGGCACGTCGCGGGCGAGGATCGCCGTGGTCGCCGATCCCGCGATCGCCCCGAGGGTCGCCCCGGCGGCGATGAAGCCGAACAGACGCTTGCCTTGCTCGGTGGAGAACACATCGACGATGGTGGCCCAGAACACGGAGACCACGAACAGGTTGAAGATCGACAGCCAGACGAAGAAGGCCCGGCCGATCCAGACATCGCCCTCCGGTCCGGCGACATAGAGGGCGCCGGCAAAGAACAGGATGTTGGCGGCAAAGAACCGGTAGGTCAGCGGCACGAACCGGGCGCGCGGCAGGGTCTTCACCAACCAGGCGAAGGGAACATTCAGGGCCAGCATGCCGACGAGAGTGCCGGTGAACAGCCAGGGCAGGTTCTCAATGCCGCCAGCGACGCCCATCTGGTCGCGGATCGGGCGCAGGACATAGTAGGCGGCGAGAATCGAGAAGATATACGCCCAGGACCACGCGAGCGCCGGCACCTCCTCTGCCCGGACGTCGATGAGGCGACGCAGCCAGGGCGGGATGGTGCCGCCGTTTCCGGCGGGGGGCGGAGCTGCCGCACCCTGCCCTTCGCTCAACGGGCGACCCCGAGGCGTGCGCGCAGATCCTCGGCGTCGAGATCGAGGCCGAAGCCTGGGGAGCCCATGGCGAAAGTGTCCGCCTTCGCCAATGGCCCTACCACCACCGGATCGAAGCCCGAATCCCTGACGAGTTGGGCCGCGGTCGCCAGCGCCTGAGGATCGTCCCCGGCCATGGGGATCGCCATGCGCTCGCCGCCGCGACCGGCGTTCCTGGCAAAGATCTTGTAATTCGCTGCGTTGAAAGCGCGGACGATCCTCGCGCCGTTCAGGTACTTGGCCGAGACTGCCGCGATCCCGTCGGCCCGTACTTCGTCGTAGACCTCGCCGTCGCGGGCCTGCGTCGCGTTGCCGGCATCGATCACCACCTTGCCCTGCAGCGCTCCGGCATAATCCCGAGCCAGCTGCGGATAGGCCTTGTAGGGTACGGCGACGAGGACGACGTCGCCGAAGGCGATGGCCTCCGCGGGCGTGCCCGCCTTCGCCTTGGGGCCGAGCCCCTCGACGAGCCCTTTCAGCTCCTCGGGATGGCGGGAGGAAAGCATCACCTCGTGGCCGGCCTTGGCCCAGAGGCCGCCGATGGTGCTGCCGATATTGCCGGCCCCGATGATTCCGATGCGCATCGGCTGCGGCGCGGTCTGGGCGGAGGCCGGAAGGTCCGAGGCGAAGACGCCCGAAGCGAGGAGGAGCCCGCTTCCCAAGACGAGGGCGGCACGACGGGTGACAGGATCAGAGCGCGTCGACATAGGCTTCCATTCGGGTTCGCTGGGCGGCATCGGGCATCCGGCCGCGTGCCGCGCCAAGATTGTCCTCGACATAGGCCGCCTTGGCCATGCCGGGGATCGGGCAGGTCACGGCCTCGTGCGCGAGGACGTACTTCAGGAAGAATTGCGGCCAGCTCGTGCAGTCGAACTCGGCCGTCCAGGGCGGCAGATCACGACCCTGCACCGCCTTGAACAAGCGGTCGCGCCCGAACGGCACGTTCACCATCACCGCCATGCCGCGTTCCTTGGCCAGCGGCAGGATGCGCTCGGCGGCGGTGCGGTCGTCGATGGCGTAATTGACCTGGACGAAATCCAGGGTCTCCCGTTGCATCACGGCTTCGAGATCAGCGAACTGACTGTCGCGCCAGACGGTGACGCCGAGATAGCGGATCTTGTTCCGTGCCTTGAGTTCCCGCAACGTCGCGAGGTTCGCGGTGGTGTCGATGAGGTTGTGGACCGCAACGAGGTCGATCCTGTCCGTGTTCAGGCGGCGAAACGAGCGCGCGATCTCTGCCGCACCGCCCTCGCGGCCGGTCGCGCCGACCTTGCTGCACAGGAACACCTTCTCGCGCAGCCCATCCTGCGACAGGATCAGACCGAGGACGTCCTCTGCGGTGCCGTAGCTCGGTGCCGTATCGATGACGGAGCCACCGAGGGCGACGAACCGCCGGACCGCCTCGCGCAGTGGCGCGATCTTCTCCGGAACCGGCTCGACCTCATAGCGGCGCGACGTCCCGATGCCGATGACGGGCAGAGTCTCGCCGGACGAGGGAATGGCGCGTCGGATCGGCCCGTCCTCCGCCGCATGAGCCGTCGAGACGGATTGCTCCAGCATTGGAACCATGAGCGGAAGCAGGCCGGATCCGGCCAGGAACGCACGTCGTGAGGGATGCATGCGGGCTCTGTCCTCATGCGGGTGATCGGACAGCACCAACGCATGGCTCCCGCCGAGGTGCCGGCGTATCAGGACACCGCCGTCAGCTTGTCGGCCATGGACTGTTCCTTGTCCCGGCGTGACGAGAAAGCCATGGTGAAGAACACGCGCTCAACACCGAGTTGGCTGAGCCTGTCCTCGCAGAGTTCGATGAGACGGCAAATGTCGCCGAGCTCGCCCTCGATGTTGGTGCCGTTGGCATGCATCTCGGCATTGAGGTGGCTGGCCTCGATGATGGTCTTGATTTCCTTCACGTATGAGGAAACCGAGGGCCCGACCCCCATGGGTACGATGCACAGATCCGCGACGACCTTCATGAACCTCACTCCTCCCCGCCTCGGCCCCGAGATCGGTCAAAGCCGCGATGGTTTGTCAACGACGACGGGCCTTGAAGGTCGCAGGTGATCTCGCCCGCAATCGAACAAGACGACCTCGATCGTCGGTCGCCGAGACGTTCGGGAGCGGTTCCTCCTTTCAGGAAAGGCTGGGCGCGGGGGGGCGAACGAGACCGAGTCGGCGTCGGCTAACCCCATGATTGAAAAGAATTTTCCTTAGCCGGCGGCACCGGCGAACAGGCAAGGACGGGACCGGCTGGGCTCCGGCGGTGTTGACGCGCATACCTCGCAACAGGAGATTTCGCCGGCCGATGGATATCGATCCGAAATCAAACGCTTCTGGAATGGGGGTCGCCGAAAGGCGGCCCTTCCTTCTGTTTCGAACGCGTTCATACCGTCACTAAAGAATAGCTTCGGGTGCCGAATTCCGAAAAATACTGCGTATCACCATGATCATCCAAAAAATTTTCCAGTCGGGACTGTCGTTTGTCTGGTCGATGCTTTGGCCGGCACTCCGATCACTGAAGGTCGAGCCGCAGCTAACGCGTCAACGGGGCGCGAAGATCGTGATGTTGCCGTTGAGCTGGTAGGCGGCCGATGGTGGAGTGTTGACGAACCGCAGGCGGACGGGGCTCTCGCCCAGGACGGCACCGAAGGACGGGGTCACGGAGATGGGAAAGCAGCGGGAGAGGGCATCCATCGCGGCGTTCTCGAACCGCTCACGGGCGTCCCGGTCCCCTTCGAGGCGACGTGCCGTGACAAGGGGAGCGCCAGGCAGAGCGCCAGTCTTGCCGATGCCGAAGCGGAACGCGATCAGTGATCCTTTCGTGTCCGCTGGTATCGCCCAGCATGAAGCGAGTGTCGCGCGAAGGTCCGCCCAGTTGTTCACCGCCGCTGGCGGTGGTGGGGACTGAGCCGGAACTGAGCAGGGTATCGCTACGCATGATCCGCCGAGCACCGTTGCAACCAGCCGGCGCGCGAAGACGGACCATCGTCGCGGTTTGACGCTCATGTCGACATTCTACGCGCCACTTCGCCTAGGAGCAAAGTTCGCTCGACCCCGAGGAGGTCAAAGAAAAGCGCTCACTCCGCAGGGCGACTGCGCGAGGAGCTCAATGATCTGAAGGGCTTAGATGTGACAGTGGCTGGGGGACGAGGATACTGAACCGCCCGTGAGCCGACTAGATAACGAAGGAAAATCAATCACTTAAGTCGCGAGCAACCGGGATTACCGTAGCAGCGAATTGTGTCGTTTGGCAAGGTATTTTGGGGGTATCGAGAACCGTGACCGTGGTACGTTGGTCGGATCGAGCCTGCGGCGGAGATTGAGGGTGACGAAGAGATTGCGGCCGCTTCTTAAACGCTCTGAGTTCTTGGATGCGGAAAGTTACTACAAGGCCTTACATTATGCGGGGGGACCGCAAACCGTTGGGGCATGGGACGAAAGCAATGCGTATGGTCATTTCGGTAATCTGATACGCGCTTCTCAAGGGAAGTCGTCTTCCCATGCCTTGCGCGAAGCAGACTACTCAATCCAAATGGAGCAGAATTCGCGTCAGAATATATTCATTCGGAAGCTTTTTTCTCGTCGTAGGTCGGTGGTTAGAGACTTTTCTAATGAAAAATCGACTCTTTTTGGGGCTTTAGAGTACGCAGCGCATTATGCGGCGGCTGAGTTTGCATACGAGTTTGATTTGTACTGCGAAGTTTCGATAACATTTTGGTGGCGGCGGCTCGGTGCAGATACCGATAGAGAGATCAAAGATTTATTTTCTAGATTCGCCAAGTGCATGAACGATTGGTTGTTCGAACGAGAAATTCCAACAGCGTATTTCTATTGCCATGAGAATAGCCAAAATATTGGAACCCATACGCATTTTGCTGTATACATTCCACCGTTTACTGGCCACCAAAATTGGCGAAAAGAATTTCGGCGATGGGTGATGGATTGGGGGAAAAAAGAGAGCTCCTTCCAGCACCGAGCTATCAGAGTCAGTGCACCGTTTAAGGGAAATCCATTGCTTCATTGGAACAATTTTCACTATCAAATGAAGGGTTACGACCCCTCGGTAGTTGTTCAATCAGCACGCAATGCCGATGACGGACGAGAGGTTCGGCTAGGGCATCTAATCGCCCGACAATGGTCTGATCCCGGTCACGTGACTTTGAAGCCCCGAAGCGGGAGCGCTACAAATCTGGGACCGTTGCGACGTAAATTGGGTATCCCTGAAGGTTTAGAAGAATTGCGATCCATAGCGCGTGTTAAAAGTGCGCAAGAGCGCGGGAACGTAGTCTCCGACGACCCTTTCTGTCCGCCCGTTCACCAAAAACCCACTCATGCGAGACCTGCATTCCATTCTCGTTTCGAGGACGGTAGTCGTGACGTGCGCAGACTGTATCCTATATTATTCTGCAAGTGGGTTACAGCTCTTAGCTACGATTATAGAAAGATCGATCATGGATCTTTCAATCCGGAATTATTTATCGAACCTATTTGAGAATTTCCGGTCGCTGTTTTTTCTGTGTTTCATGTGCGCGTCTTGGTCTCGCGGTGAGACGCTGTCACTTAGTGTCTGTCCGGAAACATTTCATAGGCAGAAGCGGCGTTTCCAGACAGAGCGCATTGCGGAGCCGCACAGGGGGAAGTCTAAGAACGGTGTCTGTTCGTTCCGAAAAACTTAATGATTTCAAAGGCAGGTTTCCGGACAGACAATTAGGCGGTGCTGACATTTAGGGCCAGGTCCGCCGCTGCGGCGGCGAGTTGGCTGCGCTCCACGTGGCAATCCATTTTCCACTTACGCGCTCGCGCAAATGGTCAAGCCTACGCACCTGGGGCATGCAGCTCCCCAGACATCCTGACATAGCGAGGACTCGTATAGCCGTCGCACGAAATCCCGCTGCATCCCTCCCCTGGATGTGGAGTGACGGAACCGAATTCCGCTCCAGTCAGCAGCCGATACCGGTTATCGTCGCCTGACACAAAACACGCGTTCCAAGGCGAAAGAAAGCCTGGCAGGTCAGCCTTTCCCCGTAGGAGTGATCCAGATCGTTACCGTGAGGACGATGGGTGAGGTGATCTCGTGCCTCACGAACCCCAATCAGTACGAGCACTCAGATTGCTCGCCTCTGTCTGCCTCGCGAAGTTTGGGGCAGACAGAGGTTTTTTTGTTCCGAATTTTGCTCGGCAAATCAGGCGCTTACCCGGTGGTTGAGTAGCCATGTGTGACTTAAACGGTTTCTTCCAGCCTGCTTGTGAGATGTACCCCTCGCTACGTCACCGGTGGTCCCTGGAACGCGATGCCGTGCGCGGCGCAGGCCGCAACCAGGGCCGCGATCTCAGCCTCGGTCGGCGCCTCCTGCGGCGGCAGGCCGTCCCGCTCGGCCGGGCGGGAGAGGCTGCGCACCATGTCCTCGAACGGACCCGTCGTGATCGTCAGGAAGCGTGCTTCCCGCGACACGATGCGGAACGAGTGCGGCGTGCCGGCCGCGATCGTCAGGGCTTGGCCGGTCTCAAGAAGGCAAACCTCCTCGCCGATCTGCATGCGCACGTGGCCGTCCAGGACGTAGAAGCTCTCGTCCTCGTCGCGGTGCACGTGGAGCGGCACGGCAAAGTCCGCCGCCATGTGGTGCTCGATCAGTGTGATGCCCCCGGAATTGTCCTTGCCCGAGAAGTGGATGGTGAGGCGTGCATTGGTAAACCAGAGTGGGTCGGCCAACCGCAACATCGCCCGCAAGGTCCGCAGCTTCGTGGACATGCTGGCCGCGTCCTTTGCCGCCCATCCCGACCTCGGCGGGCCGGGGAACTGACGGCCGGTCGGCACCGTACGGCATCCTCTCTATCTCCTATCGTGGAGCAGGTCGGACGACTACGAACGGACGCCACTTACGTACTTGTCGCCTGATTGAGCGCGGTATTCGACATCAGTCGGAGAATGGTTTGAGCGCAGGAAACCGGGTCTGTACCCCCGTTGAGGGGGGGGTGGGGCTGAGCTACAGGTTGGCGGTGGCGATGAAGGGGCGATGCGGGGAGAACTCGTATGGTTCGGGTTCCATAGTTTCAAACACTTAGCGTGGGCTGATTTTGCGAGAATTGTGAGATGTGGTCACCCGGGTGTTCGGGTGACCCGTGGCGTTATGTGGGGGGTCGCTGCGTCGGCCTTGGGGGGTAGTGGCCCCCGATGAAGAGCGGTTGTTCAGGTCGTGATGCGGCCGGCTGCCCGCGCCTATTTGGCGTATTGGGACAGTGGTCGGTCCGGAATGAAGTGGGCGTCGCGCTCGATCGGAAGACGAAGGCGGCCGCGGATTGCGGTGAGTTCGCTGATGAGGACGTAGCTGAGTTCCGGGTAGCCCTGGCCGGTGTCGCAGAGTTCGAAGGCACGGTCCGGCTCGTTCGGGTCGAATTCGCTCAGGAGCCAGGTGCCGGGGCCGTCGGGCATGAAGAGCTTGGTGACCGGGGGCGGGTCGAAGTTGGGGTCGTGCTGCGACTTGTGTACGTTGGCAAGCAGTTGGCTGCGGTCGGTGTCAGTGATGATGCTGGCGGTGGTGGCGTTGGCGATTGTGGGCATGTGCGGGGTCCGTGTCGGGTTGGGACGTGCGGTCTCCGCCCTGGCTGTTGGGGGCCAGGGCGGGTCCGATGCGGAGTGTGTTGTGTGGTCAGATGAAGTTGGAGCCGGGGCGCCGCTGGTGTCGGATGTCAGGCGGCGGTGACTGTGGCCTGGCGGCGTGGGCGGCGGGCTGATGCGGCGGCAGCCGTGAACAGCGTCTCGGGGACAGTGTCGAGATGAAGCTCGCCGTCGACCAGCCAGAAGTCGGTGTAGCGGCGGTGGAGCTTTTTGGCGTGTTCCGGGAGGCCGGCTGTTGCGATTGCGGCAATCACGCGTTCGAGGGTAAGCGGGATGAAGGGGATGCGTCCCGTGGCCGCCGATTGTAGCTGGCGGGCGTAGGTCGTGGCCGCGGCGTGGGCCAGGTGGTTGTGCTGGGGGGCAATGAACGCGAGGACGGCGTAGTCCGCGAGGCCTTCGTCCAGGATCGTGGCGGCGAGGCAGTGCTGGCGGAAGAGCTGCTGGCAGGGGTTGGTGGTTAGGGTTGGGGCCGTGGGGTCGATGAAGAGGTCGGTGGTTGGGGCCAGCGCTGTGTACCTGTCGTTGAGCCATGGCGCCGGCTCGTAGCCGCTTTCGCTGTACTTGACCTCGATGCAGATGAAGACGCGTGCGCCCGTTGCCGAATGGCCGCGGATCGCGAGGTCGAACGCGGTGCCGTCTGCCGTGAAGCGGGGGTCGCCGCGGCCAGGGCTGTGCTCGAAGATGAACTCCGTCACCTCGGTCATGACGCCTGGGATCAGGTCCGCGATGAAGCGGGTGGCGAGGGCGGGGTCGCGTTGCAGCAGGCCGAAGAGGTTGAAGGCCAGGGGCTGCGACGAGAGCAGGTTGGTCTTCAGGCGCTCCACATCATAGACGGCGCCGAGTTCTCGGTAGGCCAGGGCGCGGGCCACGGTGGGCACGATGTCGGGATGAAGGAAGTTGGCGCCCTGATCGCCCGCAGCGGTGCTGATGCGGGAGCCAAGGCGGCGACGCTTGCCATTTGCGCCTGCCGGGAGGTGGCCGGTGGGTAGGTCGTGGTCCTCACGCCAAAGTGCCTGGAGGAAACGGGCGGCGGCCTTAAAGCGGTGGTCAGCGGGGACGAAGACGTGGTGGCTTCGGCGTTGGGCCTCTGGGATGATCGGCAGGATGGTGAGCGGTCCTAGCTCGGTGGGGTCGAAGGCGTCGAGATGGGTGGACGAAGGGGTGGGGTCGCTGGCGGGGGACAGCGGGATGAGGGCGTTGTCGGCCATGATGAAATCCTGACATGCAGCCGCGTCGGTGCGGTCTGGTCAGGATTCCCGTTGCTTGTCGGATCATGAACGAGAATGGGCGGCAGCAGTGGTGATGGTGGCGTACCGGACGAAGGATTGGTGGTGGCTGGGGGCTGGATCGGTGTCGTGGGCAGGGCGACGTGCTGGCGTGGTGGCTGTCTGGGCAGCGTGTATGTCGTAGGTGGCGCAGGGGATGGTCGTACGTAGGGGCGTACGTGGCTGGGTGTATGCCGGCGCCTACCGGACGGCTACGTGCCGGACACGCTATCCCATCCGGTATTCGAATGCCCTAATTCTTTTATAGCGGGTTCGAGCATTCGAAAACACGCGGTTGCGCCCGGTCCCTCTGCAGCGTTGCGCCGTTGTGTCGTCCGTCCCACTGGTGCGACGGGTGTTGCAATGCAGGTTAGGCGTCCTGATTCAACCTAGTGCGGTCGACGATGCGATGCATTGTGTTTTCCGCGAGATCACGCAGTGCATGGGCCATCTCGTCGAGCCAGAACGGCTCCAGTCGATACCGGATGCGTAAGACCAGTTCGGTTTGTTCCTGCCCTGATCGTGAACGGATCGGCGCCCAGTCGAACGAGAGAGCCAATCCGGTCCCGTCAAGTTCCTGTTCGGAGGCTGTCATCCCATCCGTGGCGGCTGAAAATCGCTGCTGCGATACGGCTGTCATCCAGAGGGGGCATCGTTCCTCGATTGCACCGTCGTAGCGGCCAAGCGTGAGGGCTCCTCGATCACCCCGCACGGCAGCGAGATGGATACTGACGAGGGGGCATTGGAACGAATCTGAGCGTGATGCAAAGAGATCCGGGTGCTTTAGAACCAGCCCGATCGTATTGTTTGCTACAGCGAGGGTACGAACGATCTTGATCGTTCCTGCAATGTCGGCAGGGGCAATACGGCGTCGAAGCATTGTGAGGCATCCTGTCGAAGGGACGCCTCACCACAGCCAGATCCGATGCACGATGTAAGGGGGAAAAGTTAAGCGGGACATACGCGCTGCCCCAAAGAGTCTATTGTAAGGGGTAAGTCGATGCGTCGGTGTATGTTGCAAGCCTGCGGTGAGGCGTTGCCGATTAAATTCGGCAATGCTCGTATAATTGCAAGGCTTTCGAGTGAATAGAGCTCCGCCTTGCAGTGAATGGGACTCCCTCCGCCTAATTTAACGCCAATTCTAAATTGTTCGGCGAAGAGGGAGCATAGACCTATTACACACCGCAGATATTTTTTAGATCCATGCGTAGTCTGTAGTCAGACCACTGCGCGCACTGTGAAGGTCTGTTTTCGAGCTATCGATGAGGTGGGGGCGACGACCACGTTGGGTGGTTCTGTTGCGGTCCGCTGTCGAGTGATAAGCTCCCGAAAAGGACGGTAAGTTGGCCGACTTACGGTTGTCAAACTATCCGGGAATAGGATGGCGCGGAACTTGCCATGTTTCTTCCAAGTACTCCCTATAATCGATACAGATTATGAGGTCGCGATCTCGTGGTGGCCCATGACCTCCAGGTCACACACCAAACCCAAATGGTCCTGCCCGCCGCCACCGTTGGCCATACAGACAGAGAACAATTGCTGGGCCAGTGCCGTACCCGGCAGGGCGAGGCCAAACGCCTGCGACGCGGTGTCCTCAAGCAAACAGACAATCTCGAAGCTTTGATCCATGCCAACATTGCTCAGATCAACGCTGCTCCAAAGCCTTTCGTCTGGACCAAACCCGCCGAAAGGATCCTACGAAGCGTCAGACGCTTCGGTTGAAGAGCTTTTAACAGGACGACGAAAACTCATTCGCCCTGTCAATACTTAATGCTTAACGTCCGAATTCTGGTCTTCGAGTTCACGCGGCCCGAACCGTTGCCAGGAAGCGCGATACTTCCGCGGTCAGATACTCGGACTGCCGCGAGAGTTCGGAGGCCGAATCCAGGACTTGGGTTGCCGCGGCTCCGGTCTCCTCGGCCGCGTGGGCCACCCCCGAGATATTGGACGTGACGTCGCTTGTCCCCAAGGCTGCTTGACTCACGTTGCGAACGATCTCCTGCGTGGCGGCGCCCTGCTCCTCGACGGCCGAGGCGATCATCGTCGCGACGCTGCTGATCTCCTGGATTCTGCTCGTGATGCTGCCGATCGCCGACACTGCCACGCCTGTCGAGCCCTGGATGCGGCCGATCTGGGTGCCGATCTCGTCTGTCGCCCGCGCCGTCTGGTTGGCGAGCTCCTTGACCTCGGCGGCCACGACCGCAAAGCCGCGGCCCGCTTCGCCCGCGCGTGCCGCCTCAATGGTCGCGTTCAGCGCCAGCAGGTTGGTCTGGCCCGCAATGGACGAGATCATCGCCACCACGTCCCCGATACGGGTTGCCGCCTCGCTGAGATCGCGCACGAGAGCCTCCGTGCGAGTGGCTTCCGTGACCGCGTCACGCGCCAAAGTCGCCGAGTTATCGACTTGACGACCGATCTCCTGGACCGAGGAGCCGAGCTCTTCGGCCGCCGCCGCAACGGTGCCAACGTTGGCGGCGGCATCCCGCGCAGCCTCCGCGACGGTGCCCGATTGATGGGCGGTGTCGGCTGCGTTCCCGGCCATGGCCTTGGCGGTGGCCTGCAGCTCCGTCGCGGAGGACGAGACGGCCCCGACGATGCCACCGACGGCGGCCTCGAAGCTCCCGGCCATCTCGTGCAACATCTGGCGCCGCTGGGCCTCGGTCGTCCGACGCATCTCCTCGGCCAGCGTGCCCCGGCGCTCCGCTTCCTCCTCGGTGACGATCCGGATCCGGTCGACCGCCCGTGCGATCTCGCCGATCTCGTCGCCGCGCTTCGCGCCCTCGATCTCGGACACCGCCTCGCCGCGGGCCATGACGGTCAGGGTCCGGGTGAGTCGGTTGATCGGGTTCGTAATACTGGTGGAGAGAAGATACATCAGGATGAGCGCGATGAGTGCGATGCCGCCGGTGACGCCGAGCTGCCAGATCAGGTCCGTATGCGCGCGGGCCGACAATCCGTTGCTGAGTTTGACCGCTTCCGCCATGACGAGGGTCCGTGGCACGGCGATCAGGACCGACCAGCTACTTCCGGTCTGCCCGAGGGTGAGCGGCGCGACCACCCGGATCTCGTCGAGGGCCTCGTCACGGCCGACGAAGCGTCGCCCTGCCCGCATGGTGTCGGCATAGGCCCTCCAGCTCGCATCGACGCTGGCGAGGGTTCCGCCGATGCCGCCGGGATGGCGGCTCGACGCCACGAGGAGGCCGGCCGGCGAGACGATGGCGACCGAGCCCTTGCCCTCGTAGATCGAGGCGTTGACGGCCTCGGTGGCCTTCTGCACGAATGCGAGGTCGAAATCGGCACCGGCCACGCCACGGAACTTGCCATCGATCACGATAGGAACCGAGATCGTCGCTAGCTGAACGGGCTTGCCCTGCACGATGTAAGGCAGCGGCGCGAGCATGCTTTCCCGTCCGGTCTCCTTCGGCCCGATGTACCAGCCACCACGCATGACGCCGTTGGGGTGAAGGGCACGGCTGTCGTATTCTACGAGTGGCTGGACCGCGATCTGCCCGTCGGCCGAGCGCGTCCAGTACGGCAGCGCCCGGCCCGTTCCATCCGAGCCGACCTCGCGCCGGTCCACGTGTTCGGTATCGAGGCCGTCGATCGCGTTCGGCTCCCAGGCGCTGTAGGTCCCATTGAGGTCCGGATTGCGCTTCAGCACGCTCAGCAGGATCTCGTTGAGCTGTCCCCGGCGGATCGTGTCGCGGGAGGCGGTCTTGCCTCCGGCGACGACGCCGAGAGCGCTGCTCATGTCGCGCGCTGCCGCGAAGGCAAAGTCGATCTTGCCCTGGATGGTCGCGGCTTGGGCGGTTGCGATCGAAAGCAGGTTCTCGCTGCTGCTCTTGTCGAGGATCTCTTCCGTCGACCGGTTGACGATCGCATTACTGTGGATGTTGGCGCGCGCGCCGTAGCCGACGATCGCCGCGGAGACGAGTACCACGCACGCCCCGGAGATCGTGATGATCTTGAACTTGATCGAGCCCAGCGTGGAACGGGTCCCGGATGCCGAGGTGGACGAAGGTGGAATTCTGTCGATGGACGTCGTCACGGCTGCACTCGCGCTGGAGAAGAGAGCGTGAGTGTGACGCCGGGGACCTCTCCGATCGCTAAATGCCACCTTCGATTCCGCGATGCCGACAGTGTTCGAATGATTGGAATTTGCTCACGGCGAAGATGATTTAGGGGACCCTATGGCGTTCGTTTGCAAAAATGAACGCAGAACGGTCTTTCCTGGGGCTTCGCTGTCGTTCGTGATCACAGTCAGAAATGAAAGTGCTGCATCAAATCTAGGGGCGATCAAACAATAACACGCTGGTCAATTGGACTTAAGTCCGAAAGCCCCTGAAACGTTCGGCATGGCAGACTTTGAGAGCATTCAGGCCCCCCGGTGGTTCGAGCATCCGGCGATGGGACAGCCGATCGCCGGGCGTCAGGCAGGCCGAATTCCTGGTTTTGCATTGGCCTCGAAGGTGAACTTGATCCCTGCCGCTTCCAGAACCTGCCGAACGGCCAGGATCGTGTCGGGCCGGGCCTGGGTCGTCGTGGCCTCCGCTTCCAGACGGCGAACGGTCGATACCGAGATACCGGCCCGACGGCCAAGTTCCTCCGCAGAAAGGCCCGTCATGCCGCGCGCGCCACGAATCTGCTCGACCGTGATGTCTTGCGCGGCGGCTGCGCCGGCAACCTTGGCCGGAGTGGAGGAAAGGCGATGCCGGTCGGAAAGGTCGAGACAGATGCCGATCCATTCTCGGACGGACCCGTCCCGGTTCAGGATCGGAATGCCGCGGGCGTTGTACCAACGGTAGGCGCCATCCGAAAGGAGCAGGCGGTAATCGGTATTGTAGGGCTCACGGTGACTCACTGCGAACTGCCAAGCCGAGGCGGTCCGTTCGCGATCGTCGGGATGGATCGCTTGGAGCCAGCCGTCTCCCTGGACTTCGGCTTGGCTCTGGCCGGTCAACATCCGCCATTGAGGCATGTCCTGCACGCGACCATCGGGACTGACGGTCCAGACCACCGCGGCCGTCGCCTCGATCAAGGCCTTGAAGCGGTCGTGACCCTGCTCGACCGACATCTCAACCTCGTACCGATGTGTCACGTCCTTGACCATTCCGATGGCAAGCTTGGGCCGGCCGTCGGGGCCGACGAGCACCTCGACACGGTGTGAGACCCAACGCTGAGTCTGATCCGGTCGAATGATCCGGAATTCCCGCTGCATCGGCTGACCGGTACGCAACAGCGGCAGAAGATCGACGTGTCGAGCGCGGTCTTCGGGATGCATCATCTCCTTGGCAAAACCGAAGGTCAGCGCAATGGACGGATCGAGGCCGAAAACCCGATAGAGGCCGATCGATCCCTCGATCACCTCACCGTCCAGATCGCCCGACCAGAAGCCGATATCGATGGAATTCTCGACGAGCCTCAGAAAGTGACGTGAAGAAAATCCGCCCTTCGCCTTGTCTGTCGTGGCTGCCCAGGAAGGGCGCATGAGGGACCGTGCAGGCATAGCGTGAATCCTTCGCCACAAGGGGCTACGCCCGTGACCGGTTTCTCATCAGAAATATGTGGATTTTCGCAAAGAAGCTTTTTCATACCACATAAGAACTCAAATTTTCGAGATTTGAGTCAGTTTTCACTTTGGCGTCTTAACTATCGATCAGCAGATGCAGGGTATCGTATTTAATGCCGGCTGCGTTTTCCGAGCATGTGAATTTTCCAAAACATCATCAAATCCATACCGCGCAGGATTACGCAATGGGTCAAGTATTTGCATTGTCGCGATCAACGCTTTTTCTGACGGATGACTTTTTACGAGGAATCAAAATCATCAAGAACATGAACGCGATCGATATTTGTAACGTCGTCGATGTGCTAGATCCAGATCAGAGCAGCCGCCGACCCGAAATGACGAAAATTCGGGCGATCGTCAGCGATGTTTCATTCATAAGTTCTTCCACCATTGGCGCTCTCCGTAAGCATCTCGATCGTTTTCAAGACAATCGGCCGCCATTCTTCTGCTTGCTCCATGACAGTAACGCTCGGAGCAGGGCCCAAGCTCAAGCTCTCGGAGCGTTCCAAACCCTGCCGGCGAGCCGCGCCGCCCAACTGCTTCCGACGGCATTGTCGATGGTAGGTGTTGCGATTGCCCACCAACCCGACAGCATATCGATCGACAGAAAGGTTGCGCTGGCAAACGCAGCTCTCATCCGCCTCTTTCATATAGCGGGCGCCGGCGGGGGCGTTACGCTACAGGCCCTCGCAACCGCGGGTGAACTCGTCGAGACCGCGTTGAGCAGCAGCAACATCCGCGGGTGGTTGGATGTCGTATGGCAATTCGATAACGCCACTCACCAGCACTGCCTTCTCGTTGCGGGTTTGGTCACCGCCTTCGGACGGCAACTCGGTATGAGCCGAGCCGACTGTCAGCTTCTCACGCATGCCGCGCTTCTCCACGACGTCGGAAAATCGCGAATCCCGATCGCTATTCTGAACAAGCCAGGAAAGCTCGACACCATAGAAACCGCGATCATGCATGAGCATCCCACGCTCGGTCATGCGATGCTCATGGGCCAAGGTTTCTCCGAGGATATTCTCACCGTCGTGCGCTCGCATCACGAGTACCTCGATGGCTCCGGCTACCCGGATGGTCTGACCGGCACGGACATTCCGGATCTCGTTCGTCTCGTTACCATCTGCGATATCTTCGGCGCGTTGATCGAACGCCGCTCCTACAAGGAACCGATGTCGGGCGTGAAGGCGTATGCGATCCTCGAAAGCATGACCGGCAAGTTGGACATGGACCTCGTCCATGCCTTCCGACCGCTCGCGGAACTCGCGAGCTGACGGCATCCGACGACGGCTTCCGCGAAATGTCTCCGGCACATTGCAGGGCCGATCCCATCCCATTCCGTTCGATTGCCGATCACTGATTGATCTGGCGAACGCGACACGGACCGTCCTTGATCCAGCGCAAAGCCGGCGCCCGACGATTGGATCAAGGTCGAGTGACCCGATCCGAAACCTTCACCCGGACGTCCGGAGATCCCGATGCCAGCCTTCACCCTGCCGAGCGCGGTCGACCTCGCGCGAACGCAATTCGCCCTGACGGTCGTCTGGCACTTTCTTTTTCCAGCCTTCACCATCGGTCTGGCGAGCTTCCTCGCCGTTCTGGAGTGGCGCTGGCTGGCGACCGGTAAGGCCGTCTATCTCGATACCTACCGCTACTGGCTCAAGGTCTTCGCCGTGGCCTTCGCCATGGGCGTCGTCTCGGGTCTGGTGATGAGCTACCAGTTCGGCACCAACTGGTCGGTCTTCGCCGACCGGACCGCGCCGATTCTCGGACCGCTTCTCGGCTACGAGGTCCTCACCGCCTTCTTCCTCGAGGCCGGCTTCCTCGGTGTCATGCTGTTCGGTCTCGAGCGTGTCGGTCCGCGCCTCCATTTCCTGGCGACCTGCCTCGTCGCCTTCGGCACCCTGACCTCGGCCTTCTGGATCCTCTCCGCCAATTCCTGGATGCAGACGCCGACCGGCCACGTGCTGGGGCCGGACGGTCGCTTCGCTCCCGCCGACTGGTGGGCGATCGTGTTCAACCCCTCCTTTCCCTACCGCTTCGCCCATACGGTGACGGGCGCCTACCTGACCACCGCGATGATCGTCGGCGCGGTCGGAGCGTGGCACCTCCTGCGAGATCGGACCAATCCCCGCGCCCGGGTGATGTTCTCCATGGCGATGTGGATGGCCGCCATCGTCGCGCCGGCGCAGCTCGTCATCGGTGACATGCATGGCGCCAACACCTATGAGCACCAACCCGCCAAGGTCGCCGCCATGGAGGGACATTTCGAGACGCAGCGCCGGGCGCCCGCTTACCTGTCCGGCTGGCCGGATGCGGCAACCGGCGAGACACGCGGCGCCATCGGCATCCCGGGCCTCGCCAGCCTCTACCTGACCCATGATCTCGACGGCGAGGTGCGGGGGCTCAAGAGCCTGCCGCGCGAGACCTGGCCGACCAACCTGCCGCTGGTGTTCTGGTCATTCCGGGTCATGGTCGGCCTCGGTCTCCTGATGATCGCCCTCGGGCTCGGCTCCCTCTGGCTGCGCCAGCGCGGGCGGCTCTACGATACCGCGTGGTTTCATCGGTTCGCGGTCGCGATGGGGCCATCCGGGCTCGTCGCCGTCACCGCCGGTTGGACCGTGACCGAGACCGGTCGCCAGCCCTTCACCGTCTACGGCCTGCTGCGCACCGCCGACAGCGTCTCGCCCGTCGCGGCGCCCGCCGTCGCCGCCTCCCTCGCGGCCTTCGCTGTGGTCTACCTCGCCGTGTTCGGCGCGGGCATCTGGTACCTCCTGCACCTGTTCAACCAGGCGCCCCACGCCCACGAGCCGGGGCCGCCCACCGGCCAGCCGATCCGCACCGCCGGCATCACGCCGGCGCCCTCGCTCGACGCTCCGCGTCCCGGCGTCGGCCGTCCCGCCATCCAGCCCGCGGAGTAGTGCCCATGTCCCTCGACCTCACCCTCATCTGGGCGATCCTCATCGCCACGGCGGTCTTCCTCTACGTGGTCATGGACGGGTTCGACCTCGGCATCGGCATCCTGTTCCCGGCCCTCCCCGAGAAGGCCGACCGGGACGTCATGGTCAATACGGTGGCGCCGGTCTGGGACGGCAACGAGACCTGGCTGATCCTCGGCGGTGGCGGCCTGTTCGCGGTGTTTCCCCTCGCCTACGCCACCCTTCTGCCGGCGCTCTATATGCCGATCACCCTGATGCTCCTCGCCCTCGTCTTCCGCGGCGTCGCCTTTGAGATGCGGTTCAGGGCAGCCTCAGCTCCGGCTCAGACGGCGTGGGACGCCGCCTTCGCCCTCGGCAGCTACGGAGCGGCGTTCTGCCAGGGGATCTGCCTCGGGGCACTCGTCCAGGGAATCCGTGTCGAGGGCCGCGCCTATGCCGGCGGCTGGTGGGACTGGCTGACGCCGTTCTCCCTTCTGACCGGCCTCGCCCTCGTGGCGGGCTACGCCCTCCTCGGGGCCTGCTGGCTGATTTGGAAGACGGAAGGGGTGCTGCAGCTGCGGGCCTTCCGGCTCGCGCGAGCGCTCGGGTTCGCGACGCTATTCGCCATCGCGGCCGTGTCGATCGCCATGCCGTTCCTCAGCCCGGCCTTCCGCGGCCGCTGGCTGACCTGGCCGGCCATGGCCCTGGCCGCGCCCGTGCCGTTCCTCGTTGCGGCCCTGGGGTGGCGGTTCCTGGCGGCCCTCAACCGGAGGGAGGAGGTCGCTCCCTTCCTGTGCGGCCTCGGCCTCTTCCTGTTGTCCTATATCGGGCTCGGCATCAGCCTGTTCCCGATGATCGTGCCGCCGACGGTGACGATATGGGATGCCGCCACCCATCCGAGCAGCCAGCTCTTCCTGCTCGTGGGCACGGTGGTGCTGCTGCCGATGGTGCTGGCCTATACCGCCTACGTCTACTGGCTGTTTCGCGGCAAGGTCACCGCCGGCGCGCCCGGCTACCATTGAGGAGAGGCACCATGGCCATCGCCCCTCCCATTCGCCGCCTCGCCTGGTTCGTGGCCCTCTGGGCCGGCGGTATCGCCAGCCTGACGGCGATCGCGCTCCCGCTCCGGTGGCTTCTCAAGACCGTCTGAAAATCCTTGGCCTTGATCCATCTCAAAGCGCCCTCCGCAGGACCGGAGCATCCTCTTCTCGTCGCAACAACGGGAGACGATCATGACCTCAGCGATCGGGACGACCGACCTCGCATCCTCCGGCCGAGTTGGGATGCCCAGGGGATCTCAGGCGCGAAAGCTTTCCTCCGTGAAGCCCGGCGATCCGGCAAATCCGCAACCGGTGCCTCCGGCCCTGGCTGGGGGCGTCCCCGGACGGATCGAGGACGGCTTCCACGGCGCGGATATCGGCAGCCTTCAGGCCCTCGCGCTTGCCGTCACCGCCTCGATCCTCCTCACCGGGCTACTCTGGGTGGTGCTCTGAAGCCGCGGCGCATTGCGCCCGACGGCCGCGGCCGATCCGATAGGCAATCGGATCATGTCCGCGGCCCTCTGCAATCACGACGATTCCATCGAGCCGGCAGACCGGCCAACGGAGGCGGACATGTCCTACGCCAGTATCCTGGTCTCCCTCGACACGGGTCCCGATACGCCCGACAGGGCTCGGCTCGCCGGCGGAGTGGCCCTGCGGTTCGAGGCCACGCTGACCGGGGTCGCGGCCCGAAGGATTCCGTCACCGGTCGCGGTCAACGACATCCAGGAAGCCGAGTCCCTCTTCGCTGAAGAAAAAGCCAAGCTGGAGGAGGAGTTGTCGTGCGTCAGGGCAGTCTTCGAGAGGAGCGTCGGAGAAGCACGTGTCGACTGGCGCTCGGATATGGTCGCTCCAGTTCCGTTTCTCGTCGAGCAAGCGCGTGGTGCCGATCTCGTGATCGTGGGGCGCCGCGGTATCGACGACGAGGATCCGGGAGACATGGGCGTCCTGCCCGGTCCGGTGCTGATGGAGGCTGGGCGACCCGTCCTCGTCGTCCCGCCCCGGATCGAGCAGATCCAGGCCGCGCGTATCGTCATCGCCTGGAAGGATACGCCCGAGGCGCGCCGCGCCATATCGGGAGCGCTTCCCTTCATCAAACGGGCCGATCAGGTGTATGTGGTCACGGCCGGCGACGATGCCCGTTTCGAGGGGGCGGAGGACGTCGCCACTCACCTCGCCCGGCATGGCGCCCACGTCACGACCCATTTGCTGGCAAGGTCGGATCTGGCTGCCGCCGATGAGATCCTGCGGTTCGCCGCACGACACGATGCCGATCTCGTCGTCATGGGTGCCTATGACCATTCGCGGCTGCGGGAATGGCTGTTCGGCGGGGCAACCCGCGAGATCCTGCGGACGACGCCGGTCTGCTGCCTGATGAGCCATTGATGCGCCGGTTCACCGCTCTCGCGCTGGCGCTCATGGTCACCGGCCTAGATGCTCATGCGGAGGAGCCGCGCGTCCTGGACGCACACGAGAAGCGCGGCGAGGTCATCGCGCGGACCAATTGCGTCCGTTGCCACGCGATCGGGCGCGCCGGTCCCAGCGCCCTGGCGGAGGCACCGCCGTTTCGCATGCTTCACCGGCGCTACCCCGTCGAGGATCTCGGGGAGGCGCTGGCCGAAGGCATCACGACCGGGCATCCGACCATGCCGGAGTTTCGTCTCGATCCCGACGAAGCGGACAACCTGATTGCCTACCTCAAGACGCTGGAGCGGTAGGCCGCGCGACGCGGATCGTCAGCTGGCGGCGAGGCGCTCCAGCCGGGCTGGATCGATGAGTCGTACGCCACCCGGCACCACGAGGATCGTCCTCTCGCGGTCGAGGCGCGTGATGATCCGGCTGACCGTCTCGATCGTCAGGCCGAGATGATCGGCGATGTCCTGCCGCCCCATCGGAAGTTCGAGGGTCACCGAAGCGTGTCCGATCCGAGCATAGCGCTCGCGTAGACCGATGAGAAAGATGGCCACCTTCTCCTCGGCCGTACGCCGGCTGAGGAGGGTCATCTGGTCCTGCGCAAGTCTGAGTTCGTAGCCGGCGCGCTCGTGCAAGCGTTCGAGGAGACTGGGCCGTTCCGCCACCAGGGCCCTGAACGCTGCGCGCTCGAACCGGCACAGCCTGACCGGCGACAGCGCCTCGGCCGTCACGGTGAACCGCTCCGCCAGGGCCAGGCCGAGGAAATCGCCGATGAGCGCGAAGCCCATGACGTGGCGACGCCCGTCGGGCAGGAGCCGGAAGAGGCGCAGCGTGCCTTCGGTGATGTTGTAGACGGCTCCCGCCTCCTCGCCCTGGGCAAACAGGGCCTGCCGCGGCGCCAGCTCGACCGCCTGGCTGATGGCTTCGAGACCATCGAGTTCGTCGATTGTCAGCGCCGCACAGACGCTGATCAGACGCACTTTGCAATCGACGCAGCCGCCGGTGGAGCGCCCGTGATGGCAGCCGTCATCGTGAGCAGCGGGGTGTCCCGTCGGGCTCAGCATCTCTGAAGCCTCCGCACTATCGCCACGAGACGTCGAGGATAGACGATCGACCGTGGCAGCGGCGAACTAAAATCAACGGTCCGGCTCGCTCAGGCCCATTCGCGGACGTGTTCCATCTGTGGACGCCCCCTGGAGCCACGCAGCGAAGTCCCGTCCCTTCGAAGGGCTCGGCCGCAGGAGCCAAGGCAGTCAGTGCCGTTGCGGTAATGGGGCCGATGCCGGGGATGGTCATCAGCCGACGAGCCGTCTCGTCCTCCCAGTCCCGGCGGGCAATCTCCCGTTCGAGTTCGGCGATGCGGTCATTCAAGTCGGCCAGGAGGTCCAGCATCACCCGGAACATCTCTACAGTGGCAGGTGGAAGCAAGGAGCCCATCTCGTCCTCCAGAAGATCGCCCAGCATCGCCATGTGGGACGGGTCTTCCGGTGCAACCCAGCCATACTTGGTGAGATGTCCCCTAGATGTCGTTGCTATGGAGGTTGTCCATCCGAGGGTGTCGAGCGAGGCTGTGGTTGCGAAGCCTGTAACCCCGGACCCGGAGCCTCGGATGGACGCTCATCAGAATGCGCGCACGACGCCCCATAGTCGACGGTTGATCGTGGAGCGGCTGGCTCAGGGTTGGGCTGTGAGCACCGTGGCGCTCGCTCTGGGGATCGACCCGAAGACGGTGCGCAAGTGGCGCGATCGTTTCGCGGCGGAAGGAGTGGCCG